>JAJZTT010000200.1 GCA_021848705.1 Pseudomonadota bacterium
ATCCTCATATGATAGCCGAAAAGGGGGGTGGCTCACAATCTGCCTACCCCCCCTTGCGCACGGCCTCCACCTCCCCGCAAAGCATTTCCACGCCATCCAGAAGACGTGGGCCCGCCCGGTTGATGAGGTCTGCAGGAACGAAATAAAGATGCCTCGAAGCGGAAAATCCGTCCCACTTTTTCCATTCATCCAGCCAGGAAGGGCGCACGTTGCCCATTCCGCTCGCCACGATCGCCTCCGGTCCGGCCGCAAGGACCGCTTCCACGCTCACTGTGGAAACGAGCGAAGGAAGATTCCCGAACACATCGATCGCTCCGCATAGATGCATCGCTTCGCCGATGAACTGATGCTGGCTCACCGTCATGAGCGGATCGTTCCAGATCTCGTAGAAGATTTTCACCTTGCGTCTTCCGGAATATTTTTCCTTCAGTTCCCGGTAACGCGCCAGGAATGCGGAGGCCGATTGTTCCGCGATCGCATCCGTCCCTGCGATTTCCCCGGCCATCCTGATGTCTTTGGCGATTCCAGGCAGATCGGGCGGCTCGACCAGAACCACCCGGATGCCGAGCGTTTCGAGCTGATCGAGGAGCCCGGCCGGATTGCCGCTCTTCCAGGCGAAAACGATGTCGGGATGAAGGGCCGCGATCTTTTCCACGTCGAAAGCCTGCGAACTGCCCACCCGCAGGATCCTTCTTGCAGCAGCCGGATAATCGCTGTATTCGACCGCGCCCACCAGCTTTTCCCCGGCTCCGGCCGCATACAGGATCTCGGTGATGTTGGGGGCGAGGCTCACGATCCTTTGAACGGGACGTTCGAGCCTCACCCGATTGCCGAGATCGTCCTCCACGACGACCCCGGCGCGGCATGGCAGGGGAAGGAAGCATAAGGCCAGGAACAGGCCTCTCGCGAATCTGGAATCCATCCGGGAAGCATAGCCGATCCCGCCCCCCCCTTCAACGACCTTCTTTACGCAATCCTTATGCTCCCGCAAGAAATCATTACGTCATTTTTACGCGGAAATTCCTATGATAGCTGTATCGAAACCAACGGAGAAAAACATGGAGGCGATCTGCATCGGGATCCTGGCAGTCCTCTTCGCCCTGTCCTGGCTCTTCATCCTGGGATGCGAAAAGCTCGGAGAAAAATCATGAACTGGATCTATGCCGTGGCGGGAATCGCCGCACTCGGGCTGGTCTTCTATCTTTTCGCGGCCCTGCTCGAACCGGAGAAATTCTGATGAACGCGATGATGCAGATTTCCTTCTTCCTCGTCACCCTGCTCCTTCTCGTCAAGCCCGCGGGCGAATGCATGGCCGGCATCTACGAGGGAAGAATCCCTTCCTTCCTGCGCTGGCTCGGCCCGGCGGAAAGTCTCGCCTTCAGGATCTGCGGCGTGAACCCCGAGGAGGAAATGGGCTGGAGGCGCTATGCGCTTTCCATGCTGCTGGCAAGCCTGGTCGGGACGATCGCGTTGTATGGCCTGCAAAGGCTGCAGGGATTTCTGCCATTGAATCCGCAGCATTTCGGCGCGCTCTCCCCCGATTCGGCGTTCGACACCGCGGTGAGCTTCATGACCAATACCGACTGGCAGGGCTATTCCGGCGAATCGACCATGAGCTACTTCACCCAGATGACCGGCCTTTCGGTGCAGAACTTCCTTTCCGCCGCGATCGGCATGGCGGTGGCCGTCGCGCTGATCCGCGGCTTCGCCCGCCACAGGATGCAGACCATCGGCAACTTCTGGGTCGACCTGATCCGCGGCATCCTGTACATCCTGCTGCCCTTGTCGCTGATCCTGGCCCTGCTTCTGGTGAGCCAGGGCGTGATCCAGAATTTCTCCCCCTATCTCACGGTGCACGGCCCGCAGGGGGTGGCGCAGACCCTCCCGATGGGTCCGGTCGCATCCCAGGAGGCGATCAAGGAAATCGGCACCAACGGCGGCGGATTCTTCAACGCCAATTCCGCGCATCCCTTCGAAAATCCGACCCCTTTCTCCAATTATCTGGAAATGCTCGCGATTTTCCTGATTCCCGGCGGGCTTTGCCACACCTTCGGGGCGATGGTGGGCGACAGAAGGCAGGGATGGGCGATCCTCGCTTCCATGACCCTCATCTTCACCGGATTCCTTTTCGTCGCCGAGCACTACGAGCAGGCCGGCAATCCCGCCTTCGCTTCGCTCGGGGTCGACCAGCAGGCTTCCGTCATGCAATCGGGCGGGAACATGGAAGGCAAGGAAACCCGCTTCGGCATCGTCGATTCCGCGCTCTTCGCCACCGTCACCACGGCCGCCTCCTGCGGCGCGGTGAACAGCATGCACGATTCCTTCACGCCGATCGGCGGTCTCGTTCCGATGGCGCAGATCCAGCTGGGCGAAGTGGTGTTCGGCGGGGTGGGTTCCGGATTGTACGGCATGCTGGTCTATGCGGTGATCGCAGTCTTCATCGCGGGGCTCATGATCGGCAGAACCCCCGAATACCTCGGCAAGAAAATCACCGCCTTCGACATCAAGATGGCCTCCCTTTTCATCCTGATCCCGCCGATCCTGATCCTGGGACTCACTGCGCTCGCGGTGCTTCTGGATGCGGGAAAAGCCGGGGTGGCAAACCCGGGCGCGCACGGCTTCTCCGAAATCCTCTACGCATTCAGCTCCGCGGCGGGCAACAACGGAAGCGCCTTCGCAGGGCTTTCCGCGAACACCCCCTTCTACAATATTGCCCTCGGGGTCGCCATGTTTCTCGGGCGGATCTGGATGATGATTCCGGTACTCGCGCTCGCAGGATCCCTCGCTGCAAAGAAAAGGATTCCCGAAGGCGCTGGCACCATGGCCACCCATACCCCGCTTTTCGCCGGATTGCTGATCGGCACGGTGATCCTGGTCGGGGCGCTGAATTTCGTTCCCGCGCTCGCCCTGGGCCCGGTGGTCGAGCAGCTTTCCATGACGGGAGTCAAACCATGACCAAAAAAATCCTGCTCGACAGGGAAATCATCCGTCAGGCATTCCTGGATTCATTCAGGAAGCTCTCCCCCCGACAACAGATGAAAAACCCGGTGATGTTCGTGGTATGGGTGGGCAGCCTGCTCACCACCCTGCTCTGCTTCCAGCCCCTTCCCGGACAGGGCGGGACCGGATTCGTCCTTTCCATTTCCCTGTGGCTCTGGTTCACGGTGCTTTTCGCGAACTTCGCGGAAAGCATTGCAGAAGGCAGGGCCAAGGCCCAGGCGGCGACCTTGCGCCGCGCCAAGCGCGAAATCATGGCGAAGAAGCTGGCCGAACCACGACGGGACGCCGCTTTTTCCACTGTTGCGAGCTCCTCGCTGCGCAAGGGAGACCTTTTCCTGGCCGAGGCGGGGGACATGATTCCGGCGGACGGCGAAGTGATCGTGGGGGTGGCTTCCGTGAACGAGAGCGCCATCACCGGCGAATCGGCCCCGGTGATCCGTGAATCCGGCGGTGATTTTTCCGCGGTGACAGGCGGCACGACCGTCCTCTCCGACTGGCTGGTGGTGCGGGTCACGACCAATCCCGGCGAGAGCTTCCTCGACAGGATGATCGCCATGGTGGAAGGGGCGAAGCGGCAGAAAACCCCCAACGAGATCGCGCTCACCATTTTGCTGGTGGCGATGACGATCATCTTCCTTTTCGCCACCGCGACCCTTCTCCCCTATTCGATCTACGGCGTGGAGGTGCAAAAAGCGGGGCACCCGGTCTCGGTCACGGTGCTGGTGGCGCTGCTCGTCTGCCTCATCCCGACCACCATCGGCGGCCTGCTTTCCGCGATCGGCGTGGCGGGAATGGGCAGGATGCTGCAGAAGAACGTGATCGCGACCTCCGGGCGCGCGGTGGAAGCGGCTGGGGACGTGGACGTGCTGCTCCTGGACAAGACCGGGACCATCACCCTCGGCAACCGCCAGGCGACCCACTTCCAGCCCGCTCCCGGCGTGACCGAACGCGAACTCGCCGATGCGGCGCAGCTTTCCTCCCTGGCCGACGAGACCCCCGAGGGGCGGAGCATCGTGGTGCTCGCCAAGGAAAAATTCGGACTCCGGGAACGCGACCTCCATGCGCTCGGCGCCTCCTTCGTCCCCTTCACCGCCCATACCAGGATGAGCGGGGTGAACCTGGGAGAGCGGCAAATCAGGAAAGGCGCGGTGGATGCGATCAGGAACCTCATCGCATCGACCGGCGAATCTTTCCCCCACGGGGTAGAGGCCATCGTCGACGACGTCGCAAGGCGCGGCAGCACCCCGCTGGTGGTCGCGGACGGGAGCCGGGTGCTGGGCGTCGTGGAACTCAAGGACATCGTGAAGCACGGCATCCGGGAGCGATTTTCCGAGCTTCGCAGGATGGGCATCAAGACCGTCATGATCACCGGCGACAACCGCCACACCGCAGCTGCCATCGCAGCCGAAGCCGGCGTGGACGATTTCCT
>JAJZTT010000025.1:0-13628 GCA_021848705.1 Pseudomonadota bacterium
GTGCAGTGGCGAACTTTCTGTCGAGGTAGGGATTGTATTCGACGATTTCGAGGGCGAGGAAATCCTTGCGCTCGGCGATTCCGGCAAACGCTTCGGCGATCTCGTTCCTGAAAATCCCGTCTGGAACCGGGGAGCCCACTCCGGGCTCTTCCATCGGGTCGAATGCATCCAGATCGATGCTGATGCCGAATCCCGTGGTGTGTTTGGTGACGATGGAAATCGCTTCGGAAATGCAGGCGCCGAGCCCGCGCTTCCTGATCTCTTCCATGAAACAGATGCGCACGCAGAGCGTATCGAGCAGTTCCTTCTCCTCCTTCTCGTAGCTTCTCGTGCCGATCAGGCAGACATCCTCCGGGCGAAGCTTGGCACCGGAAGGGGGGATTTTCGTGAGCGCGGCGCTTCCGTATCCAAGCAGGCAGGCGAGCGGCATGCCGTGGATCGCGAGCGAAGGGCTGGTTTCGAAGGTATGGCTGTCCATGTGCGCATCGATCCAGACGAGTCCGAGCCGCTCCGTGGTTCGTCTCACCCCGGCCCAGGTTCCGATCGCGCAGGAATGATCCCCTCCCACCACGATCGGGAAATCGCCGCCCCGGATCGCCGCTTCGGTCCTGTCCGCGAGCCTGGAACAGGTTTTTGCGATTGCAGGGAGTCGATCCTCGCCTTCTTCGTGGTGGAGGATCCCGTTCCATCGATAGATGATCCCGGATTCTTCGAGCTGTTCCAGGAAATCGAACGATCTCAGAACCTCCGGCCCATCCTGGCATGCGGGGTTCGACGCCCCGTAGCCTGAAGCCGCGCCGATGATGACGATGTTTCGCATGATGTCCTCCCTGCTTCAAGCATAGCAGTGCCGCGTCAGGCCGGCAGGTAGAGGTGGGTCAGCAACAGGGTGATCACGCCGACGGGCACCCCAAGACCGGCATGCTCCTTCCAGCTGATCCGGATGCCTTTCCTGGCTGCCTCGTTCACGACGATGAGGTTGGCAATGCTGCCGACGATCAGGAAATTTCCCGCGAGGGTGCTGGAGAGGGCGAGTAGGGTCGCTGCATGCTCGCCGATCGTCGCAGGCAAAAGCAGCATGACGGCCGGCACGTTGGAAACGACATTGCTGAGAAAGACGCTGGCGAGGAAAAGCGGTCCCTGGTTGCCGAGATCGAAGCCATGGGAAGCCAGGGAATTCACCAGGCGGGAAGGGATTCCGGTCTGCTGCATGGCGTGGTTGACCACGAACAATCCCATGAAAAGGATCAGCAACTGCCAGTCCACCAGACCGAGGGTCCTTTGCGAATGCAGCCTTCGGCTGGTCAGCAGGATCCCCGCTCCGGCCAGTGCCATCAGGTCTCGCGGCCAGGGCGCGAACAGGAAGGCTGCGAAAAGGGTCGCCGCCACCGCAATTCCCTTTCCAGTCTGCCAGGGATCGAATGCATGATCCTGATGTCCGATAGCGGCGAAATTCGTTGAAACCCACCCCACGCGCCTTCTCGAAGCGAGGATCACCACCCAGGTTGCGACCAGCGACATCACTACCGGCAGGGAAGCGTGGAGGATATACCGCCCGAAGGAAAGATTCAGGGTCTGGCCGATCAGCATGTTTTGCGGATTGCCGATGAGGGTTGCTGCGGAGCCGATATTGGCGGAACAGGCGAGCCCGATCAGGAACGGGATCGGGTCGAGGCGACGCGCGAGGCAGATCTCGGCGAGGGCCGGGGTGAGCGAAAGGCAGACGATGTCGTTGCTGAATACGGCCGAGAGGGTGGCGGAAGTGGCGATGGTGGCGGCGAGGAACAGGGAAGGGCGCATGTCCAGACTGCCTGCCTGCAGAATCACCCGGGTATAGAAGCCGCCCAGACGGAGCTGCGCAGAAATCACCATGAAGGAGAACAGCAGGATCAGGGTGGGTAGGTTGAGCGAGCGGTAGGCTTCGTCGAGGCTCATCGATTGCGATGCCACGAGCGCAATCGCTCCCAGCAGGGCGATCCCGGTGCGATCCAGTTGCACGAAGGGAAGACCGCCGAAAATCATGCCCAGGTAGACGAGCAGAAACACCGCAACGACGAAAGAAGTCATCATGATTCGTGGCGAAGCCCGGCAAATCTGCCAATTTACACTGCTTCGCAAGGCAAAAAAAGCCCGCTTTCGCGGGCCTTTTTCAGCCAGGGCACTTGGTTCGCAGCTTTTTTCCGACCGAAATCAGGAATTTCAGGCTTTCCTGGTTGTCCGGGTCCTTCATGATCGACCAGATTCCGCCGAATCCTCCGGAGGAAGGTGGCGCCTTCCTGCTTTCGTTCGAGGCTTCTTCCACGCATTGCAGCATGGCTTCCAGCATGCCGAGACGGTCTACGAGCTGCGGCAGCACTGTCGCGGTCCGTTCCAGGGCTCCTGTCGATTCGAGCCGCTCGAGGATGGTGACGAGCCGCAATGCGCCTCCGCGGCTGAACCGGTCCAGAAGCGAGAGCCCCTCGCCGATGGTTTCAGCAAGGCGGCCCACCATCTCGTCGGTCAATGCGTCCTGTGCGGAGCCGTACACTCTCGCGAGTTGCACGATTCTTTCCAGGTCGCCGTTGTTGACCATTTCGGCGATCGCGGGAATCGCTTTTTCGAGCCCCGCCCGGTTCACCTTGTCGACGAGGGAAAGTCCTCCACCCACCGCCTCGGTGAGCCTGCCCACCATCTCGTCTGTCAGCGCATCCTGTGCGGATCCGTAGACTCTCGCGAGCTGCACCACGCGCTCCAGGTCGCCGTTGTTGACCATTTCGGCAATGGCGGGAATCGCCTTGCCGAGCCCTGCCCGGTCGATCTGGTCGATCAGGGTGAGGCCGCCGCCCACCGCGGCGGTGAGCCTGCCCACCATTTCGTCGGTCAGGGCGTCTCGCGCGGCTTCGACCACCCTTTCGACTTCGTTCATGTCAGTAGCGCTCATGGTTCCTCCTCACAGGAGTCCGCGAGCGGAGGCCCAGTATAGCTTGTTGTAGGCCATCTTGAACCAGTGCACCGCTTTCGTCGGCGCTTTCGGGTCGGGCGGGGTCTGGTAGTTGAACATGGCATAGGTCGCGCGGTCCTTTCCCGCCTCGATGAAGCAGAACACCTTGCCGTCGTAATCCCTCACGGGGGTGCCCATCTTCACCATCGCCGCGATGTTTTCGCCCAGGGTGTCGGCCTCGAAGTGGGCGGTGGAACCGGCCTTGCTGATCGGCAGGTTGGTGGTGTCGCCCAGCACATACACGTTCTTGCGCCCTTCCATGTTGAGCTGGTAGCGGTTGGTCGGGATCCAGCCGTTCTGCCCGAGCCCGTTCTTTTCGATGACTTCCATGCCGCGGTGTGCCGGAATCGAGATGAGCAGGTCATAAGGCGTTTCGGTGCCTTCCTCGCTCTTCAGCACCTTGTTCTCGCCGTCCACTTCCTTGATGTTGAACAGGGTCTCGTAGGTGATGCCGAGCCTGTCGAACTCGGGAGCGGCCCATTTCGCGACGTTTTCCAGGCTGTGGACGCGGCCGATCGGGTAGGTGTAGTGGAATTTCACCTTGTCGAGGATGCCGCGATCCTTGAAGTAGTCGTGAAGCATGAAGGTGATTTCGAGCGGGGCCATCGGGCACTTGTGCGGCACCCCCACCGTGATCACCACGCGCCCTCCCTCGAAGTCGCGGATGCGCTTGAACATCCTGAGCGCGGATTCTTCCGTGTAGAAGGTTTCGCTGTTTTCGGCGAGCCCCGGGATGGATTCCGGGAACATGCGGGAACCGGTCGCGATCACCAGGAGATCGTAGGAATGGTTTTTCCCTCCCTTCGTCACCACCTGATTCTCGTCGAGCCTGAATTCGGTGACCGGGTCGACATGGAATTCGATTCCCGGCTCGAGGAGGCTTGCCTGATCCCGGTAGAGTTCGTCCGGGGTGGTCCTGCCGACTGCGAGATAGAGCAGTCCGGGCTGGTACATGTGTTTGTCCGATGCGGAAAGCATGGTGATCCTCGCCTTCCCGTTCTTCAGTTCTCCGGTGAGCCTGCGAGCAAGGTTGTTCGCCAGGATGGTTCCGCCCATGCCGCCGCCTACGATCAGTATCCGCATTTTGCCTCCTCCTCTTGTGTGATTATTTTGCTTTCCGAACGGTGATGTACCAGACGCCGTTTTCTTCCCGGGTGCCGACGAGTTCGTGGCCCACTTTCCTGATCCATTCCGGAACGTCGCTTGCGGAGCCCTTGTCGGTCGAGAGCACTTCGAGTTCGTCCCCCACGCTCGCCATCTTCATTCCCGCGATGAGTTCCATCAGGGGACCGGGGCAGAAGCTGCCGCGCGCGTCGATGATTCTTTTTTCAGCCATTGCATTTCTCCTTAGAAAGTCCAGACCTGACCGTCCTGCGCATCGTCGAGGAATTTGGTGAGCCCGGTGGGCTCGCCGAGATAGGATTCCAGATCTTCGTGTCCGACTTCCAGAACGTCCATCGCCATCGAGCAAGGATATAGTCTGGCGTCCCCCAGTTCAACCGCCTGTTCGAACAGCATCTTGAATTTCGGCACCTTCTTTTCCTGCATCAGGGTGCCCATTTCCCCTTCGACGGGCGCCTCGATTTCTCGCCCCTTGATGAAATGCGGCAATGCATTCATCGAGAGGAAAATCAGCGTTTCATGTCCGCTCACGGCGGCGACCGAAGCCACCATGGCGGCCATCTGCAGGCGTTCCATGCTGCCGGATACTACGACCACGCAAACCTTGCTCATCAGAAATCTCCGTAGGACTGTGAATGTTATTGTAGGACACTTCGGCCCGCGCGACATGGCAGGGCGATCGGGTCCATTTTCACTGGATTGCAATCGCCGTGCCATAGATGCAGTTTATTGATTTTTCAGCAACGGCAATTTTCGCCGTCAATTTTTCATGTCAATCTGGCAGGATTCGTGATAGATTGACGGATCATGTCATGACATATTGGCAGGAAAAGTGATGCAGGCAATGGAACTCCAGTCCCTCATCGACGTTCAGGAAAATCCTTTCGTTCTGATCGACGAGCACTACCGGATCGTCGCCGCCAACCGCGCCTATTGCGAGAATTACGGGGTGGACAGGAAGGCCATCGTGGGCAGGCTTTGCCATCAGGTTTCCCATCTTTCGAGCGTTCCCTGTCACAGGAACGGCGAGGATTGTCCGCACCAGGAAGTGTTCAGAAGCGGCAGGATGCACGAAGTGATGCACACCCATTACGACAGGCAGAACCGGGAGGAATATGTGCGGATCAAGGGACATCCGGTATCCGGTTCGGACGGCAGGCGTTACCTCGGGGAAGCGATTTTCCACATCGCGGGTTCCGCCGAGCTCGACTGCAGCGAAATGCAGATGATCGGAAGTTCCCCCGCCTTTCTTTCCTGCCTGGATCATTTGACCCGCGCTGCGGAAACCGGGGCGCCGATCCTGCTGCTCGGGGAAAGCGGCGTGGGAAAGGAACTGGCTGCGCAATATGTGCACAAGCGCTCCTCGCGACGCAACCGCCCCTTCGTTGCCCTCAACTGCGCATCCATCCCGGAGAGCATGTTCGAGGACGAGCTTTTCGGCCACGAGCGCGGCGCCTTCACCGGATGCGTCGGCAGGAAGCAGGGACTTTTCGAGCTTGCAGATGGCGGTATCCTTTTCCTCGACGAAATCGGCGAGATGCCTCTTGCCATGCAGGCGAAATTGCTCAGGGTATTGGAAAAAGGAGAATTCAGGAGGCTGGGCGGCTCCGCAGTGCTGCATGCGGATGTTCGCCTGGTCTTCGCCACCAACCGCGATCTTCCTGAAATGGCGAGAGAGGGGCGGTTCAGGCTGGACCTCTATTACCGGATCGCCGGGATCGATGTGAGGCTGCCGAGTCTGAAGGAGCGCTCGAGCGACATCCCCGCGCTTGCCGAGGCGCTCCTGAAGCGCCTCGGACGTTCCGGCATGCCGACCTGCAGGCTGACGGACGATGCGCTGGAGAAGCTCATGGTCTATTCCTTCCCCGGAAATGTGCGGGAGCTCCGGAACATCCTGATGAAGGCGGTGGCGATCTGCAACAACGGCATCATCAGCGCGGAGCATGTCCATCCCGGGAATCAGCCGCTCGTGCACCAGTCTCTTCCTGTTTTCGAAAAAAAGCCGGAGCGATCCATGGAAGAAGTCGAGTCATCCCACATTTCCGAACTCCTGGATCGGCACAACGGACACCGGCGCATCGTCGCCGATCTGCTCGGCATCAGCGAGCGCACGCTCTACCGGAAACTGAAGCGCTACGGACTGACATGAAAAAATTCGCCTTATGGCTTTGTCTTCACGCATCCTTCGCCTTTGCAGCGCCCGAAGAAATCCAGGTCTACATGGACGAGATGGATGCACCCGGGCAGTTCGGTCTCGACGTGCACAACAATACCGTCTTGTCCGGAAGCGGCGCGAGCGATTACCCGGGGGCGGTTCCTCCCGTTCATGTGTACAGGATGACTCCCGAGTTTTCCTACGGGCTCACCGAGAATTTCGAACTGGGGGCCTATTTCCTCTCCTCCAATTCCGCGGCGACCGGCGCTTCCTATGACGGAACCAAGCTGCGCATCAAGTACATCGCCACCAGGGACCCGGGGCAGAAGGATTTCTGGGGGGCGAACCTGGAAGTGGGGAAACTCGCCACGGCAGTCAGCCAGGCACCCTGGAATACGGAACTGAAGGGAATCTACGGTTTCAGGCAGGGGAGATGGACGGTCGCCTTCAATGGCAATCTCGCCTGGAGTCTTTCCGGGCCGGGGGCATTGCCGCCTTCCCTGGAGCTGGACAGCAAGGTCGCATGGTCCGTGAAAAAGGACCTTGCCGTCGGATTCGAGAGTTACAACGGAATCGGGCCTGTCCGCAGGATGGGCTACCTGGGGCAGGAAAGCCAGACATTGTATGCAGTGGTCGACACTGCGGTGGCGGGGTGGGATCTCAACCTGGGGCTGGGGCGGGGGCTTTCCAGCATTTCGGACCAATGGATCCTGAAGGGGATCGTGGGCGTGCCCTTCTGATGGCGAATCCATTGAGGAATTCTTGATCGAGACCAGTTCTCATTGATTTTGATTTTGGGCCGGCCTTTCCGCTGGTTTTTAGACCATAATCGTGCAATCGGTATCCTAAATCAGAATAAGTCGGCAAAAGGGGAAAGATATGGACGACTGGTTCATGCCGCTCGGTCAGAATGCCATCCTTGCGGTGATCGCTGCATTGTCGCTTGCTGCAGCCCTGGTGAAATTCCATGGAAAACGCAAATCCGACGAGACCAAAAATCTCGCAATCCGGAAGATGCAGTCCCGCCAGTCGGGGCAAGTAGCGCGCGCTGACGAGAATCTCGACCCGATTTCCTCGGGATCCGAACTCGAAGTCTGGGAAGTCGACCTGATGGAAGAGGCGGACATTTTCATCACTTTCGGTTATTACGAAAAGGCGGCCGATACGCTCAGGCGCTATCTTTCGAGCAACGGCGAACAGGAACTGCTCGCCCTGAAGAAGCTCCAGTTCGTTGACCTCAAGCTGCGCGAATGCAGAGCCAGGGCCGGCATGGCCATCTAGATTCCCATCAGTCTTTCGAATTCCATGGGGGGGAGCGGGGGAGAATAAAGGAATCCCTGCGCATAGTCGCATCCCGCATCGATCAGCAGTTCCTGCTGTGCGGAATTTTCGACGCCTTCCGCGATCACGCCGAGTCCCAGTTTGTGGGCCATCGCGATGATGGCCTGGCAGATCGCCAGATCGTTCTCGTCGGTATCGATATGACTGACATAACTCTGGTCGATCTTGAGCAGGTCGATGTCGAATGTCTTGAGGTAGGAAAGGGAGGAGTGTCCGGTCCCGAAATCGTCGATCGCAAGCTCGATGCCCGCATTGCGCATCCTGAAAAGTTTTTCGTTCACTTCCTCGCTGGGGTTGAGCAGCAACCCTTCGGTGATTTCGACCGAGATGTGCCTGGCTTCGAGCCCTTCCTGGTGCAGGTATTCCGACCAGGAAAACCTGTCCTTCTGGGTGATCTGCAGCGGAGACTTGTTGACGCTGATCTGGACGGGCTCATTCAGGACGTCGCGCCAGATTTTCGCCTGGCGAACCGCTTCCATGAATACCCAGTCCCCGATCGAGAGGATGAGCCTGGATTCCTCCGCGATGGAGATGAATCCGGATGGGTTCACCATGCCCCTCGAAGGATGCATCCAGCGCAGCAGGGCTTCGGCCTTGCGGATTTTCCCGCCCGGTAGTTCGACGATCGGCTGATAATAAACCCTGAACTGTTCCGAGGCGAGCGCGGTGCGCAATTCGTTTGCAATCAGGAGACGATTTTGCGCCATTTCCTGCATGGCGGGGGTGAAGTAGCAGAAACGGTTCCTTCCTGCGCCCTTGGCAGCGTACATGGCCTGGTCCGCATTCTTGAAAAGGATGTCGAGATCGGTCGCATCGTCCGGATACATCGAAATTCCGATGCTTGCGGAAACATGCACTTCCTCGCTGCCGAGCGCGAAGGGCTCGCCCAGTCTCTCGATGATCTGCTGCGCTATCCTTTCGACGCCACTGACATGCAGGATCTCGGGCAGGAGGACGGTGAATTCGTCACCGCCCAGTCTGGCCACGGTGTCGGCTTCGCGGATGCAGGAAGAAATCCTTTTCGCCGCCTCGATGAGGAGCAGATCGCCCTGATCATGGCCCAGGGTGTCGTTCACTTCCTTGAACCTGTCCAGATCGATCAGGAGCAAGGCCATCGGGTTTCCGGTACGGTTGGAGATTTTCGCTTCCTGTTCCAGCCTGTCGTGGAACATCTGGCGATTGGGAAGGCGGGTCAGGGAGTCGAAATTCGCCTGCATCCAGATCACCTGCTCGAATTCCATCCTTTCCGTGATGTCTCGCCCGATTCCGAGCACGGTCGCCACCTTCCCGGATCGATCGTATTCTGCAGTCAGCCGGACATGGCTGCAGATTTCCCGGCCATTCCTGTCCGGCCATCTGAGTTCGAACTGCGTGTCCTTGCCGGTTGCGAAGACCTCGCGGATCCTTCTTTCGTATACTGCTGAATCGGGCCCGCCTGGATATTCCGAAGGGGTTCTGCCGAGCAGCATTTCCTTTTCGACTTCGGCCATCGCGGCAAAGGCTGGATTGGCGTAGATTCTTCTGCAATCCCGGTCGTAACGTACGATCGAATCGGGCGAGTTTTCGATAAGGGTTCGCGACTCGCTTTCCCTCGCCGCGAGTTCGGCAGTCCTTTCCTCGATGCGCGCTTCCAGGGAAGCATTCAGTTCGTTGATCTGGGCGATCTTCTGTTCCACGGCATCGCGCATCGCGAGGAAGCTTCGGGTGAGCTCGCCGAGCTCGTCGTTACGCCCTTTTTCCAGGGCGGCAAGGTCCCGGTCCGCTTCCCTTCCGCTTGCGAACCTGCGGATGATCCTGGTGAGCGTGCCGATCGGACGGGAAATCGAGGTGGCGAAATACCAGGATAGCGGCAGGATGAAGACGAGGCTCACGGCAGCGATGGCCCAGAGGATGCGGATCATTTCCCATGCATTTCGCGTGACGGTCTCGGTGGGCTCGAGCAGGGCGATGTATCCCTGCACCTTCTCCCCATGGAGGAGGGGCATGAGGCACTGGTAATAATCCTTTCCTCCGGTTCTTGCGATGCCGAGGATTTCACCGTTTTTCCCGGTTTTTCCGCCCTGGCCGAATTCCGGCTTCCGGTAGTCTTTCAGGGAGCCGAATCCGTTGCCGCCCGGAAGGAAGATGTTGATGGCAAAACTGGTCAGCTTCGAAAACTGGGCGGAAAAATCCATGCCGATGGGTTGCACCATGCTCACGTAGCCGAGTTTCCTTCTTTCCGGGGCGCCGGTGGCAGGGTCGAAGGTTTCCCCGAAGATCGGCACCCTGGCCTCGATGGAGAGCGCGCCATCCACCTCCACGTATCGCACGTCTTCCCGGGTGGGAACCGCGGATTTTTCTTCCACGCCCGCAACGATTTTCGAGGATCGCGTCTTCTTCCAGTTGAGTTCCTCCCCGGGATGCAGAATCAACGTCCGGAAGATGCCGGGAGAGGGACGGTCCACATACCCCACCCTTTTTTCGTCTCCTTCGAGGAGCGAGAACGAAATCAGTTCGCCTGCGGCATTGTAGATGGCGACCCTGCCCGCCCTTGCGACCAGTCCGATGCGGAAGGTGTCCTGGGCAAGCTGCTCGAATGTGTTGACGAGGGTATCGCGGTCCAGATCGGATCGGGAATACTGGGTCAGGTACCAGACGGTCGAGCCCAGGTTTTTCTGGGATGCGAGTTCCCTGGATGCGGAGAGCAGGTCGGACTCCCGCCTGCCGAGTCCGTCCCTCACGATGCCTGCCGCCTTCAGCAGGGATGCGCTCGATTGCTCCAGGTTCTGCTGGTG
The DNA here is from genome assembly GCA_021848705.1 of Pseudomonadota bacterium. Classification (GTDB taxonomy): domain Bacteria; phylum Pseudomonadota; class Gammaproteobacteria; order Burkholderiales; family JABEVD01; genus JABEVD01. The sequence continues at coordinate 10,373 of JAJZTT010000025.1, forward strand.
GATGACGAGCGAGACCGCCGTCATGTAGGCAGTGGCGAGCGCGATGCAGATTCCGATTGCGCCAAGCAGGATCTTGTTTCTTAAGGTCTTCATCTCGGCGAGTAGGAAAGCTGCGGGAAATGGTCGTTCGGCGCGATGGAGGTTTCGAGGGGGTAGTTCCGGTAATTTTCTCCGTCCACCAGGCCGATTTCGATCAGGATCACCTTCGGCAATCTTGCGCCTTGCAGATACTCGACGGCTGCATCTGTCACCACTCTCGCCTGGCTCACCGCCCTGGTGTCGGCTGCTGCGGAGATTTCTCCATCCGGGATGAGACTGGCGATTTCTCCGGTGAGATCATAGGAAACGATGCGGATCTTTCTTTTCAGCTTCGCCTCGTCGAGCGGGAGCCTTGCCGCCGGGGCGCAGCCGGTGCACCCGATGAGATAGTCGAGTTTTTTTCCATGCCTTGCGATGATTTCGGCTGCGAGCCTCGACTGGATGATCCTGTCGCTGTCGCCGTACTCGATGTCGAGGATGCGCACCGGGATGGGGGCTTTGCGGATCGCTTCCTGGGTGCCTTTCACCTCTCCTTCCACCCATCCTGCGCCTTTCGGTCCCGGGAGCAGGGCGATGTCGATCGATTTCAGCCCGCGCCTTTGCGCATCCCGGATCACCCAGTTCGTCGCTTTGATGCCCATTCCCTTGAGCGAGGTGGTCACTTTCACCGCGAGATCCCCGCTCGTGCTGTCGTTGGCGAGTTCGAAAACCGGAATGCCGTGCGCCTTCGCCCTGGCGATCGATTCATTGTTGGCGGTCATGCTGATCGGGGAAAGGACGATCGCGTCGTATCCGGCAGCGATGGCCTCGTCCATGATTCGCAACTGTCCGACGAGGTCGTCATACCCCTGCGCCGGAAGGATGTCGACCGAAATGCCGAGACGCCTGGCTTCGGAAAGAATGCCGTAACTGCATCCCAACCAGTAAGGGTCCTTGATGTGCGGGAAAATGTAGGCGATGCGCCAGGGGCGGCTTGCCGGTTTCGCCATTTCGAACAGCTCGTGCTTCACGATGCCGTTGGCAAGTTCCTCATCCGCCGAGGCATTCGTCCTGAGGGGATGGATCGAATACACCGGGATCGGGTCGAATCCTGCCCCAAGCGCCGAAGCGGCCGAGACAAGCAGCATGCAGAGGGCGCTGAAAAAAAACGATCCGTTCATGGTGCGTAGAGCCAGGGTTGAACATCCATGCCGATCCGACATGGATTCATTCTACCCGTTCTTCCGGATGCGGAAAAGGAAGGCGGAAATGAAAAACCCGCCGAAGGCGGGCTTTTCTTTCCCTTACGCGAAAATCATTTCGCCAGGTTTTCCAGGATGATGCGCTCGATGGAGGAGCGGGTCGCATCCACCGTGACGGGTTTGGTGCTTTGCGCGATCGCGGTGTCCGGATCCTTGAGGCCGTGCCCGGTCAGGGTGCAGACGATGGTCGATCCCTCCTCGATCTTGCCGCGCTCCAGATCCATCAGCACGCCTGCAAGCGAAGTGGCGGATGCGGGTTCGCAGAAAACGCCTTCTGTCTGGGCGAGCAGTTTCTGCACTTTCAGGATTTCGGCATCGGTGCATTCGTCGAACCAGCCGCCCGATTCCTCCTTCACGGTCCAGGCCTGCTTCCAGGAAACCGGATGGCCGATGCGGATCGCGGTTGCGACCGTCTCCGGATCGTCGACGAAGGCAAGGCGGGAGAAGGGCGCGGAGCCGGATGCCTGGTAGCCCAGCATCTTCGGCCTCTTGGTCGCATTTTTGTGCTTGTGGTAGGGACATTTGCCGCCGCAGTGCACGCAGGACTGGGTCTCGAGGCACATCGACTCCGTATAGCCGATCCAGTGCGCGGTGATGTTGCCCGCATTGCCGACGGGAAGGGCGTGATAGTCGGGCGCATCCCCGAGTTCCTCGATGATTTCGAAGCTCGCGGTCTTCTGTCCCTGCAGGCGGTAGGGGTTCACGGAATTGACGATGGTGACCGGGGCGGACTCGGCCACTTCGCGCACCAGGCGCATGCCGTCGTCGAAATTGCCGTTGATCTGGATCACCACCGAGCCGTGCATCATCGCCTGGGAAAGCTTGCCGAGCGCGATCTTGCCTTCCGGAATCAGCACGAAGGAAGTGATTCCGGCGCGCGCGGCGTAGGCCGCGGCTGCGGCCGAGGTGTTGCCGGTGGATGCGCAGATGATGGCGCGTGATCCTTCCTCGACCGCCTTGGTGACCGCCATGGTCATGCCGCGGTCCTTGAAGGATCCGGTCGGGTTGAGTCCCTCGAATTTCACCAGGATACGGACATCCTTGCCGATTTTTTTCGGCAGGTTCCTGAGTTCGATGAGCGGGGTGTTGCCTTCTCCGAGCGAGATGATCGGGGTATCGGGTCCGACGGGCAGGCGATCCCTGTAATGTTCGATGAGGCCGGTATAATGTTTCATGTCAGTTCCTGTTGAGTTCTTCGAGACGGATTCTCTTCACGCTGCCGGAAATCACGGCAAGCGCCTCGATTTTCGAAATGGCTTCGATGATGTGCTTTTCCACCGTCCTGTGGGTGAGCATGATGATGTCGACGAGTTCTTCCCCTTCTCCCGGTTCCTTCTGCACCATGGCGTCGATCGAGATGCCGAGATCGGCGAGGATGCGGGTCACTTCGGCGAGTACGCCCGGTTTGTCGAATGCGCGCAGCCTGAGATAATAGGCGGTCTCGACTTCCTCGATGGGGAGGATTTCGATGTCCGCCAGCCTGTCCGGCTGGAAAGCGAGATGCGGCACGCGGTGCTCGGGGTCCGCGGTGTGCATGCGGGTGACGTCCACCAGGTCGGCCACCACGGCCGACGCAGTGGGTTCGGATCCCGCTCCAGCCCCGTAATACATGGTCGCGCCGACCGCATCCCCTTTCACCAGCACCGCATTCATGACGCCCTCGACATTGGCGATGAGGCGTTTCGCGGGAATCAGGGTGGGATGCACGCGCAGTTCGATTCCCTTTTGCGTGCGCCGGGTGATGCCGAGCAGCTTGATCCGGTAGCCGAGTTGTTCGGCATAGGCGATGTCGCAACTGGTGAGCTTGGAGATGCCTTCCGTGTAGGCTTTTTCGAACCGCGTCGGAATGCCGAAGGCGATGGAAGCCATGATGGTGAGCTTGTGGGCTGCGTCGACCCCTTCGATGTCGAAGGTGGGATCGGCTTCGGCATAGCCCAGCGCCTGCGCATCCTTCAGGGCGGCCTCGAAGCTCACTC
>JAJZTT010000025.1:13638-22659 GCA_021848705.1 Pseudomonadota bacterium
ACTCCCTTTTCGCGCATTTCGGACAGGATGTAGTTGCTGGTGCCGTTGATGATGCCTGCGATCCATTCGATGCGGTTGGCGGTGAGCCCTTCGCGAAGCGCCTTGATGATGGGGATGCCGCCTGCGACTGCGGCTTCGAAGGCGACGATCACCCCCTTCTTCTGCGCTGCTGCGAAAATCTCGTTGCCGTAATGGGCGAGCAGCGCCTTGTTGGCGGTGACCACATGCTTGCCGTTTTCGATCGCGCGCATCACGAGATCCTTCGCGATCGTGGTGCCGCCGATGAGTTCGACCACGATGTCGATATCGGGATTGGAAACCACTTCGAAGGCGTCATTCGTCACCGGGATTTCACCTGCGATTTTTTTTGCCCGCTCCAGATCGCGGTCGGCGACCATCGCCACCCGGATTTCGCGTCCGGCCCTTCTGGTGATCTCCTCCCGGTTCCTTTGCAATACGGCGAAGGTTCCGGAACCCACCGTGCCGATCCCCAGCAGGCCTACATTGATTGCTTTCATATCGTTTCCTGTATTTGTATTCAGCCGGAATGGCGTTTCCGGTAGCCGTCCAGAAAGCGCGCGATGCGTCCGATCGCTTCGGTGAGGTCGTCCACGTTGGGCAGGAACACCACCCTGAAGTGGTCCGTTTCCTTCCAGTTGAATCCGCTTCCCTGGACGATGAGCACCTTCTCCTTCTGCAGGAGTTCGAGCGCGAATTCCTGGTCGTCATGGACCGGATAGCGCTTCGGATCGAGTTTCGGGAAAAGGTACATCGCGGCAGCGGGCTTTGTGCAGCTCACGCCCGGTATCGAGGTGAGAAGCTCCCAGGCGGTGTCGCGCTGCTTGCAGAGCCTGCCGTTCGGCGCGACCAGATCGTCGATGCTCTGGTATCCGCCGAGCGCGGTCTGGATGCCGTATTGCGCCGGGACGTTCGCGCAAAGCCGCATCGAGGCGAGCATGGTGAGCCCCTCGATGTAATCCCTTGCATGCTTCTTCTCTCCGGAGACCACCAGCCAGCCGGCCCGGTAGCCAGCCGCCCGGTAGTTCTTGGAAAGCCCGTTGAAGGTGATGCAGAGCACATCCGTGGCGAGCGAGGCGATCGAGGTGTGACGGTTTCCGTCGTACAGCACCTTGTCGTAGATCTCGTCGGCATAGATGATGAGCTGGTGCGTCCTTGCGATCTCGATGATTTCCTTCAGGACGGGTTCCGGATAGAGGGCGCCGGTAGGGTTGTTGGGGTTGATGATGACGATGGCGCGCGTGTTCGGGGTGATCTTCGCGCGGATGTCGTTGCAGTCCGGATACCAGTCGGACTGCTCGTCGCAGACGTAATGCACCGCGGTGCCGCCCGCGAGCGTGACCGCGGCGGTCCAGAGCGGATAGTCCGGGGAGGGGATCAGCACTTCGTCGCCGTTGTTGAGCAGGCCCTGCATCGCCATCACGATGAGTTCGGAAACCCCGTTGCCGATGTAGATGTCCTCGATCTGCACATTCGCGATCTTCTTTTCCTGCGTGTAGTGCATGATCGCCTTGCGCGCGGAAAAGAGCCCCAGCGAATCGGAATAACCGGAAGCATTGGGCAGGTTGTGGATCACGTCCTGCAGGATTTCTTCGGGAACGTCGAACCCGAAAGGAGCGGGATTGCCGATGTTGAGCTTGATGATGCGATGGCCTTCCTCCTCCATCTGCTTGGCGTGGGCCATCACCGGACCCCGTATGTCGTAGCAGACGTTGGCGAGCTTGGAAGACTTGTAGATCGGTTGCATGGATTCCTCTGGCATTGGATCGCAGGATGAGCCGTTCCGGGCCGAAAAAAGCTATAATCTTACCCGACTATGCGAAAACTTTACAGTGGCCATCCCGCCGGGGGAATTTCATGAAACTGCACCAGGACGAAGCTTCCGGTTCAAACCAGATCACCGCATGCGGGGAACATTACGTGGCGGTGAACCAGGTGCGTTTTTCGGAGAGCCTCATCGTGATGCCGGAGAAACTGGTTCAGGACTGGGATGTGGCGGAATTCGATTCCCTCGCCGTCCATCATTTCGAAGCGCTGCTGGAATTGTCCCCTGAACTGGTGATCCTGGGAACCGGTGTGAAGCAGCGCTTTCCCCATCCGAAACTGATGCGCAGCCTGATCGATGCCGGGATCGGCGTGGAAGTGATGAACCTCGCCGCCGCCTGCAGGACCTACAACATCCTGATGGACGAGGGAAGGAAGGTCGCGGCCGCCCTCATCATAGACCGGCCATCGCCTTGACGTGGGCCGCTGCCGAGCGACCGAGCGAGGAAAGTTCATAGCCCCCTTCCAGAGTGGAGACCATCCTTCCCTTGGCATGCGTTTGCGCGATCCTCGCGATTTTCTGCGTCACTTTCGCATAATCCGCTTCGACGAAGGATAGACCGCCCATCTCGTCCTCCCGGTGCGCGTCGAACCCTGCAGAGAAAAATATCAACCGGGGTTCGAAGGATTCGAGCGCGGGAATCCACCATTTGTCGACCGCCTGCATCCAGGCTTCCCCGTCGCTTCCGGCGGCAAGCGGGATGTTGACCATTCTCTCCGACCTTCCCTCGAATCCGCTGAAAGGATAATAGGGATGGCGGAAAATCGAGACCATCATCACCCGTTCGTCGTGCCTGAATATGTCTTCGGTGCCGTTGCCGTGATGCACGTCGAAGTCCACGATCGCGACCCGTTCGAGCCCGTGATGTTCGAGTGCGTGCGCCGCGCCCACCGCGACATTGTTGAAAAGACAGAACCCCATCGCCCGGTTTCGCATTGCATGATGACCGGGCGGTCGCACGCAGCAGAAGGCGGATTCGGCGCGTCCTTCCATCAGCAGGTCCACCCCGAGCCGGACTGCGCCTGCAGCCCGCAGGGCCGCATTCAGGCTGTATCGGTTCATGGCGGTGTCAGGATCGAGCCAGACGAGCCCGGATTCCGGGGCGCTTTTCCGGATTTTTTCGATATGCTCCTTCGAGTGCACCCTTCCGATTTCCTCGAAAGTGGCGAGCGGCGCGTCCGCTTTCAGGAAGTGCATGTCGAGCCCGGATGCGATCATCTGGTCGGAGATCGCGTGGATCCTGTCCGGCGATTCTGGATGGTCCTTGCCCATTTCGTGGAGCAGGCAGTCCGGGTGGCTGATGAAGGCGAGCATGACATCTCCTTTCTTCCGATTCTAGCAGGATCGTACACGGATGTTTTGCTCGGCTATAATCCAAGGCCATGGACATACAACCCGTCATCGATCAGGTCTCATCCATCATCCTGGGCAAGAGGGATCAGATCCGCCTCGCCATCGCCTGCATGCTGGCGAGAGGCCATCTGCTCATCGAGGATCTTCCGGGGGTGGGCAAGACGACGCTTGCGCACGCGCTCGCCAATTCTCTCGGGCTGGAATTCCGCCGCATCCAGTTCACGAGCGACATGCTGCCTGCGGACATCCTTGGGGCATCGGTCTATGACCGGGAGACCTCCACTTTCCGCTTTCATCCCGGCCCGATTTTCGCCAACCTGATCCTTGCAGACGAGATCAACCGTACCACCCCCAAGACGCAGAGTGCGCTCCTGGAAGCGATGGAAGAGCGGCAGGTCACTTCGGAAGGGGAGACGAGGCCTTTGCCGGAACCTTTTTTCGTCATCGCGACGCAGAATCCGGCCGACCAGGTGGGGACTTTTCCGCTCCCCGAGTCCCAGCTCGACCGGTTCATGATGCGCATCCGGCTGGGCTATCCGGACCCTGCTGCTGAAAAGGAGCTCCTTTCCGGCATTTCCAGGCGGGATCTCCTGTCCACCCTTTCCCCGGCGATGGACAAGGCCGATCTTGTGGTGCTCCAGGAAAAGGTTGGGAAAGTGAAGGTTTCTTCCGCGCTGATCGATTACCTGCAGGCGATCCTGACTCACAGCAGGACCCATCCCGAATTCGTCAACGGGCTGAGCCCCAGGGCCGGGCTCGGGCTGCTTTCCGCAGCGCGCGCCTGGGCCTACCTTTGCGGAAGGGACCTGGTGATCCCGGAAGACCTGCAGGCGGTGCTGCCGAGCGTGGTCGATCACAGGCTGATTCCGGCCAGGGATTATTCCAGGATCCGTCCTTCGGAAATGCTGCTCACGGAAGTGGCCATTCCCTGATGAAGCTGCCCTTCAGGTGGATGGCACGCAGATCTCCTCCCGAGAAGATCGCGGTGCTCGACCAGCGGAGGGTCTACATCCTGCCGACGAAATCCGGAATGTTTTTTGCGCTCATCCTGTTTTTGATGCTCACCGGTTCGATCAATTATTCCCTGAGCCTTGGATTCGCGCTCACCTTCCTCCTCGCCGCCATGGCGCTCGTTTCCATTTACCATACCTACGGCAACCTGGTGAACCTGCGTCTGGAAGCGGGGCGCGCGCTGCCCGTCCACGCAGGGGAAAAGGCGGTTTTCAGCGTGTCTCTCGACGGTTCCGGCAAGGGAAGGAAGAATCTCTGCCTCATCGGGCCGGAGGGGGAATGCTGCATCGACGTGGGGGAGGCCGGGAAGGAGGCTGCGCAATGGTCGATCACGACGAAGCAGCGGGGATTGCTTTCCGCAGGGCGCTTCACCATACAGACCACCTATCCGCTGGGGCTTTTCCGGGCCTGGTCCTATGCGGAGCTCAGGATGTCCTGCATCGTCTATCCGCGCCCTTCAGATTCGGTCGAATATCGTTACGGACGCGATGCCGGAAACGGGGGGCGACCGGTATCCGGCCAGGAAGATTTCGCGGGGCTCCGTGCCTACCGCCCGGGAGATTCTCCACGGCATGTCGCCTGGAAGAGCCTCGCGCGCGGTGAAGAACTGCAGGTCAAGGAATTCGAGGCGCCTCGGGGAGGTGACGCGCTCTGGCTCGACTGGAACGAGCTCGAGGGGGACGTCGAGGAGCGCCTCTCGAAGCTCACCCGCATGGCGCTCGACGCCAAAGGCTCCTGCGGACTTCGTCTTCCCGGGAAGACCATTGCCCAGGGTTCCGGGGAGACGCACAGGATGCGCATGCTGGAAGCGCTCGCGCTGTTCCGTTCATGAACCTGCGCTCCGCCTGGCTCACCTTCGCGGTGCTGCTTTCGCTAGGGCCCCTGTTCCGGCTTTTCCCGCCCTGGATCACCGCGGTCTGCATCGCTTCGGCGGTGTTCAGCCTGTTCGAATTCAGGCGGGAATGGCTGAAGAAGGCGATTGCGCTGGGGGCGGCTGCCGGGGTTTTCCTGCAATATGGAACGCTGTTTTCCAGGGATGCGGGGCTTGCGCTCCTGGCATTGCTCGTCTGCCTGAAACTCATGGAACTCAAGGGCAGGCGGGACGCCACACTGGTGATCTTTCTCGGCTATTTTCTCGTCATGACCTGGTTTTTCGATTCGCAGTCGATTCCGGTTGCGCTCGCCATGTTCGGGCTGGTGATCGTGCTCACCGCGAACCTGGTCCGCATCAACATGCGGCAAGCGGAGCCGATGCATTGCCTGCGCACTTCGATGCATCTCCTGTTGCAGGCGCTGCCCATCGCGCTGGTTCTTTTTCTGCTGTTTCCGAGGATTCCGGGTCCGATCTGGGCGCTGCCCAAGACTTCCACCGCGGCGAGGAGTGGGCTGGACGACGTGCTTTCTCCCGGAAGCATCAGTCATCTGGTTCTTTCCGACGAAGTCGCTTTTCGGGTGGATTTCAGATCCGCGATTCCGCCCAAGCCATTGCTTTACTGGCGGGGCCCCGTGCTCTGGGATTACGACGGAAAGTCCTGGACCACCGGCATCCGCCACATGAAGGGAGGCGCGGTGCGCGCAATCGGCGCCGGCGTGGAATACGAAGTCATGCAGGAGGCGACCGGCAGGAAATGGCTTTTCGGGCTCGACATGCCGGTCACCACTCCATCCGGCGCTTCGGTCACTTCCGACCACCAGATCCTCTCTGCTTCCCCGGTCAACGAAATCAGGCGCTACAGGATGGTTTCCCATCCAGAATACGAAGAAGGGGTGTTCGAGACTGCGGAAAATCTCGAAGAGGCGACGGCGCTTCCATGGGGATCCAATCCGCAATCCGAGGCGCTTGCCAGGGCCTGGCGCGGGAAGAGCGCCGACGAAATCGTCTCGCTCGCGATCTCTTTCTACAAGGCGCATCGCTTCGTCTATACCCTGAATCCGCCGCTGCTGGGCGCGTCCCAGGTGGATGATTTCCTGTTCAGGACGAGAAGCGGATTTTGCGAGCATTACGCATCGAGCTTCGCCTACCTGATGCGCGCCGCAGGCATTCCCGCGCGCATCGTCACCGGATACCAGGGAGGGGAAATCAATCCTCTTGGGCATTATCTCGTCGTGCGCCAGTCCGATGCCCATGCATGGGTGGAAATCTGGGAGGAGGGCAGGGGGTGGAAGAGAATCGATCCGACCGCGATTGTTTCTCCGGCCAGGATCGATGACGGGGTTTCGGCTGCCCTGCATTCGGACAACCTTCCGGTGATGATGCGAAGGGATGCCGCCTGGCTGAGGAGAATTCGTTTCGGCTGGGATGCTGCTGCGAACACCTGGAACCTTTGGGTGGTCGGGTACGGGGAGGAACGGCAAAAGCGCTTTTTCGGCAGCCTCGGCATGCAGGGAGCGACGCTCAGGGACATTGCGGCCACGCTCGCCGTCGCGCTTTCCGTTCTCATCCTCGTCGGGACCTCGGTCCTGATGCTGCGCCTGCAGGCTTCGGAGAAAGACAGGGTGCAGCGCATCTACCTGGAATTTTGCAGGAAGATGGCGAGGAGGGGAATCCGGAGAATGCCTTCGGAAGGCCCGGTCGATTACGGGAAAAGAATCGTGGAATCGATGCCCGATCTGCGGGAGCCGGTATCGGGCATCGTGGACCTGTACGTGAAGTTGCGCTACGGGTCGGGTGGAAGCCGGGAAGAGACCGCGATGTTCGCGAAAAGGGTCGGCAAATTGCGCTAATGCAGGAATTCCGGCCATCCTTCAGACCAGTTCTCCACCCATTGCGGTATGTGCTCCCCGGGCATGGGTTCGGAAATTGCATAGCCCTGGGCGAGGTCGCATCCCATTCTGCGCAGCGTCCTGCCCTGCATGACCGACTCCACGCCTTCCGCGAGAACCGATTTCCTGAAGATCTTGGACATGCTGACGATGCCGTGGACGAATTCCATGCTGCCGCGGTCCTCCAGCATGCTGTTCACGAAACTTTGATCGATCTTGATGAGGTCGACGGGAAGATTCTTGAGATGGGAGAGCGAGGAATAGCCGGTGCCGAAATCGTCCAGGGACAGCCTGACGCCGATTTCCCTGCAGGCAAGGAGCGTTTTCTGCAACTGCTGAAAATCTGAAATCGCCGCATTCTCGAGGATTTCGAGTTCGATGCCGGAAGGGGAGACATCGGGAAACCTTTGCAGCGTGGACTTCAGCAGTTCGGGGAAATAGGGATCCTGCAACTGCCTGGGCGCCACGTTGATGCTGACTTTTGCGGAAAGTCCCATGGAATGCCAGGCTGAAATCTGTCCGATGGCATGTTCCAGGACCCAGGATCCCGTGTCCACGATGAGATCCGAGTCCATGATCCCGGGGAGAAAATCGCGGGGAAGGACGATCCTCCCAGACTCCGGATCTTGCCATCTCAGGAGCGCTTCGAATCCCGCGATTTCGCCGCTTCTGAGGTCGATCACCGGCTGGTAATGGAGAAGAAGCTGGTTTTTCGATACCGCTTCGACGATCCTTCTCTTTCGGTCATGGCCGCTTTGCCGGTTCAGGCTCTGTTCGAAGAAGTGGAACCGGTTCCTTCCGTTCTGCTTGGCGTGATACATGGCCATGTCCGCTTTCTTGATCAGGATTTCCGGATCGGTATCGTCTTCCGGGTAAACCGATACGCCCATGCTCGGAGAGACCGATACTTCTGTCCCGTCGATGAAATAGGGGGCATTGACCGCGTGCATGATTCTTTCGAGGCAGGCCATGATTTCGTTCCGGTCCGCAGCTTCCTGGAGCAGCACGAATTCGTCTCCCCCCAGCCTTGCGACGGAATCTTCCGCCCTCACCGATTTCTTCAGCCGGATGGCGACTTCCTTCAGCAGAAGATCCCCGATGGGATGGCCGAAATTGTCGTTGACGAGCTTGAATCCGTCGAGATCCAGAAAGATGACGGCAAGGATCTTTGATTTCCTTTTCACGCTTTCGATGGAATGGATCAGGCGGTCGTTGAGCAGCATGCGGTTGAGCAGGCCGGTGAGCAGGTCGTGCCCGGCCTGCCACACCAGAGAAGGGTCGCAACTGGATTTGCGGAAAATGGTGACCGAACCTGCAAACTGGCCATCCTCTCCGGGAATCGGCGTGGAAGAGAGCGTGATGACCGATTCCGATCCGCCTTTTCCGATCATGATCAGGTTTCTTTCCGGGAGGGGGGATGCGTCCTCGATGGCGAGCAGGGCGGGATTGCAGGAAGGATCGCGGCTCGCTTCCTCGCAAACCCGGAGCACTTCGGAAAGGGATTCGCCCTGTGCGTCAGAGAGGCTCCATCCGGTGAGCATGCGCGCTTCCGGATTGAGGTAGGTGATCCTGCCGAACCGGTCGGTTGCGATCACGCCCATCTCCATCGATTCCAGGATGTCCAGATGGGAGGCGTGGAACTCCGGATCGGGAAATCCGATCGACAGGGGAGGGGTTTTTCCATCCTGCTGCATGATTGCCTGGATTCCGGAATGGATGCGAGATGCCAGGATCAGCGCAAATCCCAATGCGGCGATCCATAGTGCCTGTTCTTCGCGGATCGGCAGGGAGCGAGGATCATACAAGGGGAAGGAAAATCCTTGTGCAGGAATAAGCAGAAAAATGCACAATACATGCCGGAATTTCATGAATCCATCCTGAATCGTCGATTACGATTCAGGATAGACCAGTTCCCGGATTCCGCCAGATCAGGCGTCTGCGGCCGCTTCCTCGAAGGCCAGCTTCACCTTTCCTTCCTCGTCGACGTCGATCTCCACCTCGCCGCCATGGGCAAGTCTGCCGAAAAGCAGCTCGTCTGCGAGGGCTCGCCG
>JAJZTT010000201.1 GCA_021848705.1 Pseudomonadota bacterium
TTCCGATCTCATGGCGAGGCAATCTGCGAGCCCCGTGATGCCGAGCCCGATCCTGCGCGAGGAGAGGGCCACTTTCCGCTGTTTTTCGAGTGGAAAGCGCGATACGTCGTAGACCCTGTCGAGCATCCTGACTGCGATTTTCGCCGTCCTTGCGATTCCTTCCAGGTCGAGGGAAGCATTATTCGTGAAGGGGCTTTCCACGAAGCGGGCGAGATTGATCGATCCGAGATCGCATGCGCCATAGGGGGGGAGCGGGATTTCGCCGCATGGATTGGTTGCGCTCACCCGCTCGCAATAGCCCAGATTGTCGGCTTCCCTGATCCGGTCGATGAAGAGCACGCCCGGCTCAGCGCAGGCGTAGGCCGATTCCATGATGCTCTTCCACAAATCCCTTGCGCCGATTTCGGAAACCGTCTTTCCGCCTTCGGGAAAGACCAGAGAAACCCTTCCATTTTCCCGCAACGCCTCCATGAACGAATCGCTTGCGAGAACCGAGAGATTGAAATTCCTGAGGGAGTCGCCGCTGCGCTTGGCATTCACGAAATCGAGGATGTCGGGATGGTCGCAGCGCAGGGTGCCCATCATTGCGCCGCGCCTTTCGCCCGTCGAAAGGATCGTGGCGCACATGCTGTCCCAGATCTTCATGAAGGAGACCGGGCCGGAGGCGACCAGGCCAGCGGTTTTCGCAGCCGATCCGGCCGGTCGAAGCGGGGAAAAATCGTATCCCACGCCTCCTCCCTGTTGCATGGTGAGCGCCCCTTCCTTGAGCGCATCGAAGATTCCTGAAAGGGAATCCTCGATTTCTCCCATCACGAAGCAGTTGAACAGGGTGACATTGCGGCCGGTGCCCGCCCCGGCCTGGATCCTTCCCCCGGGAAGGAAGGCATGATCCTCGAGAATGGAAAGAAAGGATTTTTTTTCGGCAGCGTTTTCGGCAAGCGAGCCTGCGATCCTCTCCCAGGTATCCATGACGCGAGATTCGCCCTTCCAGCGATATTTCGCGTTCCAAGTCATGCTGCCGGGATCTGTGACATAATTCATCATGGTTACCGTCACCCTTCCTCGCGAAAACATCGATTCCTGGCTGGATTCGCTCGCACCTGCCTATGCTTCGCAGGAAATTTCCTTCATCCGCCGCGCGCTGGAGCGTCTCTCCGCTGCGGATTCTCCGGATCTCGAACGGGCCATCGGCACTGCTTCCATCCTAGCAGAGATGCATCTCGATGACGAGGTCGTGGCGGCTTCCCTGCTCCTTTTTGCGGGAGACGTCGGGGAGGAATTCGGCGAGGAGGTGGCCGGCCTCGTGGCCGGAGTGAGGAGATTTTCCCTGATCGAAATCGAGAAGATCGAGAAGGGGGAACTCGAAGGCCTGCGCAAGATGCTGCTCGCCATCGTCCAGGACGTGCGAGTCCTCCTCATCAAGCTCGCAGACCAGTTGCAGCTTTTGAGGGCACTGGTGGGCAGCGACCGGGAAGAGGAAAGATTGAAGGTCGCGATCGAAATCCGCGACATCTATTCTCCGCTGGCCAACCGCCTCGGCATCTGGCAGATCAAATGGGAACTCGAGGACCTCTCCTTTCGGGTGCTGGAGCCGGAAACCTACCGGAAGATCGCGAAGCTCCTCGACGAGAAGCGGATCGGTCGCCAGGAATTCATTTCTTCCGCCATTTCGGATTTGCGCGCAGCGCTCGATTCGGCCGGAATCAGGGGAGACATCTCCGGTCGCCCAAAGCACATCTACAGCATCTACAAGAAGATGCAACGGAAGAACCTGGATTTCGAGGAAATCTACGACGTGCGTGCGGTGCGGGTGCTGGTCGAGTCCGTGAAGGACTGCTATGCGGTGCTCGGGCTGGTTCATGACATGTGGATGCCGATTCCGGGGGAATTCGACGACTACATCGCAAGGCCCAAGGAAAACGGCTACAGCTCGCTGCATACCGGCGTGATCGGACCGCAAGGAAAGGCGCTCGAAGTGCAGATCAGGACTTTCGAGATGCACAACACCTCCGAGATGGGGGTCGCCGCCCACTGGCGCTACAAGGAAGGGGGGAGAAGGGACGCGGCAGTCGAGGAAAAGGTCGCGCTGCTCAGAAAACTGCTCGGCTGGCAGGAAGAGCCTTCCGGTCTCGCGAAGCAGATCCGGGAAGGGCTCACGCGCGATGCGATCTATGTCCTGACGCCGCAAGGGAAAGTGATCGACCTCCCCGGAGGATCCACGCCGGTGGATTTCGCCTACCATGTGCATACCGAACTGGGGCATCGCTGCCGCGGAGCCAAGGTCGACGGCGCGATCGTTCCGCTCAACTACATGCTGAAGACCGGGGAGCGGGTCGAAATCATTTCGGCGAGGCAGGGCGGTCCCAGCCTCGACTGGCTGAGCCCGGAATTCGCAAGGAGCTCCAGGGCGCGCGCCAAGATCCGCCAATGGTTCAACAGCCGCAATTTCGAGGCGAGCGTGGCCCAGGGAAGGCAGATCCTCGAGCGGGAACTGAAGCGTGCAGGAAAAAGCGGAGAGAGCCTCGACAGGATCGCCGCCCATTTCCATTTTCAGAAGCAGGAAGAATTCCTGGCAGAACTGGGAAGGGGCGGGATCACGCCAAGGCAGATCCAGTCCTGCTTCAGGGAAGGGGAGCCCGAAAGGGAACCCGTGCTCAGGCCGAAATCCCATCCTCGCCCGGGAGAAGTGCTGGTGGTCGGGGTGGACAGGCTGCTCACCCAGCTCGCGGGATGCTGCAAGCCGGTTCCTCCGGACCCCATCGTGGGCTTCGTGTCCAGGGGACGTGGCATCATGATACACAGGAGGAGTTGTCCGAACGTGGCGCGCATGGACGAAAGCCGCCTGCTGGATGCCCAATGGGGGGGAGGCGAAGGCAGGTATGCTGTCGACATCGTGATCGAGGCTTCCGACAGGCAGGGGCTGCTTCGCGACATTTTCGAGGTTTTGTCGAGGGAGAAGGTCAACGTGACGGCCACGCGCACCATCAGCAAAAAAGATCGGGCCAGCATGCATCTTACCGACGAGGGCGTGGATTCTGCCCAGCTCAAAAGAATGCTCGCGCTGATATCGGAAGTGCCGGATGTGATGCATGCGGGGCGTCGATAGGTTATGATTGTGCAGTATTTTTTCATTCGGTTTTGAGATGGACCACGGAAACGTTTACATCAGGACGGAATTGGGGGAGAAGGAACTGGGCAACCGGGACCTCACCCTCGAATTGAACGAAATCCTGTCCAGGATCGACGGCCGATCGAGCGTCCAGGATCTCATGGCGGGAGCTTCCTTCTGGACTGCGGAGACCTTCGAGACGGCCATCGAAGAACTGCTGGAATTGGGCTACATCGCGCCCTTCACCCAGGCCGAGGAGAAGATCGAGGAATTCGAGGTCGTGCCGGAAATCGCTCCTGCTGCCGGAGAACGTCAGCGCGCCACCGGGAAAAGCAAGTTTTCCCAGACCGAGAGAACCCTGATATCCACCGTGCTTTTCCTGGATATCGTCGAATACACCAGGAAATCGGTAGCCGACCAGTTCAAGATCAAGGGCCAGTTCAATCGTCTGCTCGCCGAATTGCTGCAGAAGATTCCCGAAGACGACCGCATCGTCATCGACACCGGGGACGGGGCTGCGATCGGCTTTCTCGCCGATCCGGAGGAAGTGCTCCATATCGCAATCAGGTTGCGCGATGCCCTCGAAGCCAACGACCACAATGATTACCCCGGATTGTACGTGCGGATGGGGATCAATCTCGGTCCGGTGAAGCTCGTCACCGACATGAACGGACGGGAAAACCTGATCGGGGACGGCGTCAACGATGCGAACCGCGTGATGGGATTTGCAAAAGGGGATCAGATCCTGATTTCCCGTTCCTTCTACGATGTGGTGAGCCGCCTTTCCAGCGAACAGCAGGGACTTTTCAGCTACCAGGGAATCCACAGGGACAAGCATCGCCGCGAGCATGAAATCTACGAAGTGGCGGGGGGAAACAGGGTCAGGGCCGAGGAAGAGAACAGGAGGGAAGAAAAGAGCGAGGAGCAGATTCGCGCTGAGCGGCTCGACAAGATGAAGGCCAAGCTGGAAGCGGCAGCGAGGTCGGAGGTGGAATCGAAAGCCGCCATGCTCGCGCACGAACAGGCGAGGGCTGCTGCGGAGGAGGAAATGCGCAGGAAGGCTGCTGCGGCGAGAATGGCGGCCGAGCAGACCAGGGTCAGAAAAAAATCTGGAAATGGCGGACTGAAATTCGCCCTGATTGTGCTCGCTGCCTTGCTGGTGATCCTGATCGGCGTGCTGCCTTTCATCCCGCTGGGTTTCGTCGCCAAAAGCGCAATCTCCTCGGTTGCGGA
>JAJZTT010000202.1:0-2703 GCA_021848705.1 Pseudomonadota bacterium
GTCTCGGAGGTCATCTGATGCCTAAAGCGTTGGGTGGCACGGTGGGCCGCAACGAGTTCCGCGAGATCGGCTGGGGCAGGGTGGATGTGGTCGAAGCGGATTGCTCCTGGTTCGGCGGACTGGATTCCTTCGAGGCATTCCACTGGCATGGAGAAACCTTTTCCATTCCATCCGGAGCGAAGCGCCTGCTTTCGAGTCGATGGTGCGAAAACCAGGCTTTCTCCGTGGGTCCTCACCTCGGGCTGCAATGCCATGTGGAAATGACTTCGGAGATGGTGGAGGCCTGGTGCGAGAATGGTGCAGCCGAAATTTCGGCACATCTCTCGGAGAGCGTGCAGGATGCAGATTCGATCCGGGCGGATCTGGAGGAAAGGGTGGCCGGTCTGAACCGGATCGCGTCAACGATTTACGGCGCCTGGATCGAAAATCTCAGGGGCGCTTGAGCCCTTCCTCGACTTCCTTCCTCTTTTCCCGTCCGGAGAGGATTTCGACGAGTTGCAGGGCGAAATCCATGGCGGTGCCCGGTCCGCGCGAAGTGACGATGTTGCCGTCCTGAAGGAGCGGGGTTCCCTCGTTGGGGTGCCCGCAAGCTTCCAGCGATCCCGGGAACGAGGTGGCGCGGCGTCCGCCCAGGATGCCGGATGCCGCAAGTACGGAAGGGGCTGCGCAGATCGCGGCGACCCACTTTTTTTCCTGATCCATCCTTTTTACCAGGGAAAGGATTCGTTCGTCCTCGCGCAAATGCTTCGTTCCTGCGCCTCCCGGAAGCACCAGCATGTCGAAGGCAGCATCGAGAACCGAGTCGAGTTCGGTGTCGGGAATCACCACCACGCCACGGCTCGCCACGACCGCTCCCTTTTCGAGCCCGGCGCTGGTCACTTCGATTCCTGCGCGGCGAAGCAGGTCGATCACGGTGACCGCCTCGATTTCCTCGAAACCTTCTGCGAGCGGAATCAGCACCCTCATCTCAGTCCCTGAAATTCTGGAATTGCAGCGGAAAATCGGTGACGCCCTTCTTCACCAGGGCGATCGCGCTCTGCAGGTCGTCGCGTTTGGTGCCGGAAACCCGCACCGTGTCGCCCTGGATGCTCGCCTGGACTTTCATCTTGCTGTCCTTGACGAGCTTGACGATTTTTTTGGCAAGATCGGATTCCACCCCGACCTTCACCTTGCAGGTGCGCTTCACCTTGTTGCCGCTGATTTTCTCGATCTTTTCCGGAACTTCCAGGCATTTGATGTCGACGCCACGCCTGGTGAGCTTGCCGTTCAGGATGTCCTGCACCTGGCCGAGCTGGAAGTCGTTGTCGGCGAAGACGGTGAGTTCGAGTTCAGCCTGTTCGACACGGGCGTCGGAGCCCTTGAAATCGAAACGGGTGCCGACTTCCTTGTTGGTCTGTTCCACCGCATTCTTGACCTCCGTCTTGTCGACTTCCGAGACGATGTCGAAAGAGGGCATGTTGCCTCCTAACAGAAGTGACAGACGTAATCGAGCGGCCCGGAGGTTTCGATCACGAAGTGGCTGTTCGCGGGAACGCTGAAGGATTCCCCCGCCTTGCAGTCCTGCCAGGCCCCGTCTGCGATCTTCACCCGGCAGGATCCGGAATGGATTTCCATGATCTCCGGTGAGGAAGTGTTGAAGGTGAGGGTGGAGGGCAGGATCACGCCCACCGTCTTTCTCGTTCCGTCCGGAAACAGCAGGGTATGGCTCACGCATTTTCCGTCGAAAAACACGTTGGATTTCTTCACCACGCTGACATTGTCGAATTGACTCATTTGTTCCTCAGTCTGGATGCGATTCTGAGACGCAGCGCGTTCAGCTTGATGAAGCCGGCTGCATCCTTCTGGTCGTAAGCGCCGCGATCGTCTTCGAACGTGGCAATATTGGGGTCGAACAGCGAGTCGGACGCGGAATCCCGTCCGACCACGGTGACGTTGCCCTTGTAGAGCTTGATCCTTACCCATCCGTTCACATGCTGCTGGGTGTGGTCGATGAGGGCCTGCAGCGCGATCCGCTCTGGCGCCCACCAGTAGCCATTGTAGATCATGCTCGCGTAGCGCGGCATCAGGTCGTCCTTCAGGTGGGCCACTTCGCGGTCGAGCGTGATCGATTCGATTGCGCGGTGCGCGCGCAGCATGATGGTTCCCCCGGGGGTTTCGTAGCATCCTCGCGATTTCATGCCGACATAGCGGTTTTCCACGAGATCGAGTCGCCCGATTCCGTGACGTCCGCCCATCCTGTTGAGCTCTGCGAGAACCGCCGCAGGTGTCATTTTCGCGCCATTTATTGCAACGATGTCGCCATGTTCGAAGACGATGTCGATATATTCAGCCTCATCCGGCGCAGCTTCGGGGGACACCGTCCAGCGCCACATCGATTCTTCCGCTTCGGCGGATGGATCTTCCAGGTGCCTTCCTTCGTAGCTGATATGCAGCAGGTTCGCGTCCATCGAGTAGGGGGATCCTCCTGCCCTGTGCTTCATTTCGATCGGGATGCCTGATTTTTCCGCATAGGCGAGCAGCTTTTCGCGGGAGAGCAGGTCCCATTCGCGCCAGGGGGCGATGATGCGGATTCCCGGGGCAAGGCTGTAATACCCGAGTTCGAAGCGGACCTGGTCGTTGCCCTTTCCGGTTGCGCCATGGCTCACGGCATCCGCTCCGGTTTCCCTGGCGATCTCGATCTGGCGCTTGGCAATGAGCGGCCTC
>JAJZTT010000202.1:2713-4209 GCA_021848705.1 Pseudomonadota bacterium
CTTGGCGCGCGCCGGCTCGAGTTCCTCTCCCTGGCCGATGTCTGCCGTGAAGGTTACGACCTCGCACTGGTAGGTATCCTGAAGCCATTTGAGGATGACGGAAGTGTCGAGCCCTCCCGAATAGGCGAGCACTGCTTTCTTGATTTCGCTCATCTTGTTCTTTCAGTGGTTCTTGATGGTGGTCGATTAAGAGGTGATTTTACCAAGCAGCAGGTATTCCATCAGCGCCTTTTGGGTGTGCAGCCTGTTCTCGGCTTCGTCCCAGACCACGCTTTGCGGTCCGTCGATCACTTCCGCGTCCACTTCCTCTCCGCGGTGGACGGGTAGGCAGTGCATGAACAGGGCGTCCGGGTTGGCGAGGGCCATCATTTCCTTGTCCACCCGGTAGTCCGCGAAGACCTGATTGCGCTCTTCCGCCTCGTCCTCGTAGCCCATGCTGGTCCAGACGTCGGTGGTGACGAGATCCGCGCCCCTTGCCGCATCGTGCGGATCATCGAAGCATTCGAGATGCATCGATTCGAAGCTCTCGCCCCTTTCCGGCTCCACTTCGTATCCCGGGGGAGTGGAGACATGCAGGTTGAAGTCCAGGATCTTGGCCGCCTGCAGCCAGGTGTTGCATACATTGTTGCTGTCGCCGATCCAGGCCACCGTCTTCCCCTTGATCGAACCGCGATGTTCGATATACGTGAAGATGTCCGCGAGGATCTGGCAGGGATGGTATTCGTCGGTGAGTCCGTTGATGACCGGCACGCGCGAATGTCCTGCGAAACGCTCGATGATGTCCTGTTCGTAGGTCCTGATCATCACGATGTCGACCATGCGCGAGATGACTTCCGCAACGTCCTCTATGGGTTCTCCCCGCCCGAGCTGGGTGTCGCGGGAATTGAGGTAGAGGGCGGATCCGCCCAGCTGGTTCATCCCGGCCTCGAAGGAGACCCTGGTCCTGGTGGAGTTTTTCTCGAAGATCATGGCGAGGGTTTTTGCCCTCAAGGGTTGATACAGCTCCCGTTTCGAGTGCCTCGCCTTCAGAAGCTTCGAGCGCTGGAACAGGTATTCAAACTCGGATGCTTCGAGATCCCTGAACTGCAGAAAATGCCTTGGCTTCATAGTATTCATGATATGGAGTCCTGCCGTCAGTTCCCCTTGAGAAATTCTTCGATGAGCCCGGAGACGGAATCCACCATCTGTTGCGCCTCGCCTTCCTTCATGACGAGCGCGGGAAGGAGTCTCACCACCTTTTCCGCCGTGACATTGATGAGGATTCCCCTCTCCAGCGCGTGCGTGACCAGTTCGGCGCAGGGGCGGTCGAGCTCGATCCCGATCATGAGTCCCTGGCCGCGAATCCTGGCCACGCCCTTCACTGCGCCGAGTCTTTTCCTGAATCCTTCCAGGACAAAAGCGCCCAGGGATCCCGCGCGTTCCAGCAATCCTTCCTTTTCGATTGCCGAAATCGTGGCGAGCGCTGCGGAGCAGGCGAGGGGATTGCCTCCGAAAGT
>JAJZTT010000203.1 GCA_021848705.1 Pseudomonadota bacterium
GTGAATCCTGCCTGCGCGATTTCTGGAAGCCGGGTATCCAGATAGCTCCACCATTTTCCCTCCCGCCCTTCGGCCGAGGGACAATCCCAGTAAAATGCCTGCAACATGACGCCCATGTCTTCTCCTCCTCGAAAGGGTTTGAGGAAGACGGATTGCCCGTCCGCATCATTCTAGTCGCGATCGGGGAAAAATCGAGCTTTTCCCCTCACCTGCTCCCGTCCGGTTCGATAGACAATCATACTCATTCAGATTCAAAGAATTGCATTGACACATGAAATTTCAGGCTTACAATCTCGCGAAGACCGCGCAGAAACTTGCGGCCTGGAGAATTTCCGGGACCGGGGAGTTCCGGTCCGTCCTCAACACAGGGAGGAGCGAATGTCGTACCCGAAAGTAAGCGGCCTTTCAGGCAATGAAATCTACTGCATGCGGCTCAAGGGGCTGGTTCCGGAAGGCATCGTGGTCGGAAACAGCGTGCAGTCGATGGGTTTCCTCTCCGGAGTCACATCCGCATTCCGGGGCGTATTGGGGGGCGAAATCCCGGAGGTGACCGGAATGATCCATGCGGGAAGGGAGGCAGCCCTTGAACGCATGGTCCAGGAAGCAGAGCGGGAGGGAATTCAGGGGGTCGCAGGAGTCAGTTCCGAACTGAGGAGTCTGGAAGGAAATACCGAATTTCTTTTCGTGGGTTCCGGGGTCAATGGAGGAGGTCATTTCACCAGTTCGGGGGATGCGCAGGAACTCTATTGCCACATGGATGCGGGCTACAAGCCATTGTCCTTTGCATTCGGCAACATCGCCTATTCCGTGGGCGTCGGGGGGGGGATTTTCGGTTCGCTCAAGACCATGATGCGGGGGGAAATCGAGGAATTCAGCAACGTATTCAACAAGACCCGTCACCAGTGCCTGGAACGCCTGGTCGAACAGGCGAGACAGGTCGGGGCCAATTCAGTGGTGGGGGTGAGAACCTCTGTGATGAGATTCGCGGGTTTCCATGAAATGTACATGACAGGAACCGCAGCGAGGAACCCCTGGCTGCCGTCGAACTCCAGCCCGGTCACGAGCGACCTGACCGGAGAGGAAATGTGGTCCATGACCAGCCTGGGCTATCTCCCGGTCAAACTGCTCATCTCGACGTCCGTGTATTCTCTCGGCATCGTGGGCGGAATCAAATCGGCTTTCAAGGGGCTGGTCAGGGGGGAAATCAGCGACCTCACCACGCTGATCTACGATGCGAGAGAGAACGTCTTCGAAAGACTGAAATCGGATGCCGCCGCGGCAGGGGCTGACGAAGTGATCGGAATCAAGACCTACATCGTCGAGATCGGCTCGAGCCTGGTCGAGATCGTTGCGGTCGGCACCGCCGTCAAAAAATCTCCGGACGCCAAGGTATTGACCCCGACATTGCCTGCGCAGGCGATCATCCGCGACAAGGATACCTGGATGAGCGGCGAAGCGGGATTCGAGCTTCAGTCAACCAGAGCAGGCGGGTGAGTTTTTCAGGATTTTCGGAGCCGGCCTGTCCGACCAGGAACGTCGGCAGGTTCGGGATGTCCGGATCGGGCGTAGCGCGCCTCGCCCCGGGATAGAAGACGGGATCGATCGCTTCCATGAATGCAGGCCGGAGAAACGGGTCACCCCTTGATGCAGACGACGGGGGAGAGATGCGCGACGCGTCTTGCGAGATTGGCGCGCTCGGTGTCTTCGGCTACCAGCTCCACGTCCTTGTAGGAGCCGGGCGCTTCTTCTGCAGCCCCGCGCATCGAGCGCGCCCGGATCAGGATTCCCCTCGTGCCCAGTTCCTCGACGATCTTCCTGCCGTCGTATTGCCTGAGCGCCCGGCTGCGGCTCATCGCCCGCCCCGCGCCATGGCTTGCGGAACAGAAGGCAGGATTGCCCTCGTTTCCCGCGAGGATCCATGAACCCGTTCCCATGCTGCCTCCGATGATGACGGGCTGGCCCACCTCCCGGTATCTTTCCGGAAGGTCGGGATGGTTCGGTCCGAAGGCGCGGGTCGCCCCCTTTCTGTGCACGTATAAAAACCTTTCCTTTCCCTCGAAAAAATGCCTCTCCAGCTTGCAGGTGTTGTGGCTCACGTCGAAAAGCGTCTCGACCCGGATTCCCGGGAAAACCACTTCCAGGCATTCGCGGGCCAGGTGGGAGAGGATCTGGCGGTTGGCGAGTGCGACATTGATCGCGCAATTCATCGCGCCGAGATACTGTTCCCCCTCCGGGGAACGGATCGGGGCAGAGGCGAGTTCCCGGTCGGGGAGGGACAGCCCGAGCCTTTTCGCAGCCCTGGCGAGCAGAACGAGATAGTCCGTTCCGATCTGGTGGCCGAAGCCGCGCGATCCGCAATGGATCGAAACCAGGATGCCGCCCATTTCGATGCCGAAGGCCTTCGCGGCATCCGGATCGAAAATCCTGTCCGCGACCTGGATTTCGAGGTAATGATTTCCCGAACCCAGCGTGCCCATTTCCCCGAGCTGGCGTTTCCTTGCGAGATCGGAAACGAAGACAGGGGCCGCACCCGCTACCGTGCCGCGCTCCTCGACATATTCGAGATCGGAGGCATTGCCGTAACCGGAGTCGACCGCCCATTTCGCGCCGGATTTCATGATCTTTTCGAGTTCTTCGGTAGAAACCCGGATCCTTCCTCCCTCTCCCACCCCTGCGGGGATTTTCCTGAAAAGAACTTCCGCGATCCTCGCCTTGCCCCTTTCGAGATCCTCCCTTTTCAGGTTCGTTCTCAGACAGCGGATTCCGCAGGAAATGTCGAATCCGACTCCGCCCGCGGAGACGATTCCCCCTTCTTCCGCATCGAAAGCCGCCACACCTCCGATGGGAAATCCGTATCCCCAGTGGGCGTCCGGCATGGTCATGGCGCATCCGACCAGCCCGGGAAGCTTCGATACGTTCGAAATCTGTTCGAGCACCTTTTCGTCCATCGCTGCAATGAGTTCCCGGCTTCCATAAAGGACGGATCTTCCGGATTTCCAGGAATGGGGCGTCAGTTCGGCAAGGCTGGAGAGGTCCATATCATACGTCCACGATGGCGCGCGCTTCCCAGCGCTTTCCGGATTTTTTCACCGAAAGCAGGGTCAGGGTGGCGCCCTTCACCTCGATCCCCCTCTCCATTCCATCCTTCCAGCGTTCTCCCCATGCGCTTCCCTTCCAGCGGCTACCTTCCCGGGAGAGGCTGAATTCGCGCAATGCGATCATTTCAGAGTGGGCCTTTGCAATCAGAAGGTTGAGCCAGGTAATGAAAGCATATTCGAGGTCATCCTCGAAAAATTCGATCTGGATTGCGACATCCTGACCGAGCTTTTCCGGATCGGACTCCAGGGTAAAGAGCGCGCGGGCTGCGGATACGAATGCCGCTTCTACAGTGTTTCCCCGTCCGATGATGCCGATGTCCGCGTCGTGCTCGAAGTAATCGTGCATCTCATGCTCCGAGCACGGTTCCCGTCACCGGATTCGGTCGGTACGCGGTGCATCCCTTCAAACCGAGTTCGTAAGCCTTCGAATAAATGCCTGAAAAGGATTCGAAATCCATGTGTTGCGGCACGCTCACGGTTTTCGAGATGGCGTTGTCCACATGATGCTGCAGGGCAGCCTGCATGAGAAGCTGCTCCAGGGGCTCGATTCCGGTTTCGAAGCACTCCGGCAAGGGGGCATTGCCGAAGGTCCTGCGAAACAGCGAAAAGGCATGATCAGAAACCTGCACGGCCTGCGTTCTTCCGTCCGGGAGCCGGATGTTTCTTTCGTATTCCAGGGCGTGGATCGGCTCGAGACCGCTCGAGACATTCCCTGCGAGCAGGCTGATGGTGCCGGTCGGCGCGATGGCGAGCAGATGACTGTTCCGGATGCCGTGCCTTGCGATCCTTTTCCTGATTCCGGAGGGCAGGGAGGAGATGAATTGCCTTTCCAGGTAGGCGGGTGAAAAAAGCGGGAAAGGCCCCTTTTTTCTCGCGATTTCGACCGATTCGGAATAGGCGCATTCCTTGATCGTTTGCATGATTTCCCCTGCCTGGTTTCTTCCTTCCTGTCCGGAATAGCGGATCCCCAGCATGGCGAGGCAATCTGCGAGCCCCGTGATGCCGAGCCCGATCCTGCGCGAGGAGAGGGCCACTTTCCGCTGTTTTTCGAGTGGAAAGCGCGATACGTCGTAGACCCTGTCGAGCATCCTGACTGC
>JAJZTT010000204.1 GCA_021848705.1 Pseudomonadota bacterium
CCGATCTCATGGAAGAGACCTGGATCGAGTCCGATCTCAAGAAATACGACGGGATGATGAAATATCCCGAGATATTCCATCTGCCAAGCGGATGGGTGATCCTGTTCACCAACATTTACGGCGATCACGGTTTTCTGGTGAAATCGAAGTATGATCGCACCCCGCGCGAATTTTCCAGCATCGACGAAGCGGCCAGATTCCTGGTCAAGCACAATTACGAGTCGACCATCGTCACCCTGTCCGAATATCCCGTCGAGCAGATCGCAAGCAAGTCGCATCACGCCCGCTGATCGTTCATCCTGCACGGGGGATCGCGAATCGTCGCGATCCGGTGCGCTCGCCCCCGATTTTCGCCGCCCCGAGATCGGGTCCGAGATTGTTCTGATTTCCCGAATGTGCTATCGTACATTGAGGTTAAGTCGACAATGAAAGGATGTCTGCAATGAATCTGCTTGCAGCGGGCGCAGTGCTGGGAGCCGTTCTGGCGGGGACGATTCCGATGGCGGGGGCTTCGCCCTTTACCGCTGCGCAGATCATGAGCAACTTCAACGCAGTCACCATTGGCAACCTGAGCGTCGGAAGCAGCGAGACGCAAGGTCCGGTCGTCGCGGGCGGCAATCTGAACGGCGCGCAGGTCAATATCAATGGAAGCACCCTGTCGCCGGCTTTCGCCGGCTATGGCGATGCGAATGCGTATGGCAATATCACCCTGCTGAATGCGAACCAGCAGACCGTCTATGCGGGCGGAACGGCAGGGGGCGGCTTGTCCGGGGTTGCTCTTGCGGTATCCGGTTACACTTTTCCGGACCCGCTTTCAGCCCTGGTTCAGCCATTGCTTTCCCTCTCGAACGCTTTTCAGGGGATGGCGGGCACGACGGTAAATTCCCTGCCGATGAACAATGCGATTCTGAGTCCGACGACGACCGTCGACATCGGCGGTGTGAATGTCGGCGTCATCAACATCACCGGCGCGGCGCTGGATGGGGCGAGCAGTTTCTCCGTCAATCCGAACGGGGCCGGGCTGGTGGTCGTGAATGTGGATGCTTCTGGAAATTTTGCCTACGGTGGAAATTTCAACCAGAGCGCAGCCACCGCCTACACCCTGTTCAATTTCTACAATGCCCTGAACGTTTCCCTGGGCGGTTGGAACGCATCGATCCTGGCGCCTGAAGCCACGGTCACCGACACCACCGCGATCAACGGATTCGTGTTTGCCAATGCGATCAATACGAGCGGCGAATTGCACATGGCGCCTTTGAATGCCGTACCCAATCTCCTGAGCACCTCGACCAGCAACCAGGGGGTTTCCGTTCCGGAGCCCGGCTCGCTGGAATTGTTCGGGATCAGCCTGATCGGTTTGCTGATGGCCTCGTCCAGACGGCAGGCCTTGCCGGGACGAAGTCGCAACGCTATGCCCCTTGCCTGTTCCTGACGTCCTCCCGTCCGAACCTGTCCGAAAAACCGGATTGACGAGCGAAAACCTTGTCCATCCCGCAAGATCCGGGGAGCATTCGGAATCAATCGAATGCGTCCCCTTTGAGTCAAATTAGTACTGTCCCCTGAAGTGACGATTCGAAAAATCTTGGTCCAACCCGATATTCGATGCGTGTCATTTCCGTGAACCGGCTCTCCGGATCAAACTTTTTCCAAATCATGTTGTTGCAGTTGACATCGAAATCCCGTTGCTCCTTCCCGGATGTGCGTTTCCTGAAAATGGACGAATGCGGCGGGAATGGGGCAGGCAAACAATACTTCAAATCGCCGCTTGCTTCCTGGCATTTCGCTGCCACAGCCAACCAGTTCAAAGGCAAGGCGACCATGATCTTCATCACCCGTACGCTACCGAAAAATCTTGCCGTGGACGAAGTCGTCCGTATCGGTCACGGGGCGTTGAGCGCAGTTGGGTAAAAGAACGTAAAACGAAATAGCAGACCAGGCCATGTATGTGGCCAAACAGGCCGGTAAGAACCGCTATCACCTCCACGACGGCGCACCGCAGGCGCACTCGTCACGGTCGGCGGGGGCGGTCAATGGCTTCAGCCTCGATTGATTGGAGTTTTTGCTTCCTGTAAAACCGGTGGCGCGGAAGCATTTGCCCATAGACCAGCGAACCAGGCTTGTTTTCGTCCCGGATCAGGAAGCGGCGAGCGCTTCCGCATCCTTCGCATGCCTGCTCACTTTCAGGGTGATTTCCGCCTCAAGGGAGGGATCGATCCCGATTTTTTCCCATTCTTCCTTTCCGATTCCATGAGGAACATTCTCGGTGATGCCACAGGCAGGAACCAGCCTTTCCGCGATCCCCGTCATGGTGACGAGCGGCTCCCCGCTCTGCGGTCGGGAATCCGGCGGGGCATGGTGGAATTCCAGCACTTCGGCGATCGGCGGAGGCAATCCCCAGCGGCGCATGAGTTCGGCGCCGAGCGAGGAGTGATCCGCTCCGCCGATTCCGGCCTCGATTTCGGTGACGGGGACTCCCGGGTTCGAAATCATGGCAGCCTGAAGCCTGTCGCTCAGATCCGGATGGGCGCAGTCGAGCACCAGAAAGCCGATATCGTGCAAAAGTCCGGCGAGGTAGATTGCATCTTCCGGGGGACGCATCGATTCCGGCATGTGTCTGCCAATGGTGTCCATGGTCATGGCGACCGAAAGGCTGTGCAGCCAGAGGCAGCGGACATCCAGTTTTCCTGGCAGGGGCCTGGAAAGGGCGGTCATCATCGCGGAGCTGAGGGAAATCATCTTGATCCGCTTGATGCCGATCACTGCGGCCGCGTCCCTCAACCGGTAGATCCTGCGGTTGGTTCCGAATACCGGGGAATTGGCGAGGCCGATGATCCGGGAGAGGATGACCGGATCCTTCTGCACCAGATCGAAAAGCTTTCTTTCTCCTTCCTCGGTGTTGATCCTGAGCGCAAGGATGCTGCTCGCGATTCCGGGGATCGGGGGAAGCCTGTCCGGCAGTAGCGTTTTCATGAATTCGTCCACAAAGAAAAGGTGGCTGCCCGCCTTTCGATTTCCGATACCGGCATCGGCATGCCGATGAGATAGCCTTGTCCCGCCTCGCAGCCCAGTTCGAGCAGGGTTTTCAACTGTTCGGGCGTCTCGATCCCTTCTGCCACCGTATGCAGGTGGAATGCCTTCGCCAGGCCGATGACGCCCACCACGATGGTCATGTCTCCTTCGTCCTCCAGCATGTCCCGGATGAAGGACTGATCTATTTTCAGCGCATCGACCGGCAGCTTGCTCAGGTAGGAAAGGGAAGAATAGCCGGTGCCGAAATCGTCCAGGGCGAACCGGATGCCGAGCTTCCTGCAGGATTCCATGACCTCCCTGACGATGGAAAGGTCGTTGAGAGCTGCGGTTTCCAGCACTTCGATTTCGAGCAGGCTGCGCGGAAGTTCCGGGTGGGCAGAGAGTCTTTCTTCCAGCCTTTCCGCGAAATTCCTGGATTCGAGATGGTGCGCGGAAATGTTGATGCTCAGGGAAAGGCCGATCCCGGTTGCACGCCAGTTTTCCAGTCTTTCGATGGCGGCCGAGAGCACCCATTCTCCGATCTCAATGTCGAGCGATGTGTTTTCGGAAAGGCGAAGAAATTTTCCGGGAAGGAGCTGGCCGCGCTCCGGGTGATTCCAGCGGATCAACGCTTCAGCCCCGAAAATCCGCCCTGTGCGCAGGTCGACTTTCGGCTGGTAATGGAGTTCGAACTGACCTTTTTGCAGTCCTTCCCTGATTTCGGAAAGCATCTCCTGGCGGTTGCGGGACTGCAGGTCGATCGATGGATCGTAGATGTGGAATCGGTTTCTCCCGGACTGCTTGGCAAGATACATGGCCTGGTCTGCATGGCGCAGCAGGGTGTCAGGATCTTCATCGTCGAGCGGAAAGAGGCTCACGCCGATGCTCGCCCCGACCGAAATGGTCCTTTCCTCGGAAATGCGGATGGGTTGGCCGATGGCGGCGAGGATGCGGTCCAGGGTGCCGGCGCATTCCTCACCGCGCTCGATTCCGACCAGCACCACCACGAATTCGTCTCCGCCGAGTCGGGCGACCGTGTCTCCCCCGCGCACGGCCAGTCCGATCCGCTTCGCGGTTTCGACCAGCACATCATCCCCTGACTTGTGTCCGTAGGTGTCGTTGATGGACTTGAAGCCGTCGAGGTCGAGATAGCAGACCGCGAGCATGTTGCCCTCGCGCCTGG
>JAJZTT010000205.1 GCA_021848705.1 Pseudomonadota bacterium
GCCTTTCCGGGCTTTGGTAGAATCCGTCATCGTTCATCCATACCCGAGAAATGAGCCTCAGCACTTCAGCCATCCTGGATTCAGCAGTGGAAATGGTCGCCAAAAAGCATTCGAAATTTCCCTGCGAACACCTCGACATCGGATCCGGGCATGGCGATCTCATCGGCCTGCTGCGGCAGCGTTTTGACCTGCATTCCTCCGCCTGCGACTACACCGACCGCCTGATGGAACTGGAGGACGTGAAGGTTGGCGTGGCGGATCTCAACCGGGAAGGGCTTCCCTTTGCAAGCGAATCATTCGACCTGGTAACCTGTACCGAGGTGATCGAGCATCTGGAACATTACCGGGAAACCCTCAGGGAAATGCATCGCGTGCTGAAACCGGGCGGAACGCTGGTCCTCAGCACTCCGAACATACTGAATCTGAAATCGAGGATGCGTTTCCTGTTTTTCGGATTTTACAACCTTTTCGGTCCATTGCATGTCCGGGAGAGCGAACTGCATTCCACGGGAGGACACATCAACCCGGTCTCGTCCTTTTATCTGTCGCATTCCCTGCTCGATGCGGGATTCGGGGATCTCGATCTTGCCATCGACAAGGTTCAGGGAACCTCGCGTTTCTGGCATTTCTTCCTCGGTTTGCCGATCCGGATTTTTTCCTCGATCGCGATGAAGAAGGAAAAGGAAAAGTACCAAACCGTCGACGAGCACAACGAGAAATTCGTGGTGCAGATGAATTCCCGGGAGCTCCTGCTCGGCAGGACCATCGTCATCGGCTGCAAAAAGCCCTAGCGGCGGTAGCGCAGCTTCCTGGAAGGAAGGCCGAGCCAGTATTTGCGGAATTGTTCGAGGCGGGCGGCTGGCGAAAATTCGAAATGCATCTCCTGCGGCACGTACCAGCTGTTGAGGCCGGTCCTCAGGATCAGCCTGTAGCCGCTTTTTCGCATGTGGTTGTGCTTCTCGTGACTGGTCACATGGTCTTCCAGGAGCACCAGTTTCGGCCTCCATTTCGGCAGGGTGAATCCCTTGAACATTTCCATTTCGTGGCCTTCGATGTCGATGGAAATGAAATCGAAACCAGGCGAGACTCCGTATTCCTCGAGGATGGAATCGAGCGTCCTGCAGGTGACTTCGATGGTTTCCTCGCTGTGCGCGCCCAACGCGATCGGGTTCGCATTCAGGGTGGAATGAACGCCGGCCGCGATGAGCTGAAGCTTCTTGTCGTGGTTTTCCGGGCTGGAACAGGCAAGCTGTACCACCTCGCCCTTCCTTTCCCGCCTCAGCATCTCGCAATAGGAAGGGGTGGGTTCGATGAGGAGTCCCGTCCAGCCGAGGTCTTCGAGGTGCCGGCTTTGCGAATCGATGGAAGGATGGTTCGCGCCGACATCGACGTAGAATCCATGGTCGCTGTTGCAGAAGAATTCTCTGACAAGTTGCTGTTCCACCGCGGGCGGATTGCTGAAACGGAAGACCTTGCCGTTTTCGAAGTCGATCGGGGTCATATTGTTTTCCATGGTGTCACTTTTCATCCTTTTGACGGCATGCGCTTCCCCTGCAGAGCAGGTACATTTCGTCCCCGCCCAGCTTGAATTTCCTGAATGTCGTTCCGACCTCCGGATTTTCGGTGTAGGCGATCACATACCCTGAATTCCACTGCTGCGGAGGGAATGTGATCGGTGCGCCTGGCAGTTTCAGCACGTCGACATATCCTGCCACGGACAGACCGCTGGAGCTCACGTCGGAAATATACAGGGGCTGATTGCCCGCGATTTTGACGATTTCCTGTGCGGTGACGTAATAGTTTTCGCCCCGGTAATGGCTCTGGTACCAGGGGAAAAGCAACAGCAGGCAGCAGAACCTCAAAACGAGAAATCCGCCAATCCAGCGGATCACGACCCGCATCCTGTCGGTATTCCAGAGCATTCGCGAGAGGGCGAGCGCGAAGAAGGGATAGATCGGCATGATGTAGCGGATCCCGCTATGCGGGGAAAACCAGTAGGGAAGCAGGTTGACCAGCCCGATCGCAAGCGCGAACCTGAAATTGCGGTCCGCAGGATTTGTCACACTGCCGCGCATCAGATAATAGACGACGAGGAATGCCAGCGGAGACATCCTCAATAAAACTTCCAGGGGAAAGCCTGCGAGTTGTCCCAGATAGGCGGAAAATCCCGGCAGTTCCAGTTTGTGCAGGATTTCCGCGAACATCCTGTTCCCCTGGCCTGAAGAAGGAAGCAGTGAAAGCCAGAGCAGGGGGAATCCGGCAGCCGCAGCGCCTGCGAGGATCGATTTCGGCGAGAAGAGGAACTTTCGGCAGGAGGTTTCGAAAATCAGCACGAATGCCGCTCCAGCATAAAATATATAGGCGGTGAATGCCTTTGCGAGGAAGGAGAGACTCAAAACGGCAAGGGATGCGGCGAGCAGAGGGAACGATTTTCTTTCCGCCGAGATCCAGAGCAGCGCCATCGCCGAAAACACCAGGAAGGAAAAAAGCGGGTCGACATAGGCGAGCCATCCATGGTAGAGGGAAATATCGGAAAGACTGAGGTAACAAAGCGCTGCGAAAAGCGGAAAATTTCCTTCCCCGTAGAGGGCCTTGGCCAGCCGGTAGAGTGCCCATGCGCTTCCCAGCGTGAATGAAATGGCGAGAACCCGGGTGATTTCGAGCACATGGGTCCAGCCGAAAATGCCGGAAACAGCCATGATCATCCAGTTGAAGAGCGGATTGTGCTGGAGATCCCCTCCGTACATCACCTGCCTGAACCAGGAACCCTTCAGCCACATTTCCAGCGAGGAAATCGGGAAGATCGCTTCTTCCCCGACATAGTAAAAGAATACCGCGGGCAGAAATCCGATGGCTGCGAATGCGCAAAGAAGCAGCAGCGTCCGTCTTTGCGGAAGATCATTCCGGAGCATAGATTCCCTTTCTGTCGTGCCCTTGCCGGAAATATTGTTCGAAAATCTTCCGGTAACAGGAGGATACGGCATGATGCTGGTCTACGAATTCGTCGGTGGTGCACCCGTACTTTTCCGATTGTCCTGCGTCCACGATCGTCACGTCTTCCTTTTTCGCCCAGGAATCGAGTTCGCTTTTGGTGCGCTCCAGGTATTCGGCATACGGATGGATTTGAGTGAACCTTTTTTCCATTCCCGGCATGAGCGGCGGCATGAAGAAAATCACCCTCCCTTTCGCATTTTTCACGATTCCGGACAGTGCCTCCAGAATGCGGGGATTGATTTCTCCCTTCGAATCCATCAATGCCTCGCTGTATTTCGAGCTGGGAATGGTCGCTTCGAGCACCATGGCGGCATGCTCGCCTTGTTTCACCCGGTCCAGGTTGCCGAATGTGGCGCTCCCGTCGTAGCGGAATCCTGTGCAGGTTCCGCGATTCATGGTGTCGTAATCCCTTGCGATTTCACCGTCGGGGCAGCGGTAATCGCTGCCCGACGCGTCGAGGAAGATCCCTTTCGCAGCATCCCATTTGTGATGCGATTTCAGGATGCTGGTCAGCACTGCGGAAAGATTTTTGATCCTGGGTTCGGACATCGCCTCCTTCATCCTGGCAAGTAACGGTGGACGCTGCTGTTCCTTTCCCGGCACCGGCCTCGAAAGATCCGCCATGGAGGGCGCCCCTTTCATGTATAGAAAATTCAGGGACCAGTCGAGCGGAATGACGAAATTCCGGATGCCCGGGTCGTGTTTCTGGATGTATTCGGCTTCCCCGATCACCGAAATGAGCGGGTTCCCGGTCTGGGCGAAATTGTAGGCCTTCATTTCCGGGAACATGTCGGGACGGGCTCCCATCGCGGTGGATGAGCCGAAGATCACCGTGTCGATTTTCGGGAGCCTGTCATTGAGACGCAGTGTCTTGAAAAGACGGGTGTCGCTCAAGGGCGGAGCATAGGTCACGCCGCGGGTTCTTTCCTGCCAGGAGCTTGCGAGAAAAGCCTTCCTTCCGCCGCCCAGATCGTTTTCCATGAGCTTCAGGTTCATGGCGAGGATCGCAATCAGGGCCAATCCAAGGATTCCGACCAGCGAATAGAAATATTGTCCGTGCTTGTCCATGTCAGAACTGGAAATAAAGGAATGCGGATTCCTTGTTCATGTGGATGATGGAGAAAAACCCGAGCAGGCAAACGATCGCGAGCCAGGCAGCCTTCGGCCTCCATAGCAG
>JAJZTT010000026.1 GCA_021848705.1 Pseudomonadota bacterium
TCATTCGAAGAATTTTCGAGAAACCGAAAGCCGGCCCGGCCGTCCTTCCACTGAGAAAGCATGGCATCCACAAGGAACAGGTGAGTGCCTGCGCGAGGAAGGCGGCTGCAGTGCTGCAGGAAGCGGGTTTCTCCGCCTTCGTCGTGGGCGGGGCGGTGCGCGATCTTTTGCTGGGGAAAAAGCCCAAGGATTTCGATGTGGCGACCAATGCCGATCCTGACCAGGTTCGAGCGCTTTTCCGGCGCTCCAGGATCATCGGCAGGCGCTTCAGGCTGGTGCACGTGATGTGCGGCCCGGAAGTCATCGAAGTTTCCACTTTCCGGCGCGGGCACGAAGAAAGCGAATCGGCCACAGACGAACATGGCCGGGTGCTCGCCGACAACGTTTTCGGCAACCAGGAAGAAGATGCGGAAAGGCGCGACTTCACGGTGAACGCCATGTTCTACGACCCTTCCACCGAAGAGATCTGGGACTATCATGGCGGATACGAGGATCTCAGGGCGATGCGGCTGAAGATGATCGGGGATCCTTCCACCCGCTACCGCGAGGATCCGGTCAGGATGTTGCGCGCGGTGCGCTTTGCGGCGAAGCTCGGCATGAAGCTCGACTCAGCGACCGAAGCGCCGATCCGGGATCTGGGCGGGCTGCTGCAGAACGTTCCTGCTGCGAGGCTTTTCGAGGAAATGCTGAAGCTTCTGACTTCCGGTCATTCGGTGGAATGCATCACCGAACTCAGGAAGGCGGGCCTGCATCACGGGCTTCTCCCCATGCTCGACGTGATCCTCGAACAGCCGATGGGGGAGAGATTCATTCTGGCAGCCCTCAGGAATACCGACCTGCGCGTGAACGAGGATAAGCCGGTCTCCCCCGCATTCCTGTTCGCCTCCCTGCTCTGGCACGAAGTGCTGGCCCGCTGGCACAAGGAAAAGGAGGGGGGCGAGCATCCTGTTCCCGCATTGCATGCGGCGATGGATTTCGTGCTTTCCGTTCAGCAGGAAAAACTCGCCATTCCGCGCAGGTTCACCGCCACCATGAAGGAAATCTGGTCCCTGCAGCCGCGCTTCGCCCAGCGATCCGGGCAGCGACCATTCCAGCTCATCGAGCACCCCCGCTTCCGGGCCGGGTACGATTTCCTGATGCTGCGCGCCGAAAGCGGTGAAGTGGAGGAGGATCTGCCGAAATGGTGGGTGACTTTCCAGGATGCTTCTTCCGAGGAAAGGAAGGGAATGCTGGTTGCGGACGATTCTCCGAAGCGCAGGAGGCGCAGAAGGCGCCCGAAGGCGGCGGCTGCCTGATGAGCCGGGCTCATGTCGCCCTGGGCAGCAATCTTTCCTCTCCCAGGATCCAGGTCGCCCGGGCATTCGATGCGCTTGAAGCTTTGCCCGCAACGAGGCTCCTTGCACGATCCAGCCTTTATCTCAGCGCGCCGATCTCTGAGATTCCCCAGCCCGATTATGTGAATGCGGCGGCGCTGCTCGAAACTGCGCTTTCCCCGCTGGATCTGCTCGATGCGCTTCTCGCGATCGAGGCTTCCTTCGGGCGCTTGAGGAGCTTGCCGAATGCGCCGAGGACGCTCGATCTCGACCTGCTGCTTTACGATGACCGGTTTCTTGCGGATGATCGCCTGAAGATTCCCCATCCGCGCATGCATGAACGCCTTTTTGTCCTGCTTCCGCTCGTCGAAATCGACCCGGATTGCGAAATTCCGGGAATCGGACGGGCTGCAGACCTGATCGGTGCGCTCGGCAATCAGTCCATTTCGAAAGATGCGGCATGCTGATCGGAAATTTCGGACATATCGCGATCGAGGGTCCCATCGGCGTCGGCAAGACCAGCCTGGCCCGCAGGATCGCAAAACACGTCGGGGAATCCTGCAGGCTGATTCTGGAAAATCCGGAAGGAAACCCCTTCCTGGCCCGTTTCTACGAGGATCCCGCAAGATATGCGCTGCCCGTCCAGATGTTCTTCCTTTTCCAGAGGATGCAGGACATGACGGAAATTTCCCAGCCGGACATGTTCCGCAAGACCACCGTGACCGATTTTCTGATGGAAAAGGATCCTCTTTTTGCGAGGCTGACCCTGAATGACGAGGAATTCCATTTGTATCAGCAGATGTATGCCCGTCTCGAATCTTCCATTCCGGTTCCTGACCTGGTGATCTATCTGCAGGCCTCCCCCGTGAAGCTTCTCGATCGGGTGAAAAGGCGCGGTATCCATTACGAGCGGAACATCGGGGAGGATTACCTGAAGCGTCTGGCAGAGAGCTACAGCCGCTTCTTCCTGCATTACGATGCGGCTCCGGTGTTCATGGTCAACAGCGACAATCTCAATTTCATCGAGGAAAGCCGCGATTTCGAACTGCTTCTCGACAGGATCGAACAGATGCGGGGAACCAGGGAGTTTTTCAATCGTGGCGCCTAAACTCACCCTGCATGCCCTGCAGAAAATGAAATCGGAGGGAATCCCGATCGCGGCCCTCACCTGCTACGATTCCAGCTTCGCTTCGCTCCTGGAGGAAGCCGGAGTCGACATCCTGCTGGTGGGCGATTCACTCGGAATGGTGATTCAGGGCGGGCATTCCACGCTCGGGGTTTCCATGGAGGACATGATCTACCATACGCGATGCGTTTCGAGCGCTTCTTCCCGTTCCTTCATCATTTCCGACCTGCCTTTCGGCAGCTACCAGGAAAACCGCGAGAAGGCTTTCGCCAATGCGGCGAAACTGATGGCATCCGGGGCGCACATGGTGAAAATCGAGGGCGGATTCGCCATGGCGGACACCACGAACTTCCTTTCTTCGCGCGGCATTCCGGTCTGCGCCCACATCGGGCTCACCCCGCAGTCGGTTCACAGCCTCGGCGGATACCGGGTTCAGGGAAGGGACGAGGGAAATGCGCTGCGCATCCTGGAAGAAGCGGGGGCGCTGCAGGATGCGGGCGCTTCCATGATCGTGCTGGAAGCGATTCCCGGGGAGCTCGCCGGGAGGATCACGGCATCCCTTTCCATTCCGACCATTGGCATCGGCGCGGGGAAAAACTGCTCCGGACAGGTGCTGGTGCTCTATGATTTGCTCGGCATCTACCCGGGGAAGGCGGCGAGATTCGTCAGGAACTACATGGATGGCGCATCGTCGATCCCGGATGCAGTGAGACATTATGTGGAAGACGTGAGGCATGGCGCTTTCCCCGGACCGGAGCATACCTTCTGATGGAAATCATCGAATCGATCGAAGCGCTACGCGAAAGACTGTCCGGAGAATCTTCCAGGGCGTTCGTTCCCACCATGGGGAATCTGCATGCAGGGCACCTCGCGCTGGTTCGGGAGGCGAAGCGGCTCGCCCCCTGCTCGGTGGCGAGCATTTTCGTCAACCGCCTGCAGTTCGGCGAAGGGGAAGATTTCGACCGATATCCCCGCACTTTCGAGGAGGATTGCAGAAAGCTCGTGGAGGCGGGGGCAGACATCCTGTTCGCTCCAACCGAGCGTGAGCTTTATCCTGAACCACAGGAATTCACGGTCGATCTTCCGTCCGTCGCGGAAGAGCTGTGCGGCGCGCATCGCCCGGGGCATTTCAGGGGAATGGCCACGGTGGTTCTGAAGCTCTTCAATATCGTGAATCCGGACCACGCAGTGTTCGGGAAGAAGGATTACCAGCAGCTTCACCTTGTGAAAAGGATGGTCTCCCAGTTCAATCTTGCGGTGAACATATCGGAAGGGGAAACGATCAGGGAAGAGGACGGGCTTGCGATGAGTTCGAGAAACCGCTACCTCTCTTCGGAAGAACGGGTGCAGGCGCCCAGGCTGTATTTCAATCTGGAGAAGATCGCAAGCGAGCTTCGCTGCGGAAACCGGGATTTTTCATCCCTCGAGAAACTGGCCGGGAAGGACCTCGAAACGCGAGGCTGGAAGGTGGACTATGTCGAGATTCGCGATGCGGTCAGCCTCGCGAAGCCATGCGGAAGGGAAAGCCGCCTCGTCGTTCTCGGCGCGGCGAGGCTCGGCAAGACCCGCCTCATCGACAATCTGGAGGCGGGCATCGCTCAGTGGTGATGATGATCTTCGTCGTGGATGTGGCCGTGGGAAATCTCTTCGGGCGTGGCAGGACGAACCCCGGTCACCGTGCAGGAGAACGTGAGCTTCATCCCGGCAAGGGGATGGTTGCCGTCGACCACCACCTTTTCCGGCGTCACGTCGGTCACCGTGTAGATCAGCATGTCTTCGGATCCATCCTCTCCCCCCTCGAAACGCATTCCGACTTCCACTTCCTTCGGAAACATTTCGCGAGGTTCGACACGGATCAGGTTGGGATCGATCTCCCCGAAAGCGTTTTCCGGGTCCATCTCCACTGTGCAGGAAAATCCGGCCGTCTTCTCGTGCAGTTCTTCCTCGACTTGCGGGAAAATGCCATCGTAGCCGCCATGCAGATAGCTCACCGGGGATTCGGATTTCTCCAGCACGGTGCCGGAATCGTCGGCAAGTTCGAACTGGAGGGAGACGACGGTGTTTTTCTCGATGCGCATTGTTAGGGAATCCATATAATTGAAGATCAGGTCGATTCTAACCTATTTCGCGGACGAGGGAAGTTTTTTATAATCGGAATATGCTGGGAAATCTGACACGAGCCCAATTCCTCAGGGAATACTGGCAAAAAAAACCGCTTCTGCTGCGCAATGCCTTCCCCGGGTTTGCGGGGCTGCTGTCGCCGGCTGAACTGATGGCGCTTGCCGGCAGGGAGGATGCGCAATCGCGCATCGTGCGCTTTCAGGATGAAAAATGGACCCTTTCCCAGGGGCCATTTTCGAGGAAGGAATTCAGGAAGCTTTCCGGCCTCTGGACACTGCTGGTGCAGGGCGTGAATCATTTCATGAAGGAAGGAGATGAACTTCTTTCCGGATTCGATTTCATTCCCAGGGCGAGATTGGACGATTTGATGGTGAGTTATGCTCCGGACGGCGCCGGGGTCGGTCCGCATTTCGATTCCTATGACGTGTTCCTGTTGCAGGGCATGGGCAGGCGCAGATGGCAGATTTCGGCCAACACCCCTTCCGATCTCGTTCCGGATGCCCCCATGAGAATTCTCAGCCGCTTCGAGGTGGAAGAAGAATGGATCCTCGAGCCTGGGGACATGCTCTACCTGCCTCCCAAATATGCCCATAACGGCATTGCCCTGGGGGAGTCGATGACCTACTCCATCGGCTTCAGGGCGCCTTCCGCGCAGGAACTGGCCACGGAGTTCCTCGTCCACCTCCAGGACCGGGTCGAGCTTTCAGGCATGTATGAAGACCCGGATCTGCAAATCCAGGATCATCCGGCCGAGATCGGGCGGGAAATGCTTTCGAAAGTGTGGAAGATGCTTTCCGCGATCACCTGGGGGGAGAAGGAGGTCGAGCACTTCCTTGGCATGTATCTCACCGAACCCAAGGGACATGTTTTTTTCGATCCTCCCGAGCATCCGGTTTCGATGAAGAAATTCGCATCCGGGCTGGCAAAAAGCGGCCTGAGTCTGGACCTCAGGACCCAGATGCTGTTTTGCGGCGAAAATCTTTACATCAACGGGGAATCGGAAAGCTTTTCCGGACTCGACCGGGCACTTCTGGTGCGCCTTGCGGACCGGCGCAGTCTGCCTCCGGTGCAGCCTTCCGCAGAGACGCTTTCCCTTTTTCATCAGTGGTATGAATACGGGTATGTCGTCATCGGAGGGGGGGGATGAGCGAGCATCGCAAGCTGAACGGGCTGGCCGAATATTCCACGGCGATCGACGAAGTGATCGGGTTGGCCGAGAGGGAGATATTGATTTTCGACTTCAGCCTGGAGAACCTGGGATTCAACTCCCAGCAGAGATTCGGGAAACTGCAGGAATTCCTTCGGGCCAATCCGGAAAACCGTCTCCGGATCGTGGTCCACGATACAGGATATCTCGAGAAGCGCTGCCCGAGGATGCTTTCCCTGCTCAAGCTTTTCAGCCATAACATGGAAATCCGCAGGACTGCGCCGGAATTGCTCCACGTGTACGATCCGTTCTGCGTGGCCGATTCAGAGCATTATGCGAGGCGGTTCCATTTCGATGATCCTCGCGGACTCTACGCGAGATCCGATCTGCACGAGGGACATGGCCTGAAGCTCCGTTTCGGGCAACTTCTGGATGGATCGGAGGAGGGGGTTTTTTGCGACACTTCAGGACTATGAGGGAGGACTGATGTGCCTATGGCAAAATCCTCCAAACCTGCTAAAATTGCACAGTCGGTCGAACTTCGAGCTTTCGGATGGCCGATTGCTACCAACCCCTGTTTCAACTTTTAAGGAATAAATAAATGAAGCGCTCGCTCATCCTCGCCGCCCTGCTCGGGCTTGCCCTGTCCGCTTGCGGAGAAAAGCCCGCACCGGCTCCTGAAACGCCGGCTCCTGCTGCCGAAGCGCCTGCTGCGCCCGCCGCTCCTGCTGCTCCCGAAGCATCCGCTGCAGCACCTGCAGCAAGCGACGCTTCCGCTGCCGCTCCTGCAGCTTCGGATGCCGCTCCTGCAGCCCCCGCAGCTCCCGCAGCCCAGTAATCTGCGAAGCTGGCACGTTGCAGAAGAAAAAGCCGGCATTTGCCGGCTTTTTCCTTATGAGATCTCCCTCCAGTCGAATCCTTCTTCCTGACTTGCCACCCCGATCCATTCCGGATCGCAGCCCATGGCGTGGCCAAGCGCTTTCCTTGCCAGTTCTTCCGTATTGTTCTTCCTGCTCAAATGGGCTGCAACCACATGCTGCAATTTCGTGCGGTCCAGCCTGGAAAGAAGTCCGGATGCGCTTTGGTTGGAAAGGTGTCCATATCTCCCGGAAATTCTTCTCACCAGGCTGGGGGGATAGGCGCTCGCGGCAAGCATTTCCGGGTCGTGATTGCATTCGAGCACCAGTGCGTCGCAGCCGCTCAATGTGAGTTCGATGTGTGGAGTGGAACTGCCCGCATCGGTGATTATGCCCAGCTTTTTCGCTCCGTCCCCGAACACGAACTGGACCGGTTCCCTTGCATCGTGAGGGACCGGGAAGGGCTCGATTTCGAGGTCGTTTATGCGAAAGCGCCGGTAATCCTCGATGAAGCGGATGTCGAGACCTGCGCAGTGCTTTTCCTGTGCCCTGAAGGTTCCGAAGGTCATCCAGACCGGGATGGAATGTTTTTTCGAGAACCTGGCCACCCCGCTGGCATGATCTTCGTGTTCGTGAGTGACGAGGACGGCGGTGATGTCCTCAGGAGAAAGGGAGACCCTTTGCAGCCTCGCTGCGGCTTCGCGAAGGCCGAGGCCGCAGTCTAGCAGGATCCGCGTTTTCCCGCACTCCACGACCAGAGCGTTCCCTTCGCTGCCGCTCGCCAGGGAAGAAAAGCGCATGCCTCACTTCAATTGATTGAAGATCAGCTTGAGGATTTTTGAGGACGTTTCGGTGTGTTCGGTGAATCCATCCTTGTCGAGGATGGTGACGACGCTTCCGGATCCCTGCTGTGTGACCAGGATGCGGTACTTTTGCGGCTTGGGCGGTGCCTTGTCCTTCCAGAACTCGAGCTTGGACAACATCCCGGTGTCTTCGTCTTTCGCCTTGGGATCGACATAGCTCACGAAATAGACGCCTTTTTCGCGGTTCCTGTCGTCCACCGTGAATCCCGCGCGGTCGAGGGCGAGTCCGACCAGGCGCCATGCGCGATCCGTCCCGGCTGCTAGGGTGATGTTGTTGTTTTCTGGGGAGAGTTTTGCGCCTGCGGGGGTGTTGTCTTCCGCCGCCTCTTTTCGGCTGGCTCGATCGTTGATTTCGTATGCGGAGCGAGTGGTATCCGAATTGGCGTCGGGAACGCTGAAGCGGTTGTCGATCGCGGGTTTGGTGAGATCCGGCGGAACCTCGAGGGATGCGCCCGGCTTCGCCGTTTTATACCTGTTGTCCTCATGATGTCCGAAAGGCAGGTGGCTGCATCCGGAAAGAAGCAG
This sequence comes from Pseudomonadota bacterium, assembly GCA_021848705.1. GTDB lineage: Bacteria > Pseudomonadota > Gammaproteobacteria > Burkholderiales > JABEVD01 > JABEVD01. Next base: position 7,953 of record JAJZTT010000026.1, read on the forward strand.
GACGGAAGAACTGAGGGCCACAAGGGCGTGGGAGCGGTAGTTTTTCATCATGGTATTCCGAATCGTATCATTAAATAATTCCGCAGGAACGCATTGCCGCGAGCACGGGATCCCGATTGGACGGAGAAAGTTCCGTGAGCGGCAGGCGGATCGCCGCGCCGATGAGGCCCATTCTGGATACGGCCCACTTCACCGGGATCGGGTTGGCCTCGACAAAAAGTGTCCTGTGCAGCGGAAGAAGTTGCGCATTGATTTTCCGGGCAGCGATGGCGTCACCCTGGAGGGCCGCCATGCACATCTCGTGCATGAGCCGGGGCGCGACATTGGCGGTGACGGAAACGGTGCCGGCTCCTCCCAGCAGCATCAGTGCAGCCGAGCTCGCATCGTCCCCGCTGTAGACAGCGAAGCCTTCCGGCGCTCTCAGGATGAGATCGGTTCCCCGCTCGAGGTTGCCGGTGGCATCCTTGATGCCGACGATGTTGGGAATCTGCGCGAGCTTCAGGGTGGTCTCGTTAGAAAGGTCCGCAACCGTCCTTCCCGGAACGTTGTAGAGGATCATCGGGATGTCGGCTGCTTCCGCAATGGCTGCGAAGTGCCGGTACATCCCTTCCTGGGTGGGTTTGTTGTAATAGGGAACCACGGACAGGGTGAAGTCGGCCCCTGCCTCTTTCGCGAACCTGGAGAGTTCGATGGCCTCACGGGTGGAATTCGCGCCGGTTCCGGCGATCACCGGGATTCTCCCGGCCACATGCTCCACGGTCGTGGTGATGAGCGCCCTGTGCTCTTCGAAATCGACGGTCGGCGATTCGCCTGTGGTGCCCACCACGACGATGCCGTCGGTTCCTTCGGCGATGTGGAAATCGATGAGCGATCGCAGCCGGACGAGATCGAGCGCCCCGTCGTCCAGCATGGGAGTGACTATCGCGACCAGACTTCCTTTCAACATGATTTCACGCACCCGCAAAATTGACTATTCTACCCCAATATTCGCAGATTCCGTTATCTTTTCCTCTTCCTGCTGCAGTGCCCAAAGGTGCGCGTAAGTGCCGCCGCACTCGAGCAGTTCGCGGTGTTTTCCCGATTCGATGATCCTGCCCGCTTCCAGCACGATGATCCTGTCGGCGTCGACCACGGTGGAGAGGCGGTGCGCGATCACCAGCGTCGAGCGGTTGGCAGAAATCCTGGAAAGCTCCATCTGGATTCCCTTTTCGGATCTGGAATCGAGCGCTGAGGTCGCCTCGTCGAAAATGAGCAGCGACGGGTTTTTCAGGATGGTTCTGGCGATCGCGACACGCTGCTTCTCTCCTCCGGAAAGCTTCAGTCCCCGCTCGCCCACCATGGTTTCATAGCCCAGGGGAAGTGAGGAAATGAATTCGTGGATGTGCGCGGCCTTTGCCGCCTCCAGCACTTCCTCCCGCCCTGCATCCAGTCTGCCGTAGGCGATATTGTAATAAATGGTGTCGTTGAAAAGGACGGTGTCCTGGGGAACGATGCCGATCGCGTGGCGCAGGCTTTGCTGCGTCACCTTGCGAATGTCCTGTCCGTCGATGACGATGCTTCCCCTGTCCACGTCATAAAAGCGATAGAGCAGCCTCGCCAGGGTGGATTTTCCAGAGCCGCTATGTCCCACCACGGCGACGGTCTTTCCTGCGGGAATTTCGAAATCGATGTCGAAGAGAATCGGTCTGGATTTCTCGTAGGAGAAATCGACATGTTCGAATCTCACTGCGGCACCGGAAGCCACGAGGTCGATGGCATCTTCGGAATCGCGAATCTCTGCATGCTCGTCGAGCAGGGAGAACATCCTTTCCATGTCGGCAAGGGAATGCCTGATTTCCCGGTAGACGAAGCCCAGGAAATTGAGGGGCATGTAAAGCTGCAGCATGTAAGCGTTTACTAGCACCAGATCCCCGATGGTCATCCTTTTCTCGACCACCCCTTTTGCGGCCAGCCACATCAGCAGCGTGATGCCGATCGCGATGATGGCGCTCTGCCCCGCATTCAGCCAGGCGAGGGAAGTCTGGTTTCTCACCGCTGCCAGCTCCCAGGACTGCAGGTTCTGGTCATAGCGCGAGGACTCGAAGGATTCGTTCGAGAAATATTTCACCGTCTCGTAATTGAGCAGGCTGTCGATCGCACGGGTGTTGGCTTGCGAATCCATCTCGTTCATCGTCCTGCGGAAACTCATCCTCCATTCGGTGATGGCGAGCGTGAAGGCAATGTAGATGAACAGGGTCGCGCAGATGAGGATCGCGAACCATGCATCGTATTTCGTGAGCAGGATGACTGCGACGAGGCCGATTTCAACCAGGGTGGGGATGATGTTGAACAGCATGAAATTGAGCAGGAAGCTGATCCCTCTGGTACCCCGCTCGATGTCGCGGGACATCCCGCCCGTCTGACGCTCGAGATGGAAGCGCAGGCTGAGACCGTGCAGGTGATCGAAAACCTTGCGGGCGACCCTTCTGATCGCGCGCTGCGTCACCTTCGCGAATACCGCATCGCGCAATTCGCCGAAGAGGGTGTTGAAAAAGCGCAGCAATCCATACCCTGCGAGAAGCATTGCCGGAAAAAGGACGGTCTTTCCATCCAGCGCATCGACCACGTGCTTGAAGAAGATGGGGACGGTGACGCCTGCCGCCTTGGCAAGGATCAGGAACAGGGCGGCGAGAAACACCCTTCCGGGAAATTCGAGGAGATAGGGGAGGAGCGACCGGATGGTCTTCCAGTCGCCCTTACCGGAATTCATGATCCCTTCCATATCCGGCCATGCCGGTCAAAAATCGCACCATGCCGTAGGAAAGCCAGGTCATGAAGCGCGTGGTAAGGGGCTGTTTCGCCCAACTGTCGGGAAGGAGGCGCCTGGAATCCTCTCGGATTGCATCCATCAGGCTTTCCCTGAGTTCGGCAGCGAAGGATTCGTCGTGGATCACCACGTTGGCCTCCCTGGCGAGCAGCAGGCTGAAAGGGTCGATGTTGGAAGAGCCGACAGTGGTCCAGAGCCCGTCGATCACGGCCACCTTTGCGTGCATCAGGCTCCTGTGATACTCGTATATCTCGATTCCGGAATCCAGGAATTTGCCATAGAGGGCACGGGTGGCATAATGGAGCAACAGGTATTCCATCTTTCCCTGCAAAAGCAGGACCACCCGTACGCCGCGCGATGCGGCGTCGACCAGCGCGTGACGGAAGGAAATGCCGGGAAAGAAGTAGGCGTTGGCGATGACGATCTCGCGCTTTGCAGATGCGATGGCTCTCAGATAGGCCAGCTCGATGTTCCTGCGATGCCCGAAATTGTCCCGGACGATGAAGGCTGCATTCTGGCTTCCGGCATGGATTCTGGTTTCCGGGAGGAATTTTCCGGTCCCCGGCTTCCTCATCTGCATCCAGGCGCGCAGCATCCAGAGATGCTTGACGGAATGGTGGATGTCGGCAACCAGCGGGCCGGAAATCTCGACGGAATAGTCGAAGCGGGGAGGAATGCTGTCATCCCTGATCGGAATTCCCGGGATGTTGCGGTCGTCGATGATGTTGATGCCGCCCACGAAGGCGGTTTTTCCGTCGAAGACGGAAAGCTTCCTGTGCAGCCGTCTCAACCTGCTTCGCCGGAGCGTCCAGGGGGAGATCTTCTGGCTGAAAAAAAGCACTTCGACGCCCGCATCCTTCAGGGTGGTGACGAAAGACTCCGGGAGTTTTCTGGAGCCGAATCCGTCGATCAGCAGGTGGACGGAAACGCCTCGTCCTGCCGCGCGCATCAGCGCCTCCCCGATCGAGATGCCCGCCTTGTCCACTTCGTAGATGTAGGTTTCGAGGAAGATTTCCCTTTCCGCGCGGTCGATCGCGTGCTCCAGCGCGGGAAAATACTGCTCGCCGTTCTTCAGCAGTCTGATGGCATTGCCGGGGACCAGACGCTCCTTCATTTCAGTACCAGGGTGGTCGAAAGCGGGGCGTGGTCTGAAATCCTCGACCAGGGTAATCCGTGGTGCACAGCCGCTTCCCGAACGCTGAAACCGCGGACATAGATCCTGTCCAGCCTGAAGATGGGAAAGGTGGAAGGGAAGCTTTTCGCCACCTTGCCATGCGTGATTTCAAAGACTTCCTGCAGCCTCCACCCGTTGACCATGATCCTTTCCGCCTTGCAGGACCAGTCGTTGAAATCGCCTGCGACGATGAGAGGGGCCTCTTTCGGGACGATTTCCTCGATTTTCTGTTCGAGCGCCGAAACCTGCTTTCTTCTTACCCTGGCCGAAAGTCCCATGTGCGTGCAGATGCAGTGCAGGTTTTTTTCCCAGCCGGGAATCTGTAGCTCGCAGTGCAACAGCCCGCGGCTTTCGAAACGATGGCCGGAGATGTCGAAATTGTCCCATCCGAGAATGGGGAAGCGGCTCAGGATGGCGTTTCCGTGATGGCCTTCCTCGTAGACCGCATTCTTGCCGTAGACATATTCAGGCCACATCGAATCGGCCAGGAATTCATACTGTGGAGAACCGGGCCAGTTCTCATGGGTGATCGCATGTTCTTCGTGCGCGCCCAGCACTTCCTGGAGGAAGATGAGGTCCGCTCCCATTCCTTGCAGTTTTTCGCGCAATTCATGCACCATGAGGCGCCGGTTGAAGTGCGAAAAACCCTTGTGGATGTTGTAGGTGGCGATCCTCAGCGTTCTGGGCATTTCAGGAGATTTCCAGCATGCGGTCAAGGGCAAGTTTCGCCATCCTTGCTTCCTCTTGCGGGACGGTGATCCGGTTGACGACATGCCCCTCGGCCAGATTCTCGAGCGTCCAGAGCAGATGCTGTGGATCGATTCTCGCCATCGTGGAACACATGCAGACGATGGGAGACATGAACTGGATGATCTTTCCCGAATCCCTGAATTCTTCGGCGAGCCGGTTGACGAGGTTGAGTTCGGTTCCGACCAGCCACCTCGTTCCGGAAGGCGCCTCCGAAATGGTCTTGATGATGGTTTCCGTGGAGCCGACATGATCGGAAAGCTTGCAGACTTCGAAGCTGCATTCCGGGTGGGAAATGACGATTCCCTCCGGGTACTGTTTCCTGAATCTTTCGATGTGGGAAGGCTGGAACATCTGGTGCACCGAGCAGTGGCCTTTCCAAAGCAACATTTTCGCGCGGCGGATGGCTTCCTCGTCGTGTCCGCCCATGGGCAGGTCCGGATCCCAGACCAGCATGTCCTCGAGCGGGATGCCCATTTTTGCACCGGACCACCTGCCGAGATGCTGGTCCGGAAAGAACAGGACCTTTTCGCGCTTCGAGAAGCACCATTCGAGCACCTTCCCGGCATTGCTGGAAGTGCAGACGATGCCGCCATGCTCTCCGCAGAAGGCCTTGAGGTCGGCGGCCGAATTGATGTAGGTGACCGGTGTGATCGTTTCGTCCGGATCGATCAAGGTCGAGAGCTCCTGCCAGGCCCGTTCGACCTTGGCGAGATTGGCCATGTCCGCCATCGAGCATCCTGCGGAAAGGTCAGGCAGGATGGAGACCTGATCGGGGGACGACAGGATGTCGGCCACTTCGGCCATGAAATGCACCCCGCAGAATACGATGTATTTCGCGGCGGATTGCCCTGCGAGCCTGGAGAGCTTCAGCGAGTCTCCGGTGAGGTCTGCGAAGCGGTAGACATCGGCTCTCTGGTAGTGGTGTCCGAGGATGACCACCGATTCGCCAAGCTGCTTCTTCGCTTTCGCGATCCTCGTGGCGCAGGCAGCATCGTCGAGCTCCCTGTATTGATCGAAGGCAATCGTCATGTTTGCTCCATTCATGCTGGTTTTTTCCTGGAAAGCGCGCGGATGGCTGCCTCGTTGCTCGAGGAAAACACCTTTTCCGCAGCTTCGATGTGGGGGACCCAGGCATGGTGGAGATGTTCGCGCGGAGAAATTTTCACCGGCATTTTTTCCTTCAGCCTGAATCCGAAGACATGCTCTAGATTTTTCGTCACGCCCGGTGCATAGCGATGCCGCCACTCCGGGTAGATGACATATTCCGTTTCGATTTTCCAGTCGGAAAGCTCGCCTTCCGTGAGTCCGGTTTCCTCGAAAAGCTCGCGCCTTGCCGCCTCCTCGAGCGATTCCCCCTCCTCCAGGCTGCCCGTCACCGACTGCCAGTAGCCAGGATGGTCGGCCCGTTCGAGGAGAAGCACTTCGAGGTCGGCGGTGTGAACGACAACCAGAACCGAGAACGGGCGCTTGTATTTTTTTTCAGGCGAGGCGGGAGAGTGCATTGCCCGAGGCCACCCATGCCAGGATTCCGCCCTGCAGGTTGGAAAGGCCGTTCCATCCCTTCGCGGAAAGGAAACTGCAGGCCTGCCCCGATCTTCCACCCGACTGGCAGTAGATGACGGTCGGGATGTTCCAGTCCATTTCCGTGAGCGGAATGAGGTGAAGCGGGATGTGAATCGCGCCCGGGATGACCCCGCGGGCCACTTCGGCGTCCGTCCTGACGTCGACCAGCCTGACGCCTCCCGAATTCTGCAGCGCTAGCAGCCCGGCTACATCGATATTGCTGAAACTCATCATGATGCCTTGTAAAGATTCCTGGATCGTTATGCTAAAGACGGCTTGAGGATAAGGCAAGCCCGGCGAAGCATAAAATAGGGACGGATCTGCAGGTTTCAAGTGCGGCTGCATGAAATAGGGCCCGGGCAGACCTTTCCGGCGAGTAATCGATGCGTGGGGAAGAGTCTGCTTCCGGTCAGCGGTGCATGGAGCGCCGTTGCGCTTCTGCTGCTGCGGCAATGCCTTCGGCCTGGCTGTCGCTGACCGGCACGCAAAGCACGCGGCTGATTTCCAGGACGATTTGCTTCGTGACGGAGCTGCCTGCGATCAGGCCGATGTAGGAACCCGCCAGAACCGGATCCGGTCTGGATTTGGCGAGTTCTCCCTGGAAATTGGCCAGCAGGTAATCCTGGCTGTCGGTATCCTCGGAGGAGGATCCCAGCATGGCTGCGCTCTGCCTGTAGCGTGAAACGTTTTCCCTTGCGAATCCTGAAACCACGACATTTCTGCAACCCGGGGCGCCCGAGGCATGGAATGCGGCAGTGCCCGGTGCGGATTCGACAGGGGCATCGTTCTCAGTCGGTCTGCCGCCCAGGTAACCGGCTCTCGTCGTGGCCGTGGATTCTGGTCCCAATCCGTTTGAATAGCTCCGGGGTGCGGCGCGGGTCTGGGCGCGAGGGCTTTCCTGTGGCCTTGGATTTCCTCCTGCCGCCACGGCATTTCCGCTCAGCAAGGCAAGCGCCACTATCGATGCGATCGATTTTCCTTTCATGTCGCTTCCTTCACCTTGAAGAGTTGGTGACGAGCGTGCGGCGCTGTTCTTCCGCAATGTTTGCGATCCCCGATTTCTTTTCGTCAGGAAGAATCACGCAAAGGCCGGAACTGACCCTCGTGATCAGGGGAGGTGTCACGGGAACCTTGGCCACCATGCCCAGATAGGTTCCTGCCAAAACCGGGCTCGGTTTCTGCTTTTCCAGTTCCTTCTGGAAACTGGCGAGCAGCAGCGCCGAAGATCCGGTCAGGGAAGTTCCTGGTGCAAGCAGCGAAAGAGCCGATTTGAATCGCTCCAGGTTCTTTCCCTCCAGTCTGTTTGAAGAGTTGATCGCGGCCATGTCTTCGCAACGCTGTTCGCCGACGATGTGGAATGCCGTTCCCGTACCGCCGCCTCCTCCGGTGTTGAATCCCGGATCCTGGGGAAGGGAGGGGGTTTCTTCCTCGGGATCCTGGGGGAGTTCCCATCCGCCACGGTAACGAAACTGGCTGCGATATTCCGGACCGAAACCTTTGGCGGATGATTTTTCCGGGCCTTCGGCAATCTGTTCCGATCCGGCGATGCCCGAGCCTCCGCCGAACCTTTGCGCGCTCGCCCTGCCTGATTCCGGGCTTGAATGGTTGCCCGATGTGTGGCCTGAATGTTCTGCGCCGAGTCCGTGTTTCAGTTTCAGTCCGCCGGACTCTTTGCCCTTGTGCCCGCCGCCTTCCGTCCCATGGCCGCCGTCCCCGGCAGCGCTGGAAGCGGCGATCCAGCAGCAGAGCATGGCGATGGCGACAGTCGATCCGATTTTCGAGCCTTGCATGGAAATGCCTTTCAGTTTGAATTATTCGCCGGAATGCGCGTCGAGAATCGAGATCCTCACCTGATCTGCATCAGCCGCGAGTTTCTCTGCGCTGATGTAGGCTGGCAGCTTGACCTGAAGAATCGTGCTCAGTGCGTTGACGGTATCTGCCGTGATCGGGATCGACTTGTCCGCCGCGCTGCCCAGGAAAACGGCGAGAAGAAGCTCTGTGTTGTTTCTGTTGACCACGATCCTGCTGCCGTCGCCAATCTTGCCGTCGGTCAGGATCGCCTTGTAAAGGGCGAGATTCTCCAGGGGGGAATCGATCTTGGTGAAAGTCGATCCGTCAGGAAGCTTCCCGGAGCTGATCGCCTGGATGACCGCCTCCAGGGACGGCAGCCTGTACAGGGATGGATCCAGGCTGGAAATCGCTTCGGCAAGGGATTTTTCGAGAACATGGGCAGGTGCCCGCGCCACATTCAGCCTTCCAAGTTCCACTCCTTCCGGCAGGGCATCATGCGACCAGGAAGGATTTCCCCGGCCATCTTCGGGATGATTGGACTGGGATCCTCCGCTGTATCTCGGTCCCTTGGAGGTGCTGTCGGAAGAAGGTCCTCCCTGGCCGGAGCCTTTTCCTCCGATGGATCCCCTGTTGTCGCCACCGCCCATCTGGCCTTTGGCGCCGTTTCCATCTCCGGCATGAGCCGCCGCGATGGCCGAAGCAAAGAACAGGGTGGTGACGATCTTGCCGATGGATTGTTTCATGGTTGCTTCTCCTTTGGAAATGAGATGAAAGAGCCTGATTCCGGTCTAGGAAGGTGAAAGGGCGAATGCGATTCGCACGAACAGAAGGTTGCGGTCGAAGTTTTCCGGAGTGGCGGTGGACCGCAGCCATCTGTGCTGGAAGCTGGAGTCGAGAAAAATGCCTTTCGAGACCTGGTAGACCACGCCCATTCCGACTCCCCCGTAGTTGTCGATCCTGGGAAAGCCATTGAAATCGTTCCTTGAATAGGTGAGATTTGCGTTCACCGATAGGCGATCGCCCAATTTGTGTTCCGCAGTGAGCGCAGCATAGGAATTCAGGTAGCTGGACGCCGGAAGCACGACGGGTAGGGTCTGGAAGACGGTCGTCTCTTCTATCGTCCTGTCCAGGTAGAAGTCAAAAAGGGTGGATGGGTAAGGGTGCCAGTCGACTCTGGCTCCGAACATGGGGCAGCTGACCCTGCCCAGTCGGACATCCTCGTAGCGCTGGGTCATGTGGCCGAAAAAGAAATCGGCCTTCAGCTTTCCCGGAAGCATGATCTTGCTTCCGGCGAGCAGCCTTTCCCCATTCGAGTCGCGGAAATATCCCGCGTCGTCCGGCTTGTTCTGATATCTTCTCTGGTCCACTGCAGTCTGAAGATAAATCTCCTTGTCGGTGGAGAATTCGTAGGACAGGCGGATGCCTCCGGTTTGATGGATCCGGTTCCTGTCACGGTTGTTGATGACTCCGAAAGTGAAGGGGACATTGGCGAAGTCCAGGCTTTGCATCGTTCCGCCAACCCGAACTCCCAGCTTGCCGTGCTGCCCGTACCATCCTGCATAGCCCTTGGTCGAGCGGAATTCCGTCGGGTAGAAGCCGTTGCGAAAATCCGGCGACTCCCTGTCCTCGTGTTCCATCGACCTGCTCAGGCCTGCATAGGCATTCATGTCCTGGCTGAAGTCGTAGCGCCCTTCCATGCTGTAGCGATAGTCGTTTGAATTCTGGGAAGTCTGGGAGCGGTATCTTGTGGATTCCGCCCCTGCCTCGAACTTGAGGACATGCCGGCTCCAGTCCGATTGCAGCCAGACGGCCGGAGACAGGATGGTCGCCGAATCGGACACCCGGTTGGCCTGGGTCGCATAGATGTTGTCGTCATACATTTCCGAAACGACGATCTCGGGGTAAACCTTGAATGCGCCGATCCGATGGACCCCGGCAGAGGGCGGCTCCCTGGCGGGGACGATTTTCCTGCCGGGAGGCGGGCCGATCTGCTGCTCTGCATCCTGATCCGTCTCGGCCCTGGCTGAGGCCTGTACCAGGCAACCCAGTGCCAGCGCCAGAATGCCCGGCTTCCAGTTCATTCGATGGCCCATTTTCACTCATCCTGGCCGCTTTGCTCGGTTGATCTCGTCCTGACTCTTTGTTTCGACTGTTCCTTCGCCTTTTCCCTGGTCTGGTCCCTGGTCTGGTCTCTGGTCTGGTCTCTGGTCTGATCTCTGGTCTGGTCTCTGGTCTGGTCTCTGGTCTGGTCTCTGGTCTGGTCTCTGGTCTGGTCTCTGGTCTGGTCCCTGGTCTGGTCCCTGGTCTGGTCTCTGGTCTGGTCTCTGGTCTGGTCTCTGGTCTGATCCCTGGTCTGGTCGCGGTCCATCTGCCCCTGGGGGGATCCCATTTGCCCAACTCCACCGGCACCGCCCCCCCCTGCTGCGCCTCCGCCACGCGCGAACGAGGTGGCGGAAAGGGTCGACACCATTGCCAACACGGCAAATGCCAGGGCTGATTTTTTCATTTCGTTGCTCCTTCTCATGGTCAAAACAGGGTGTTTTTCCGGATGCCGTGCTGCAAGAGCCCGGATTTGATCTTCTGCAGGGCGTCCATCTGGATCTGCCTCACCCTTTCCCTGGACACGCCCAGGTTCCGGGAGAGAGATTCCAGGGTGATGCCGTGGTCGCTGTCGTTCAGCCCGAAGCGATTCTCGATCACGGCCTTTTGCCTTGGATCGAGTTCTTCTATGCATTTCGTGATGATGGCGGCTATCTCTGCATTCTCGAGAGCGTCGTCCGGCGATGCGCAGTTTTCGTCCACGATCGAGTCGCCCACGGTCAGTGAGGGATGGGTTTCCAGTGGAGCATCGATGGACAGGATTCTCTCCTGGTATCCCATGAGTTTTGCGATGTGCTCGACCGGCATTCCAGTGCGCTCAGCAACATGGTCCATTCCGCATTCCGCTTCTTCTTCCCATCCATGCATCGCCTTCCTGATGGAATTGATATTCTTGGCGATATGCACGGGAATCCTGATGGTCCTTGACTGATTCATGATCGCCCTTTCGATGTATTGGCGTATCCACCAGGTTGCATAGGTGGAAAAGCGGAATCCCTTTTCAGGTTCGAATTTGTCCAGGGCATGGATCAATCCGAGATTGCCTTCCTCGATCAGGTCGAGGAGTTCTACTCCACGGTTGGTATAGCGTTTGGCAATGCTGACAACCAGTCTCAGGTTGTGCTCGATCATTCTGTCCCTGGCCCGGATATCGCCTTCCCTGGAACGAATCGCTATGGAATATTCCTGCTCTGCAGTCAGGACCGATTTTCTTCTGATGTCTCCGAAATAGATGTCAGTCAGATCGTCAAATCTGTTGTCCTGGAAACAGGGCTCCTCGTCATGGTCGGATGCTTCGTGGATTTCCATTTCGGATTCCTGGTGTGCTTGCATGTTCTTCCCTTTTGCGATTTTGCTTGTTGGTTCCATCTTTGCCTTCGACCTGTCCCGAATATAGCCAATTAATTGAATAAATTAATAGGTGTGAATTTATATGTGGAAATACCTATTGCGCTGAATGAGGCTCATCCGTTGCCAAAGGCGCTGGAAAATGGAGGTGGCGGGGGAATGAAGCCTGATGTCTCGAAGCGATATCAGGCCGGGATGAAGATGCGTGGCTTGGAAAGCGGATGTTATTTCTTGCGTAACGCCAGGCGCGCGAGCTCCATCGTGTTGCTGACGCCGGCTTTCTTCATGATGTGAAAGCGGTGGATCTGGACGGTCTTGTAGCTGATTCCGAGCTGTTTCGCAATCATCTTGCTGGTCAGGCCTTCCACGGTAAGTTGCATGATTTCCCTTTCGCGTGGAGTGAGAGAGGACAGCCTCGTGCCTTTTTCAAAGGACTTGGAATGGGTGGCTTCCCGGATTTTTTCCAGGAGCAGGTTTCGTTCGACGGGTTTTGTCATGAAATCGATGGCGCCTGCCCTGATCGTGCGCGCTGCGACAGGAATGGAGCCGTGTCCGGAAAGAAACAGTATGGGCAGATGGACGCCTCGTTTCTTCAGTTCATCCTGAAGCGTGAGGCCGTCCATGCCGGGCATGTTCACGTCCAGAATGAGGCATCCATCCCGGAGACTGTCGATCTGATCGAGAAATGAAAATGGATTCGTGAATGACTTCGCTGGATAGCCCTCTTCCCCGAGCATCAGGGTGAGGGTATCGCAGATGAATTCGTCGTCGTCTACTACATAGATCATGGGGAATTGATTATTCATGAGATTGGGGTTTTCAAGGGAAAAAGGACTGGGGCGGATCAGGGTTGCTTGCGGTCTGGTTTGACTCAGGACGCAGGGACGGGGATGTCCATTTCGATATCGATGATGAGGGGCGCGCAATGGATGGAACTGCACGTCGTATGCAACAGGACCTTCCGGAAGGGAAATCGTTGAAGCGTTCAGTCTGCGACGGCAATTGCTCAATGCTGCTTCTTTCCTTCTTTAATTCGAATTATCCATTTCGAGGTGGCATTATCATAAAAAAATACTATTCTGAATATACGTATTTTTACATATAAGGATTTTCAGATATTGCGGGGACTCGAAGCCTGGCCACGGTCGAAATGAAAAAGATGGCGGGGGTCGGTATGGGCTGAGGGATCTGATTCCGGGCAACGGACTCGGCTGCAGTTCGCAGGCGTTCGGCTACCGCCGTGGAGAACAGGAGTGTTGCGGGATATCCAGGCTATTTCCTGAACTGAACAGGGTCTTGCTGGTGAAAAATGTGCACTGCCCCCGCAACTGAAGTACCAGGGCAGCTGGAGGGCAATTTCCGAATGCAGAGGCGGATTGAATCGCCGGATCCGGGGACAGGGGAACGAACCAGCTAATATGAATTGGCTATGTCACTTTAATCTCGTGGCCTACACTGAGGTTGTGAGAATCAACGAGATAGGTGTGACGATGAAAAGCACTGACTTTCAGGAAATGAAGGACTCGGTTCAGGATCTGACGCCCCGCCAACGGAGCCAGTTGACCGATTGTCTGCACCGGGCCGATCATGTCGATGCGGTCAACGACCTGATTGAAAACCGGATATTGACCACGCCCGTGTGTCCAAAATGCGGCCATGATCATATTGCGCGCTGGGGCAAGGCTTCCGGACTGCAGCGTTATCGATGCGCTTCCTGCCATGTCACGTTCAATGCATTGACCGGAACGCCACTGGCGAGACTCCGCCACAAGGACAAGTGGCTGCAATACGCGCAGCAACTGGCTGAAGGGCAAAGCCTGCGCAACAGTGCCAGGGTCTGTGGCGTACATTACAACACCACGTTTCGCTGGCGCCATCGTTTTCTGGATCTGCCCAACGCGCAGAAGGCAACGACCCTGGTTGGCATCGCAGAAGCTGATGAAACCTATTTCCTCGAATCGTTCAAGGGGCGAAAA
>JAJZTT010000206.1 GCA_021848705.1 Pseudomonadota bacterium
AAACCGCCGCACCGACATCGTTTACCAGGGCGAGTAATTGCAGTTCCCTGCAGCGATCCGAAACCGCCTCGAGGGGCGGTTTCCCCTATTTCTTTTCCTGCTGACGGCTGCCCAGGCGCATGCCGGACTGTTTTCCGACGACGTGGCTCGCCAGAGGCTCGACGACCAGCAGCAGGAAATCCAGCAATTGAAGGCGAAGCTCGAAGACATCGACACGAGGCTGAAGAGAATAGAGTCGGCCCAGATCGAGATGGCGAGCAAATTCCAGGATCAGGGGTCCGATTCTGCCGCGATGCGCGGGAAGATGGAGGAATTGCAGCATTCCATCGATGACACGCAAAAGCGCCAGAAAGACTTTTACATCGACCTCGACACACGCCTGAGAAAACTCGAGCCCCAGCCATCCGCTGCGCCGATGAATTCGCCTGCGCCGGCGAATTCCACTGCGCCGGCATCTGCGGTAGCGGCGCCACCTGCCGCCCCTGCCGAAGCGCCGCCCCCTTCTGCAGAACAGGGCGATTATGATGCCTCTTTCGGGAAATTCAAGATCGGAGACTACAATGGCGCGATTTCCGGCTTCAGCGACTATCTGAAGAAATATCCGAAAGGATCCTTCTCCGCATCCGCCCAGTACTGGATCGGAAATGCCTATTTCGCGATGCGTGAATTCGAGAAGGCGATTGCCGCGCAGCGCAGGGTGATCTCGAAATTTCCGGACAGCACCAAGGCGCCGGATGCGCTCATCAACATCGCGAGCAGCGAACAGGAACTCGGCAGGATGAAGGCGGCGAAAATCACGCTGAAATCCGTGATCGAAAAATATCCTTCGAGCGAAGCCGCAACCAAGGCGAAGCACAGACTCGATGAACTGAAGCAGGGAAAACGCTAGCTTGCCCTCGCTCAGGATCAACGAAATCTTCCATTCCCTGCAGGGAGAGACGAGCCGGGCCGGCTTGCGCACGGTGTTCGTGAGACTCACCGGCTGCCCTTTGCGCTGCGCCTATTGCGATACCGAATACGCCTTTCACGCGGGAAAATCGATGGAAATCGATGACATCCTCGATGAAGTGGCAAAGCACGGGGCGCATCATGTCACCGTGACCGGAGGCGAGCCGCTCGCGCAGAAGCATTGCCGGGATCTGCTTTCCAGGCTATGCGATGCGGGGTATTCGGTTTCTCTCGAGACGGGAGGCGCGCTCGACATCTCCGGAGTCGATCCCAGAGTTTCCAGAATCGTCGACATCAAGACCCCCGGATCTCTCGAGGAATCGAAGAATCTCTGGCAGAACATCGATTTCATGGACAAGAACGACGAGATCAAGTTCGTTCTGATGGACCGGGCCGATTACGAATGGGCGAAGAGCCAGCTGGAAGCGAAGCGCCTGGCCTCGATTTCCCCGGTGCTGTTCTCGCCGGTTTCCGGGAACCTGGAACCGAAGGATCTCGCGCAATGGATCCTGGACGACAGGCTGGACGTTCGGATGCAGATCCAGCTTCACAAGACCATCTGGGGGAATGAACCTGGTCACTGAAAGACATGCCGTCGTGCTGGTTTCCGGGGGACTCGACTCCGCGACCATCCTTGCGCTTGCGAAGCGCGAGGGATTCACATGCCATGCATTGAGCCTTGATTACGGCCAGCGCCACCGCTCCGAACTCGAAGCCGCGAACCGGGTATGCGCCTCACTCGGCGTCTCCGACCACAGGACGGTGAAGCTCGACCTCACCCTGTTCGGCGGATCCGCGCTCACAGACGAAAGCATCGCTGTCCCGGAAAAGGAGACGGAAGGAATCCCCGTCACCTATGTTCCAGCCCGCAACACCATCATGCTTTCGATTGCGCTCGCCTGGGCGGAAGTGCTGAAATCCGGAGATATCTTCGTGGGTGTGAATGCGCTCGACTATTCAGGCTACCCGGACTGCCGCCCCGAATACATCGAATCCTTCGAGAAGATGGCGAACCTCGCAACGAAAGCGGGCGTGGAAGGCGAAAAACTCTCCATCCATGCCCCACTCATCCATCTCACAAAAGCGCAGATCGCGAAGCTCGGAACTTCACTCGGGGTGGATTATTCTCTCACGGTTTCCTGCTACCAGGCAGATTCCGGGGGACGCGCCTGCGGAAGATGCGATTCCTGCCGCCTGAGGAAAAAGGGCTTCGACGAGGCGGGGCTCCCCGATCCGACGCGCTACATACCGGATTGACAGGAAGCCCCGATGATGTATAATTACGGACTTTGCTGTTTGGGTCGTTAGCTCAGTCGGTAGAGCAGCGGACTTTTAATCCGTTGGTCGCCAGTTCGAATCTGGCACGACCTACCAATCACGCAAAAATACCGGGTCGTTAGCTCAGCCGGTAGAGCAGCGGACTCTTAATCCGTTTGTCGACAGTTCGATCCTGTCACGACCCACCATATATTCAATGGCTTGCACACCGCAAGCCATTTTTCTTAGTCCGCAATAATTGGCCCGGTCCGCAATTATTATCCTAGCGCCATTTACGAGAAAAGACTGGCGCGTTGGCAGCTTACTTTCCTTCAAGAAAAGGTGCGACCTTGGCGAGGTCCATGCCTTCTGTCGGCGGCGAGCCATTCTTGCAATAATTGATACCCATGTTTAGGGCGATGTCTCTCGGCTTGCCACTCGTATCCAGCACATTTGCTTGAGCAAAGCGCAAATTCAGGCGAGCGCATCCGGGTTGGTTGAATTGCCTTACGGTGGTCACAGTAGCGATCACCGGAGACTCGGATTTCGTGGTCGATTTGAATTTTTCTGCTATGGGGCCGATCATCTCTCCCTGGATCGTCGCATGCGGATCATCGAGCGCCTGAAGAAATAATGGCTTTACGCTGGTGTACTGATCGAGGCCAGATGCGAGTGCTATACTGCTGGACATAAAGAACCCGATTCCGAGCGCGATTTTGTTTCTGGCAGATCGATTCATGGTGTTGCCGTCCTTTCAGTTTTCTCCTGGGAGCCTTCCGACATGGGAAGGCTGCATCTTGTACGCAGCCACAGTCACCGCAATCTGGTCTTTTATCGCCCGGACGATCGGAAACAGGGCCGTGTTCACTCTTGCGATGGTGCCCGGCGTATTCCTGCACGAATTGCTGCACTTCCTGATCGGGCTCATCACCAACGCCAAGCCTTCCTCATTCAGCATCGTCCCAAACCGCATCCATGCAGGCTCAGTGAGCTTTTCTAACATCACCTGGTACAACGCACTACCCACATCCCTTGCGCCCTTCCTGGGGCTCATAATCACGTCCATGCCTGCGGCCAGCATGTTCCCTACGTCGATCCACAGCATCACGGGTGAAAACGTGCTGATTCCGCTCCTTCTTTCACCCCTCGCCTATGCCTGCTGGCCGTCATCCGTCGATTGGAAGCTTTCACTTCGAGGCTGGCCAGTGTATGCAGGCGGCATGGCCTATCTGGTGCATATTGCAGGGTGGGCCTGATCGCTTTATCGGTAAACCTCTCGGCGGTTTCCGATCCTCACGACGAGGACTCGCACTGCGTTGTCTTGAATATCACAAATCACTCGACAGTCGCCCACGCGGTAACGCCATAATCCGCCCAGCGGGTCGGTCAGTGCCTTGCCGGTGCTGCGCGGGTTTTCCAGCCCGGAAATACGTTCGTCCATGTAATCGACGATGCGCCGCGCCACCTGCTCATCACTTTGCGCCGCCTGCTTGTGCCGTGTCCTGGGATGGCATGTCAGAGGCATTGTGGGGCGTACTTGGAGCGTCCGCCTCAACAGAGTCATCTTGGCCGGTGGCATTGGCCTTCTTGGCCGCGTCTGCGTCGCTTTGCTGGACGGTCGGCATCGTAAACGCCACGCCATGCGCCTTGTCATACGCCGCCGTATGTTCCCAAATGGCTTGGGCAACGCGCTTTACGCCAGCATCAATCAGGTCTTCCGGAGATTCCGGCTTAGTCGAGGCTGCATAAGCGCCAAGAACAAGTGCGGGCCTTTTAGTGCCTGGGAGCCAGCCATCAAACATGACAACGGCGTTAATGAAAACCACGCCAGAAGGAGTTTCTTGTCGTGACTGAATCCCGCTGACCACATTGACCAGTGTACCAACAACCGCACCTACGATAGTGCC
>JAJZTT010000207.1 GCA_021848705.1 Pseudomonadota bacterium
ATAGGCTGCCTTGCCGCCCGGAACATAAAGACCGACTCTGTCGAGCGGCGTGATTTTCTGCCCGAGCATGGTGCCGTCTTCCTCGACATGGCGCCAGGAGGACTGCAATTGCTTTTCGTGGTAGATCCTGATTCTGTGAGCCGCCTGCTCGAGCGCTTCGCGCTGCGCCAGGGGCAAGCCCTGCAATGCTGCTTCGAGCCTCGATCTCGGCAGGTCGAGTTCCTGCATGGAAGCCGCGTCCAGTCTGTCGAAGCGCCGCGTATAGTCGAGCAGGGCGGCATCTCCCCTTTTATGGATGTCGTCAAGTATGGAGGCGACGGTTTCCTCAATTTTGGGGTCGCGCGCGCTCTCATAGGCGAGCAGGGCTTTCAGTCCGGAATCGAAGCCGGAAGCCTGGGTGTCGAGACGGGAAATGATGGGCATGATTCGATTTTACACGAAATTCAGGTGTTGACAGCCTTGGCGAAGGTATCCAGCAGCGGCTGTATCAGGGTGCGCTTGAGTTTGAGGGCTGCCTGGTTGACGACGAGGCGCGATGAGATCTGCATGATTTCCTCGACTGCGACGAGATGGTTCGCTTTCAAGGTATTGCCGCTGCTGACGAGATCCACGATCGCATCCGAAAGACCGACCAGCGGCGCAAGCTCCATCGAACCGTAGAGCTTGATCAGGTCGACATGGACCCCCTTTGCGGCGAAATGCTCCCTCGCGGTCCTGATGTATTTCGTGGCGATGCGCAGTCTCGCTCCGCTTCTCACGGCATTTTCGTAGTCGAATCCTTCCGGAACCGCGACCATCATCCTGCATTTCGCGATTTTCAGATCGAGCATCTGGTAGAGCCCGGTTCCGCCGTGCTCGATGAGGACGTCGCGTCCGGCGATGCCGAGGTCGGCCGCGCCGTACTGGACATAGGTCGGGACATCGGACGCTCTCACGATGATGATCCTGACGTTCTCCCGATTGGTCGGGAGGATCAGTTTTCTCGATGTTTCCGGGTTTTCCAGGCAGGTGATTCCGGCGGCCTCCAGAAGCGGTGCGGTTTCCTCGAAAATCCTGCCCTTGGACAGGGCCAGCGTGATCAAGCCATTCTCCTGATTTTGGCGCCCAGTTGGGCCAGTTTTTCCTCGATGCACTCGTATCCCCTGTCGATATGGTAGATGCGCTCTATCGTCGTCTCCCCACGGGCGACGAGTCCCGCGATCACGAGGCTGGCGGAAGCGCGCAGGTCGGTCGCCATGACGGTGGCGCCGCCGAGATGCTCCTTGCCCCTGACCATCGCGGCATTGCCTTCGACCTCGATGTGAGCGCCCATTCTGCACAATTCCTGGACATGCATGAAGCGGTTCTCGAATATGGTTTCCGTGATCAATGCGCTGCCTTCCGCGACGCTGTTGAGCACCATGAACTGGGCCTGCATGTCGGTGGGAAAGGCGGGGTAGGGCGCTGTCCTGATGCTCACCGATTTTGGCCTGTCCCTCATTTCGAGAAAGATCGATTCCTCCCCGGTCGAGATGTGCGCCCCGGATTCAGAGAGCTTGTCGAGAACCGCATCCAGAATGTCAGCGCGTGCGCCGTGCAGTTTGATCTTGCCCAGGCTTGCCGCGGCGGCGACGAGGAAGGTGCCGGATTCTATCCTGTCGGGCATGACCCTGTGGCGTGCGCCGTGGAGTTCGTCTACTCCCTCGATTTCGATGGTGTCGCTTCCCGCCCCGGAAATTTTCGCCCCCATGGCTGTCAGGCAGTTTGCGAGATCGACGACTTCGGGCTCCCTCGCTGCATTTTCGATCACGGTAACGCCGCTCGCCAGGGTCGCCGCCATCATCAGGTTTTCGGTTCCCGTGACCGAGACGAGATCCATGCATATTCTCGCGCCATGCAGTTTCGAGGCGCTCGCCTTGATGTAGCCGTTCTCGACCTCGATTTCCGCTCCCATCGCCTGCAATCCCTTGATGTGCAGGTCCACCGGGCGCAGGCCGATGGCGCAGCCTCCCGGCAGGGATACGCTCGCCCTTCCCGTTCTGGCAAGGAGCGGCCCCAGAACCAGGATCGATGCGCGCATCGTCTTGACGAGTTCGTAGGGCGCAACGGGATTGGGAATCTCACGTCCCGAGAGTGCGACGCACTGCGACGAATCCAGCGTGATGCCGACTCCCATCTGGGCCAGCAGGCCGAGCATGGTCGTCACGTCCTTCAGGTGAGGGACGTTTTCCACATGGAGCGTCTCCCGGCTCAGCAGGGTCGCGCAGAGGATGGGGAGCGCGGCATTTTTCGCGCCGGAGATCCGGATCTCGCCGCGTAGCGGGCTGCCGCCTTCGATGACCAGTTTTTGCATTATGAGAGCTTAGCCCATTGTTCCGGGGTGTAGGTTTTCATGGAAAGCGCGTGGATTTCTTCGCGCATCCTGTCGCCGAGAGCCTTGTAGACGAGTTGATGGCGCTGGATCGGGCTCTTGCCTTCGAAATCCCGGCTGACGATGATCGCCTCGAAATGCTGACCGTCTCCCTCGACCTGCAATGCTTCGCAGGGAAGCCCTGCTGCGATGTAGCCCTTGATTTGTTCGGGTGTGACCATGGTTTCTCTTTCAGTTGCGCAGTTTGTAACCGGATTTTAACAGGCCGAGGGTGATCAATGATACAGCCGCAAGGCAAATGGAGACGACGAGCAGACTGAAATAGGGGGAAATGTCGGAAACCCCGAAAAATCCGTAGCGGAAGCCGTCTATCAGATAAAAGAACGGATTCAGATGTGAGACTTCCTGCCAAAAAGGGGGCAGGGAATGGATGGAATAGAATACCCCGGAAAGGAAGGTCAGGGGAAGAATGATGAAGTTCTGGAAGCTCGCCAGCTGGTCGAATTTTTCGGCCCATATGCCCGCCACGATGCCGATCGCGCCGAGGATGAAGCTTCCCAGCAGGGCGAAAACCAGCGCCCAGAGCGGAAATTTCAGGGGGATGTCGACGGCCCACAGCGTGATCAGGAAAATGCCGCTTCCGACCAGGACCCCTCTTATCGTCGATGCGAGCACGTAGGCGAGAAAGATTTCGGGGTAGGAGACCGGAGAGAGCAGCAGGAAAATGATGTTTCCGGTGATCTTCGACTGGATGAGGCTGGAAGAACTGTTCGCGAAAGCGTTCTGCAGCAGCGCCATCATGGCAAGACCGGGGATCAGAAACGAAACGTATGGAACTCCCGGGAAGGCCTCGACATGGTCTCCCAGGACATGGGAGAAAATGAGGAGGTAGAGCATCGTGCTCAGGAGCGGGGACAGGACGGTCTGGAACCCCACCTTCCAGAAACGCACCACTTCCTTGTACAGCAGGCTGTAGAAACCTTTCATTGCTTCCTCATGATTTCCACGAAAACCGCTTCGAGGTCGGGATGGGGGAGGACCATGTCCGTGATCCTGGCGCCCGATGCTCTGATGGTTTCCAGCATGGATTCGAGTTCTGCAAATTCGTCGAGTTTCAGCACATGGTAGCCGGATTCTTTGCCAATAAATCCCGGGAGAAGCGCATCCGGCAGGCTGTCGGGGGAAATCTGCAGCTTGACATGGCGAACCTTGCAGCTTTTCAGGAGATTGCTGGTCGTATCGAGCGCCACTATTTTTCCCGCTTTCAGCATGGCGATCCGGTTGCAAAGCGCCTCGGCTTCCTCAAGGTAATGGGTGGTGAGCACGATGGTGTGCCCCGATGCGTTGAGCGACTTGATGAATTCCCAAAGCGCCTGCCTCAGTTCGACGTCGACTCCCGCAGTCGGCTCGTCGAGGATGATGACCGGCGGCTTGTGGACGAGCGCCTGCGCGACCAGGACACGGCGCTTCATGCCGCCCGAGAGCGCCCTCATATTGGTGTCGGCCTTCGAGGAAAGATCCAGGCGCGCCAGTATCTCGTCTATCCAGGCGGCATTGTCGGATATGCCGAAATAGCCCGACTGGACTTCGAGCACTTCCCTGACGGTGAAGAAGGGATCGAAAACCAGCTCCTGGGGAACGACGCCCACCGAACGCCGCGCCTTGCGGTATTCCCTGGAAACGTCGAAGCCCATGA
>JAJZTT010000208.1 GCA_021848705.1 Pseudomonadota bacterium
ACGGGAATCCGGAATCGACGCGATCGCCCGGCAGGCGAGATCCGCCTCGCTTCTGGCCCGGCTCCTCGCGTATTCGAGCGAGCGGGTTTCCTTCATGGCGGCTAGAATCGCCTCGAATTCCTCGATGCCGCCGTTCTCGATCGCGCTGCGAATCAGCTGCGCCTGTTCCGGCGTGCCTTGCTGGAGCGCGTAGATGAGGGGGAGGGTGGGCTTGCCTTCCAGCAGGTCGTCTCCCAGGTTCTTCCCGGTATCGCCGATTTCGCCCGAATAATCGAGCACGTCGTCGATGAGCTGGAAGGCGGTGCCGAGATGCATTCCGTAGGCTGACATGGCGTCCATTTGTTCGCCTGACGCGCCGCCCAGTATCGCGCCGACCCGGGTGGCCGCCTCGAACAGCTTGGCCGTCTTGTAGCGGATCACCTGCAGATAGCTATCCTCGTCGATGTCTGCATTGTGGCAGTTGAGGAGCTGCAGCACTTCCCCTTCGGCGATGACGTTGGTTGCATTGGCCACCGTGCGCATCACTTCCATGATGTCGACTTCGACCATCATCTGGAAGGCGCGCGAATAGAGGAAGTCCCCGACCAGTACGCTCGCCGCATTGCCGAAAAGCGCGTTGGCGGTCGCCTTGCCGCGGCGCTGCTCGGAAGTGTCGACCACGTCGTCGTGAAGCAGCGTCGCCGTATGGATGAATTCGATGGTGGCAGCGAGCTCGAGGCGCTCCCTGCCCTTGAATCCGAAGGCTCCGGAAGAGAGCAGGACGAGCAGGGGCCGGAGCCTTTTCCCGCCGTTGCCGATGATGTACTCGCTGATCTGGCGGATCAGCGCGACCTCCGAGTCGAGGCGCGAACGGATCACCATGTCGACGGCCAGCATATCTTCCGCGATGAAATTCCTGATTGACTCGATCGACACGTCTGGTATTGGGCGAATTGAACAAAAGAGCAATATGGTATTGATCCGTGCCCGGCCGTGTCAAGACATCCCTGAATTGGTCCGGAGGATGCCGTTGACCGGGGAGGGCTGGTCGTGTAAAATTCCTGATTCGATTCATCAGTGGAGTTGGATATGTATGCGGTCATAAAAACCGGCGGCAAGCAGTACCGCGTTGTCGTTGGCGAAAAAATCAAGATAGAACAGATACCTGCAGACATCGGAAGCGAATATGTACTCGACCAGGTTCTGATGGTCGCGGATGGCGACAACATCTCGGTAGGGGCTCCCGTACTCGAGAACGCCAGCGTAAAAGCAACGGTGATCTCTCACGGACGTGGCGAGAAGGTGCGCATCTTCAAGATGCGTCGCCGCAAGCACTACCGCAAGTCGCAGGGACATCGTCAAAATTATACCGAGATCCGCATCGACGGCATTTCGGTCTGAGCAGGAGTAGAAGCAAATGGCACACAAGAAAGCTGGCGGCAGTTCCAGAAACGGCCGCGACTCTCATTCCAAGCGACTCGGCGTGAAGCGCTATGGCGGCGAAGTGGTTCCGGCAGGAAGCATCATCGTGCGTCAGCGCGGAACCCGCCTCCATGCAGGCGAGAACGTCGGAATGGGCAAGGACCACACCCTGTTCGCCAAGGTGGATGGACATGTCCAGTTCACGGTGAAGGGCGCGGAGAGGCGCAAGACGGTCAGCATCCTCCCGCTCTGAGGCGATTTGTCGTAAGAAAGCCCGTCACCACCCAGGTGACGGGCTTTTTAGCTTGGGGAGTACGAAATGAAATTCATAGATGAAGCGACCATCGAAGTGCATGCCGGGAATGGCGGAAACGGTTCCGCGAGTTTCCGGCGCGAGAAATACATCCCCAAGGGCGGGCCGGACGGTGGGGACGGAGGCAGGGGGGGGAGCATTCTTGCGGTTGCAGACAACAATATCAATACCCTGGTCGATTACCGCTTCACCAAGATCCATCGCGCCAGAAACGGCGAGAACGGCAGGGGTTCGGACTGTTACGGAAAAAGCGCGGATGACATCACGCTCAGGATGCCGGTCGGCACCGTCATCGCCGATTTCGAGACCGGAGAAGTGGTCGCCGACCTGAGCCGCGACGGACAGGTCGCGCTGCTCGCCAGGGGCGGGGATGGCGGGCTCGGCAACCTGCATTTCAAGTCGAGCACCAATCGCTCGCCCCGCCAGTTCACGAACGGCAAGCCGGGCGAGGAATTCAAGCTGAAGCTCGAATTGAAGGTGCTCGCAGACGTGGGGCTTCTCGGCATGCCCAATGCGGGCAAATCCACTTTCATCCGTGCGGTTTCCGCCGCCCGCCCCAAGGTTGCGGATTATCCATTTACCACGCTTGCTCCCAGTCTTGGCGTGGTGCGGGTGGACACGGACCGGAGCTTCGTGGTCGCGGACATTCCCGGGCTGATCGAGGGGGCCGCGGAAGGAGCCGGTCTCGGACACCGATTCCTGAGGCATCTTGCAAGAAACCGCATCCTGCTGCATCTTGTCGACATCGCCCCTTACGACGAGGAGGTCGATCCGGTGAGGGAGGCGCGCGCGATCGTAGGGGAACTCAGGAAATACGACGAGACGCTTCATGAAAAGCCGCGCTGGCTGGTCATCAACAAGATCGACAGGCTGGAGGAAACGGAAAGGCAGGAGAGAATCGATTCCTTCATCCGCGATTTCGGCTGGGAAGGCCCGGTTTATGCCATATCGGCATTGACCGGGGAGGGATGCAGGCCGCTCGTGTACGCGATCATGGAATACCTCGAGCAGGTGAAGAAAAGCGAGGCGTTGCATGAAGAGGCGGCTTCTGAAGAAGAACCGGAAGAGGGGGAGGGAGATTGAAATCCGTTTTCGCCGGAGCGAAGAGGATCGTCGTCAAGGTGGGGAGCAGTCTCGTCACCAACCAGGGGCAGGGGCTGGATGTTTCGGCGATCGACAGGTGGGCGACGCAGATTTCCGGGCTCAGGAATTCGGGGGTCGAGGTGGTGCTGGTTTCCAGCGGCGCAGTCGCGGAAGGAATGAAGCGCCTCGGCTGGAAGAAGCGTCCCCAGGCTGTGCATGATCTCCAGGCGGCTGCGGCGGTCGGTCAGATGGGGCTGGTTCATGTCTACGAATCCTGCTTCGCCGGATACGGCATCCTGACTTCACAGGTGCTGCTCACCCATGAGGATCTCGCGGACAGGAAACGCTACCTCAATGCGCGCTCGACCCTGAAAACCCTGTTGAGGCTGGGGGTGGTCCCCATCATCAACGAGAACGACACGGTGGTGACGGACGAGATCCGCTTCGGAGACAACGACACCCTGGGTGCGCTGGTCACCAACCTCATCGAGGCGGATTTACTGGTGATCCTCACCGACCAGGAGGGGCTTTATACCGCGGATCCGCGCAGGAATCCGGATGCGGTGCTGCTCCATCATGGCGAGGCCGGCGATGCGTCGCTGGAAGCGATGGCTGGAGGCGCAGGTTCGGAAATCGGGCGCGGAGGCATGCTGACCAAGATCCTTGCCGCGAAGCGGGCTGCCAGGAGCGGCGCGCATACCGTGATCGCATCCGGGCGGGAGGAAGAAGTGCTCACCAGGCTTGCCTCCGGGGAAATCATCGGCACGCATCTCAGGGCGAAGACCATGGCGCTGCTCGCCAGGAAGCAGTGGCTTGCCGATCACCTGCAGGTGAGGGGCGTCCTGACTCTCGACGAGGGAGCTGCAAAGGCATTGAGGACGGAAGGTAAAAGCCTGCTTCCGATCGGCGTGATCTCGGTTTCCGGGGAATTCGGCAGGGGGGAACTGGTGCGCTGCGTGGATCGGGATGGGGTCGAAGTCGCGCGGGGTTTTTGCAACTACAGCGCGGCTGAGGCCTCGAGAATCATGCGCCATGCTTCCGGGGAGATCGAGTCGATTCTCGGTTATGTGGACGAGCCGGAACTCATCCACCGCGACAATATGGTTCTGCCCTGAAAGGGCAGAACCATATTGCGGCGCAGACTTACCTTTAGGTTAGTCGAAGCCACAACTTCCTTAAATCCCCTGAAAGGGCAGAACCATATTGCGGCGCAGACTTACCTTTAGGTTAGTCGAAGC
>JAJZTT010000027.1 GCA_021848705.1 Pseudomonadota bacterium
CCTTGCCCCGACTGCAAGGGCGAGGCGATGGCGGAATTCCGGTTCCGATTCCAGCCTGGTGAGGAGGTGCCCCATTCCGAAGGCGACATGCCGCGCTTCGTCTCTGGCGGCGAGCTTCGCAATGCTTCGCGTGACCGGATCGGGGGCGTGTTCCTGGAGAAAATGGAGCAGGCTGACGAAAGTGCCTTCTCCCAGCACGGAAAGCAGGAATCCTGCGACCGAAAAATCCGCTTCGTCCAGCAAAGTCTTCAGGGAAGCCTGCCCTCCCGCGCTGGACAGTGCAGGTTCCCTTCCCTTCATCCTCAGCCGTCTGGTGAAGATCTCGATATGGCGCGCTTCGTCCGCGATCTGCATGGCGAGTACCGCCTGCACTTCCCTGAAATGGGGATGAAGGGTTCCGAGAAAGCGTGCGGGAACGACCAGCGCTGCATTCTCGTTTTCGATCAGGTAGGTCATCACCTGAACCACTGCGTTCTCGATCTCGTCCGGAAGATCGAAAGGAGCATCCCAGTCGATTTCCTTTTGCGGGTCCCATTGCGCAGCCACCGACTGGGCATAGAGATCGGCCGCATTTTGCGCCCAGACTTCGATTTTTTCGTTGAGGCGGAAGTCGAATTCGGGGCTTCCTTCCTCGACCAGAGCCCCCCTCGCCGCTAGGCCGAAGGAAGGATGAGGGTGATCGAGCACCGCACCCGGCAAAGCCGGATTTGAATGACCGGAAAAGATTGCGCAAGAGATGCCGGCCGTTTTCGTGACGAGCACTCCCCCATCGGCTTCGACAAAGGAATGCCCCGTCATCCTGCACCATGCCCTGAGCTGTCCCGCCCATTCCGTGGAACTGCCCTTCACCAGGATTTGCGAGCCTTCCGGGATTTTCCCCAGCGCATGCTTCACGAGCAGATGGGCGCCGGAATCGAATCCAAGATCTTCAATATCGATAGCCAGCAACCAGGATTTCCCCCTTTTCACCGTAGAATTTCTCGTCCTCCACCGCGCGCTCCAGAAGCGCGTAACCGCTATCCCGACCCGGAAGCCATTTCCTCAATCCTTCCAGTTCCAGGAGGGGGCGAACTTCCGGATCCTCCCATTGCATGCCGAGCAGCAGTTCGACGAATCGGGCGGTGAGTTCTGGAGATGCATCCGGGCTCGCAGTGAAATTGCAGTGATCGTACAGGCCGGTTCGCCCGATGATTCGGGTCGCTCCGGAAGGAATCGTTCCTTCCTTCGAAAATGCGAGGTAATTTCCGTCTATCATCCAGGCCGCATCGATCTCTCCGGAGACGAGTGCGAAGGCAGCATCGCGCTCCCCGCCGATATGGTCTCCGTGCTTCCCCCCCAGCACGTCGAAACCGACCGCCTCATAGTCTCGCCCTGCGACGAGCCCCTCCGCGCTCATGTGGTCCTTCGGAATCAGGGTGGCCTGGGGGGAATCGATCGCGCCGAATCCGACCCTTTTTCCGCGCAGGGAGCAAATTTCGCTGATTCCGGAATCGATCCTCGCAACGAGGACCGAAGAGAGATCCCGGTCGGTATCGCGCATGGCGACGCTCCTCACCGATTTTCCGAGTGACTTCGCCATTTTTTCCGCCCTGACCCAGGCAAGCGGGGAGTTCCAGGCAATGTCGATTTCGCCCGAGAACTGCGCCTCGACCTGCCTCTCGTAATTGGAATAGAGCACGTAATCGAAATCGAACCCGTGCTTTTTGAAATGAGCCTTGAAGCCCTCCCAGATCGTCACGACCTTCGGCGCGTATGCCACGGCGCCCATCACCATCGTCATTTTAATCCTCAGCCGAAAAGGGGCAGGCCGCAAGCGACCTTGCCGATGAAATCGAACAGGATGTCGGAAGTGGGCGCCATCACCGAAGCGGCCCTTGCATCCCTGAAAAATCGCTCCACTCCGACGTTTCTCCGAAATGCCGCCCCGCCGCAGACCCGCATGGCGATGTCGGTGACTTCGAGGGCTGCTTCGGCTGCATTCGCCTTCACTTCCAGCACGCGCAGCATTGCATCCTCCCTGGCGTTTTCAAGGGCGGAAATCGCATCGTCGCGCAGCGCTCGCGCCGCATCTGCCCGAATTTTCGCGCGACCGATATGGGCGCGGATGGCGGGCAGATCCGCGAGGGAACTGCCGAGGTGCTGCAGCCGGCTTCCTCCGACATGTTCGCAGGCGCGAAGGATCGATGCATCCATCAGCCCGACCGAGCAGGATGCGACCAGCGTTGCAAAAAAGGGAAGCACCACGCCCATCATGATGTCGAATCCGCTCCCATCCTCCCCCAGCATGGCGGAAGCGGGAATCCTGAGCGAGGTACAGGAAAGCGGGGCTGATGCATTTCCCCTGAGGCCCATGCCGTCGAACTTTCCCGGGATGGAAAGCTTTTGCATCGAAACAAGCCAGAGGGTGCTCGCCCCTTCAGCATTCGCAGGCTTCGAGGACCAGACGCAGGAGTCCGCTTCTCCCGCTGCCGTCACCATGGTCTTTTCTCCATCCAGGACAAAATCATCTCCGTCCGTCCGGGCAGTTCCGACCGGCGCCCAGAAATGACTTCTGGAGCCCTTTTCAGACCAGGCGAGCGTGGTGAGGTGGCGTCCTGCGGCGATCTCGCGGCGCAGCGATTCCGGGCCGAATTTCTCGATCACGGCGGTTCCACAATAATGCATGGTGACCACCATCGCGGTGGAAGGGCATTCGGATGCGATTTTCTCGACGACATCCGCAGCCTCCCGCAGGCCGAGCCCCATTCCGCCCACATCGGCGGAAGAAGTCAGCCCCAGCAGCCCGGCATGGCCTAGCGCATCGATGGCAGCCCTTGGGAATCTTCCCTCCCTGTCGGTTTCCTCTGCAAAAGGGGAGATCGTCTCCCTCAGGATCGTTTCCAGCTTTTCGGTATGGGTCATCGGGGTCCTTTGGATTCTTGGTCGGCAGATTTTACAATACCGGTTTGAAGTTAAGAAAATCCTTATGGTTTTTTGCGAACCGGACGGGGCTGTTCTGCGCCGAAAGCCATCGGCAGGACTGCAATCCGGAGAACCGGCGCTGTGGTCCGGAATGCAGCGCGTTGTTGGAGCGCGCGCTTCCATAAGGGCCTTCGGTCAGAGCGACCGCGAAAGCCTGATGAGATCGGCGCGCAGGGGGCAAATCACTCCTGATCGAACAGGGTGTCGCCCTCCGACTCGATCGAAAGATTTTTGAAATCGAACAGATTTCTGTCCATGAGGTGGGAAGGTACGACATGGGTGAGGGCGGTGAACATGCTCTTCAGCCTCCTCGGGTCCTCCTTCTCCCATTTTTGCAGCATCTCCCGCATCACCTGGCGCTGCAGATTGGGCTGGGATCCGCAAAGATTGCAGGGAATGATGGGAAACTCCATCGCGGCGGCGTATTTCTTGATGTCCTCCTCGCGGCAGTAGGCGAGCGGTCGGATCACCACATTGCTTCCGTCGTCGGATTTGAGCTTGGGCGGCATGGCCTTGAGTTTTCCGCCGAAGAAAAGATTGAGGAGAAGGGTCTGCAGGATATCGTCGCGATGGTGGCCCAGCGCGATGCGGGTCGCCCCCAGTTCCTTCGCGGTCCTGTACAGGATGCCGCGTCTCAGCCTGGAACAGAGGGAGCAGGTGGTCTTGCCAGGCGCGATCTTCTCCTTCACGATGCTGTAGGTGTCCTGCTCGACGATCCGGTGGCGAACCCCGATCTTTTCAAGGTAGCGCGGCAGGACGTCGGCCGGAAAACCGGGCTGCTTCTGGTCGAGATTGACCGCGACGATTTCGAAGCGGATGGGCGCCACAGTCTGGAGGTAGCGCAGAGAGTCCAGCATGGTGTAGCTGTCCGCGCCGCCAGAGAGGCAGACCATCACGAGGTCGCCTTCGCCGATCATGTCGAAATCGACGATGGCCTTCCCCGTCTGCTTGCGGATTTCCTTCTGCAATCTCTCCATGCTTCTGGAAAAATGGGGGAATTCGATCTGCGATTCCATGGGCATTCTTGAAAAGTTGGGGGAACCCGGGATTCTATCAGGCCGAAAACCGCTTCAGGAAGACCTTGGAGCGCCTCTTGTAATTGTAGAGGGATTGTTTCTGTTCGGGCAGATCCGCCACCCCCACTTCCTGGAAGCCTCGCTCGACGAACCAGTGGGCGGTCCTCGTGGTGAGCACGAAAGCCGCCTTGAGGCCCAGCGTTCTCGCCTTTTCCTCCAGCCTCGCGAGCAGCCTGTCCCCCACCCCGGAATTCCTGAATTCCGGATGCACCACCAGGCAGGCGATCTCGCCCTTTCCCTCCTCCGGATAGGGATAGAGCGCTGCGCAGCCGATCACCATCCTGTCGTGTTCCAGCACGAAAAAGCGGTCTATCTCCATTTCCAGCCGCTCGCGCTGGCGCCTTACCAGCACTCCTTCCGCCTCGAGCGGCTCGATGAGGGCGAGAATGCCGCCAACGTCCTCTATTCTCGCTTCCCTGAGGCTCTCCAGGATGTCGCGAGTGAGCATCGATCCGACCCCCTCGTGGGTGAAAAGCTCCAGGAGCAGCGCCCCGTCGACATGGCGGCTCACGAAATGCACCCTTCCCACCCCGCTCCTGCAGGACTTGAGCGCGCAGGGCAGGTAATGCGCGGTATCTCCGGAAAGGTGCCCCATTCCGACCATGGCTTCCGCATTCGAGATGGATAGCTCTCGAAGCAGCTTGCCCGATGCATCGCGGATCCCTTCCTCTTCCATGAGAAAGACCAGCTTGTCCGCCTTGAGCGAAATCGCCGCCTGGGCAGCGACTTCTTCCAGGGTCAGGTTGAATATCTCGCCGGTCGGGGAATAGCCGAGGGGGGAGAGCAGCACGATCTCGCCGAAATCAAGGCGGCTTTTGATCGCATCGGAGTCCACCTTTCTCACCTGCCCCGTATATTGCAGATCCACCCCCGAAATCACGCCGATCGGCTTGGCGGTGATGAAATTCCCGCTCGAGACCCGGATGTCCGCGTTCGCCATCGGCGAATTGACGAGCCCCATGGAAAGAAGCGCCTCGATCTCCACCCTGAGCCTGCCCACTGCTTCCTTCACTTGCTGCAGTGCCATGGGATCGGTGACGCGCATGCCCTCCACATAATGGCCTGAAATGCCCGCCTCCTGAAGGCGCGACTCGATCTGCGGCCTCGCCCCGTGAACCAGGACGATCCGCACCCCGAGGCTGGCCAGAAGGTTGATGTCATGGGTGAGGCCGACGAAATTTCCGTCGGAAACCATTTCCCCGCCGAAGGCGAGGACGAAGGTCTTCCCCCTGAAGGCGTTGATGTAGGGGGCCGAAAATCTGAACCAGTTGACGAATTCGGGTGGGATCATGGCTGAAGTATATCTCATCCCCAAAGACAATCGATCGCGGCAAGCGCGGCGAGCCCCGCAGTCTCGGTCCTCAGGATTCGCGAGCCAAGCTTCGCATCCCGGAAGCCCGTGGATCTGGCGAAATGCACCTCTTCAGGGGTGAGCCCACCTTCCGGGCCGATCAGGACGAAGACGTTGCCTTGCGGAGCGGAAAAGTCCCTGAACGGGGCGCCCTCGATGGAGAGAAGCAGCTTCAGCCCTTCGTGCCCGCTCGCCACCCAGTGATCCAGCGGAACGATTTCGGGGATTTCCGGGATCACGTTCCTGCCGCACTGCTCGCAGGCCGATATCGCGACGCTCCTCCAGTGCTCCTCGCGGCGCCTCGCCCGCTCTCCGGAGAGCCGAACCACGCTCCTTCTCGCCTCGACCGCCTGGATTTTTTCCGCCCCCAACTCCACCGCCTTCTGCACCACCCAGTCCATCTTCTCGTTCGAACAAAGTGACTGCACCAGGGTCACCCGGACACCAGACTCCCGATCGATTTCCTCGCAGCCCATGATTTCGACGGCCATGCCGGATTTCTTCGCCTGCGAAACCCTGCATTCGAATTCCTTCCCGCTCCCGTCGAAAAGCACGACAGCATCCCCTTCCACGAGCCTGAGCACCCTGGATGCATGATGCGAAGCCCCGTCGGGCAGGGAATAGGACCCCGAACTGGGAATCACATCCTGAATGTAAAAGCGCGGAATGGACATGCCGGTCGCCACGGTTCAAAGTGATGATAATATATTGTGTTTTCGGAAATAGTCCAATCAGGGAGAAAAAATGGTCAGTCTGCAAACCCCGGTATGCGATTTTGGATGGAAGGCGCCGGATTTCAACCTTCCGGGCGTGGACGGAAAAAGTCACAGCCTCGCGTCCTGCATGGGCGAAAAGGGGCTTCTCGTGATGTTCATCTGCAATCATTGCCCTTATGTCAAGGCGATCACGAAACGCCTGGTGAATGACACCCGTGAATTGCTGGAACACGGCATCCGCACCGTCGCGATCATGTCGAACGACCCTTCAGACTACCCTGAGGATTCCTTCGAAAACATGAAGATCGTGGCGAGCCGCGAGCATTTCCCCTTCCCCTATCTGATCGACGAATCCCAGGAAATCGCCAGGGCCTATGGCGCGGTTTGCACGCCGGATTTCTTCGGATTCAATGCAGGTTTCGAATTGCAATATCGGGGAAGATTCGACGCTTCCAGGAAGGAAACCGCGGAAGAATCCTCCCGCGACCTCTTCAGGGCGATGCTCCAGGTTGCGCAAACCGGCCGCGGCCCTTCCGACCAGATCCCGGGCATGGGCTGCTCGATCAAATGGAAATGAACCGCCTGGAAAAAGTCGTCGATGCGGTGAGGAGGATCTCGAAGGAGGAGATTCTTCCCCGCTATCGCAACGTCGAGAAACAGAGGAAGCGGGACGGAAGCCTGTTCACCGAAGCCGACATCGCGGTTCAGGAAGCATTGAAGGCGGCTCTTCCTTCCATCCATCCCGTCCCGCTCATCGGCGAGGAGATGGAGGAGGCGAAGCAGACCGGGATCTGGGATACTTCCGAAGAGCTCTGGTGCGTGGATCCGATCGACGGAACCAGCAACTTCGTCAACGGAATCCCCTTCTTCGCCGTTTCGGTGGCCCTGATGAAAAAGGGAAGGAGCATCCTCGGCGTGATCTACAATCCGGTATCGGGGGAAATGTTTTCCGCAGAAAAAGGCAAGGGCGCATGGCTCGACGAAGAAGCCCTTCCCCTCAGGCATTCCCCAGGCAGGATGAAGGGAGCGATCGCCAACGTGGATTTCAAGAGGCTTCCGAAGGACCTCGCGGCGAGGCTGGTTTCCTCCCCCCCGTATACCTCTCAACGGAATTTCGGCGCCTGCTCCCTGGAATGGTGCTTCACCGCAGCCGGAAGATTCGACGCCTATCTTCACGGCGGGCAGAAACTCTGGGACTATGCCGCAGGCGCACTGATCCTGGAAGAGGCGGGGGGAATCCTCTGCACGATGGATGGCGACGATTTCTGGGGAAGCCCTCCCTGGACGAGATCCGCGATCGCAGCCGGAAACCGGGAACTTTTCGAAGCCTGGCGCGACTGGATCAGGATTGGCGACGGAGCATGAAAGTCATCATACTCGGAGCGGGAAGGGTGGGCACCTCGGTCGCGGAAAGCCTGGTTGGCGAGGCGAACGACATCACCGTGGTCGACATTGACGCCGAGCGGCTGAGGCTGCTCCAGGACAGACTCGACCTTAGAACCGTGACGGGAAGCGCTTCGCACCCTGAAGTGCTGAAACAGGCTGGAGTGGAGGAAGCGGACATGATCCTCGCCGTCACCCAGAACGACGAAACCAACCTCGTCGCCTGCAAGCTCGCATCCATCCTCTTCAATGTCCCGACCAAGATCGCGAGGATCCGCGCAGCGGATTATCTCTCGCATCCGGAGATTTTCACCCCGGAGAATTTCTGCGTCGACTTCACCATCTGCCCGGAACAGATCCTCACCGACCACATCGTGAAGCTGATCGAATTCCCCGAAGCGCTGCAGGTCCTCGATTTTGCGGACGGGCTGGTGAAGCTCGTGGGAATGCGCGCCTCCCCGGACGGGACGCTGGTCGACAAGGAATTGCAAAACATCCGCAAACACATGCCGAATGTCGACACCCGGGTCGCGGCGATCTTCAGGAAAGGGAGGGCCATCCTGCCCGAACGCGACACGGTGATCGAAGCCGGAGACGAGGTGTTCTTCATTGCAGCCTCGCAGGACATCCGCATGGTGATGAGCGAACTCAAGCGTATGGACAAGCCGATCCGCCGCATCATGATCGCAGGCGGAGGCAACATCGGCAGCCGCCTTGCCAAATCCATCGAAAGGAATCACCAGGTCAAGCTCGTCGAATTCGACAAGACCTCCTGCGAAAGGCTCGCCGCCACTCTCTCCAGCACACTCATCCTTCATGGTGACGCGACCGACGAAGCGCTGCTCGAAGCCGAAAACATCGACGAGATGGATCTATTCTGCGCGCTCACCAACGACGACGAGAACAACATCATGGCGTCGCTTTTGGCGAAGAGAATGGGCGCGAGGAAGGTGATCTCGCTCATCAACCGCAGCGTCTATGTCGATCTTCTTCAGGGCGGGGACATCGACATCGCGTTATCCCCTTCCCAGGTCACCATCGGCACACTGCTCACCCATGTGAGGAGGGCGGACGTATCCGCAGTTCATTCCCTGCGGCGCGGCGCGGCCGAAGCGCTCGAACTGGTCGCCCACGGAGATGCGAAATCTTCCAGGGTGGTGGGCAGAAGGATAGACGAACTCGACCTTCCTCCCGGGGTCGGGGTCGGCGCCATCGTGCGCGGGAAGGGGAACGAGCATGCCCCGCCCAAGGTGCTCATCGCCCATCACGACACGGTGATCGAACCCGAAGACCATGTGATCGTCTTCGCCATCAACAAGAAGCTCATTCCCAGGGTGGAGAAGCTGTTCCAGGTCGGCATGGGGTTCTTCTGATGCACAAGATCCTGTCGGCGGCCAACATCCTCGGCAAGGTTCTGATGGTGTTCAGTCTGACCTATCTTTTGCCCATGCTGGTGTCGCTGATCTACTCGGACGGCCGGTTCATGGATTTTCTCAGGTCGATGATCATCACGGCCGGATTCGGGGCGCTGCTGTGGATCGTCACACGGGAATTCAGTCGCGAGATGAAGCCGCGAGACGGCTTTCTGCTGGTGATCTCTACCTGGGTGGGGGTTTCCGTCTTTTCCACCCTGCCTCTGCTGCAATCGCTCGACATTTCCTTCACCCACGCCTTCTTCGAATGCGTCTCCGGGCTCACCACCACCGGCGCCACGGTGCTCACCGGCCTGGACCGACTTCCCCATTCGATCAACTTTTGGCGGCACGAACTGACCTGGCTGGGCGGAATGGGCATCATCGTGCTCGCGGTTGCGATCCTGCCGCTGCTCGGGGTGGGCGGAATGCAGCTCTACAAGGCGGAAACCCCGGGACCGATGAAGGACAACAAGCTCACCCCGCGGATCACCGA
This sequence comes from Pseudomonadota bacterium, assembly GCA_021848705.1. Classification (GTDB taxonomy): domain Bacteria; phylum Pseudomonadota; class Gammaproteobacteria; order Burkholderiales; family JABEVD01; genus JABEVD01. The sequence goes on from JAJZTT010000027.1 coordinate 9,396, forward strand.
AACCGCGAAAAACCTTTGGCTGGTTTATTTTCTGATCACCGCTGCCTGCGTCCTCGCGCTAAAGCTCGCAGGAATGGGCTGGTTCGACGCAGTCTGCCATGCATTCGCCACCATGAGCCTGGGCGGATTTTCCACGCATGACGCGAACGTCGGCTATTACAATTCTCCCGCGATAGAAATCGTCCTGATCATTTTCATGCTGCTCGCAGGAATGAATTTCGCGACCCACTTCCTCGCCCTGAGGGGAAGGAATCCAGCCGTCTACCGCGCCGACCGGGAGGGAGTCGCCTTCATCAAGCTGGTTCTGGGGAGCTCCCTGCTCATCGCTCTCTTCCTTTGGCATTCCGGAACCTACGGAGATTTCTGGACCGCTCTCCGGCACGCGACCTTCAACCTGGTATCGGTCGCAACCGATTGTGGATTCGCGAGCGTCGACTACAACAACTGGCCGATCCTCGCCCCGCTCTGGATGCTTTTCCTCAGCTGCGTATCCGTGAGCTCAGGCTCCACCGGGGGAGGAATCAAGATGATCCGCTCGCTGATCCTGGTAAAGCAAAGTCAGCGCGAAATGCTGAGGCTGCTGCATCCTTCGGTGGTCAATCCGATGAAAATCGGCGGGCAGGTGATCCGGAACAATGTCGTCTATGCAGTCCTCGGCTTCATTTTTCTTTATTTCATCAGCGTGGTGATCCTGGTATTCGCGCTGGTCGGAAGCGGGCTGGACTTCGTATCCTCCTTCAGCGCCATCCTCGCCTGCATCAACAACGCAGGCCCCGGTCTCGACAAGGTCGGGCCGGCCGCCAATTACGGCGTGCTCACCGACTTCCAGGACTGGGTCTGCATTTTCGCCATGCTGCTCGGGCGACTTGAAATCTTCCCGGTCATCATCGTGTTCACACCTGCCTTCTGGCGCAAGTGATTGTATTGGCGGAAACGGATGTCTACAATGTGTGCATGACTCAACTCGACCTCACAGGACACTTCCTGCTTTCCATGCCAGGCATGATGGACCCGGTATTTTCCAAATGCCTGATGTATGTGTGCGAGCATGGCGACCAGGGCGCAATCGGCCTGGTCGTGAATCGCCCCATCGCCATGAATCTTTCGTCCATGCTGGAGGAAGTGGGGATCCGTTCTTCCCGGGAAGGATTCGAAAAGGTCCCGGTCTATTTCGGAGGACCGGTGGAAATGGGACGGGGTTTCGTGCTCCACGAGCCGGTAGGGGAGTGGCAATCCACCATTTCGGTGACGTCCGGACTCGGGCTCACCACTTCGAAGGACATCCTGGAATCGATCGGCGCAGGGGAAGGGCCGGAAAGATTGCTCATCGCGCTTGGCTATGCGGGCTGGGCCCCCGGACAACTCGAGCACGAGCTTTCGCAAAACGCCTGGCTTTCCACCCTTGCCTCCACCGACATCCTTTTCGACCTCCCTCCGGAAGAGCGGCTCCCCGCTGCGCTCAGGATGCTTGGCGTCGACTGGGCAAGCCTCAGCGAGTTCTCCGGGCATGCCTGAAGGCGGGACGATTCTCGCCTTCGATTTCGGCACCAGAAGGATAGGCGTGGCATTGGGAAGCTTCTTGACCGGGCTCGCCCATCCGCTCGCCACCATCCACTGGGAAAAAAAATCCGAATGCTTCGAGGCGATCGATTCGCTCGCAAGGGAGTGGAATCCGTCCCTGCTCGTGGTAGGATTGCCGCTGTCGATGGACGGGGAGGAGCACGAACTCACCCGGCTTTCCCGTCTTTTCGGAAGAAGGCTCGAGGCGAGATACCGACTTCCTGTAGAATTCGTCGACGAACGCCTCTCTTCCCTTGCCGCCGAAGCCACGCTGCGCGAGGCCGGAATCAGGGGAAGGGCGCAGAAGCAATACATCGACCAGGTGGCTGCGCAGCAGATCCTGCAATCCTACCTCGAAAGCGGAAGAAAACCCTATGGAAATGCCTGACACGAATCTTTTGCTGAAAAGCCTGGCGGAAGAGATTCGCCCGGCCATGAACGGAAACACCTGCATCGTCGGGGTCCATACCGGCGGCGCCTGGCTGGCCGAGAAGCTGCACGGAATGCTCGGCATGAAAACACCGCCGGGACTGCTCGACATTTCCTTCTACCGCGACGACTTCGGCAGGATCGGCCTGCACCCGGAAGTAAAGCGCTCCGAAATTCCCTTCGATGTGGACGACACCGACATCATCCTGGTCGACGACGTGCTGCATACCGGCCGCACGGTGAGGGCTGCGATCAACGAGCTGTTCGATTACGGCAGACCCGCCAGGATCCGCCTCGCCGTCCTGGTCGACAGGGGAGGGCGAGAACTTCCGATCGAACCCAACTTCTGCGCATTCAGGGTGAAGCTCGACGAGGAGAGGATGATCGACCTTGTCAGGAACGATTCAGGCGAACTCGAACTCAAATTCCGATCCAGAGCGTGAGCATGCAGAAGAACATACAGATCAACCAGCACGGCGAATTGCAGCACCTTCTCACCATAGAAGGGCTTCCCGCATCGATGCTGCACCATATCCTCGACACCGCCGAATCCTTCGTCGGCGTGACCGAACGTGAAGTGAAGAAGGTTCCATTGTTGCGCGGCAAGGCGATTTTCAATCTTTTCTTCGAACCGAGCACCCGGACCCGCACCACTTTCGAGATCGCAGCGAAGCGGCTTTCTGCGGACGTACTCAATCTCAACATCAGCGCCTCATCGCAGAGCAAGGGGGAGACCATGCTCGACACGGTGAACAATCTTTCGGCAATGCAGGCGGACATGTTCATCGTGCGGCATTCGCAAAGCGGGGCAGCCCACCTCATCGCGAGGCATGTCGCTCCCGAGATCCATGTCATCAATGCGGGAGACGGGCGCCATGCTCATCCCACCCAGGCGCTTCTGGACATGTACACCATCCGCCATTACAAGCGGGATTTCCACGAACTGAAAGTGGCGATCGTGGGCGACGTGATGCATTCCAGGGTGGCCAGGTCGCAGATCCATGCCCTCACCACGCTGGGCGTCCCGGAAGTGCGGGTGATCGCGCCGAGGACGCTCCTGCCTCGGGGTGTGGAAAAACTCGGGGTTCATCCCTACGACGACATGAAAAAGGGGCTGAAGGATGTGGACGTGCTGCTCATGCTGAGGTTGCAGAACGAGAGGATGCAGGGCGCGCTGCTTCCGAGCGCACAGGAATATTTCAAGTATTACGGACTCACGCCCGAAAAGCTGGCGCTTGCCCGCCCCGATGCGATCGTCATGCATCCCGGTCCGATGAACCGGGGTATCGAAATCGACTCTGCGGTGGCAGACGGACCGCAATCGGTCATCCTGCCTCAGGTGACCTTCGGCATCGCGGTGCGTATGGCCGTCATGAGCATACTGGCTGGAAACTGAACATGAAGATCCATATCGGGAACGGGCGACTGATCGACCCGGCAAGCGGCACCGACAGGGTGGCCGACCTCTACATCGCGGCGGGGAGAATCGTCTCGATCGGCGAAAAACCGGACGGCTTCCACGCCAACCAGGAACTCGACGCCTCTGGGCAGATTCTTTGCCCTGGCCTCGTGGACCTTTCCGTCCGGCTCAGGGAACCGGGATTCGAATACCGGGCGACGCTGGAATCAGAAATGCAGGCCGCCGTCGCGGGCGGTGTGACTTCGCTCGCCTGTCCGCCCGACACCGATCCGCCCCTCGACGAGCCGGGGCTCGTCGAGATGTTGAAGCACAAGGCCAAAAACCTCAACCTCGCCCATGTGTATCCGATCGGCGCGATGACCCAGGGGCTTCTCGGCGCCGATCTCACCGAGATGGCCGAACTCCGGGATGCAGGATGCATGGCTTTTTGCCATGCAGACAGGCCCATCACCAACACGCTGGTGCTGATGAGAGCGATGCAGTATGCGGCGACCTTCGACCTTTCGGTTTGGCTGAGGGCGCAGGATGCAAGCCTTTCCAGGATCGGCGTCGCGCACGAGGGAGAGGTCGCGACCAGGCTCGGACTTCCGGGCATTCCCACGGTTGCGGAGACCATCGCACTCTCAAAGATCCTGATGCTTGCCAGGGATACCGGCGCCAGAATCCACCTTTGCAGGATCTCCAGTTCGGAAGGACTGGAGATGGTGCGGGAAGCGAAACGCGAAGGGCTTCCGGTCACCTGCGACGTTTCTGCGAACCATGTGCATCTGTCCGAGATGGACATCGGATTCTTCGATTCCAACTGCCACCTCGTCCCGCCACTCCGGAACCTCAGGGATCGGGACGCCATCCGTCGCGCGCTCGCGGATGGGGTGATCGATGCGGTCTGCTCCGATCACACCCCGGTGGACGATGACGCGAAGCTCCTCCCTTTCGGAGAGTCTGAAGCCGGCGCAACCGGACTCGAGCTCCTGCTCCCCCTCGTCCTCAAGTGGGCGGAAGACGACAGGATCCCGCTCGTCGATGCGCTCTCCAGGATCACTTCCCGCCCCGCCAGGATCCTCGGCATCGAGGCAGGAGCCATCGCGGTCGGCAAGCCTGCCGACCTCTGCATTTACGATCCCGAACAATACTGGAAGGTGGAACCGAAGTCCCTGAAGAGCCAGGGAAAGAACACTCCTTTCCTGGGTTATGAAATGAAGGGAAAGGTCATCTGCACCCTGGTGGACGGGCATATCGTTCACCGCCCGCACTGAAGCGGTTTCGGTTCAATTTTCAATTGCGGAGAAGAGGAATCCGGCCAGGATTTCCGGCGAGACCGGATCGGAAAAATAATTTCCCTGAACCTCGTCGCAGCCGATTTCCTGCAGGTAATCGCGCTGCTCGCCGGACTCCACTCCCCTCGCAATCACCCTGAGCCCAAGGCTTTTCCCCATGGCTGTGATCGCTTTTACGATCGCCCCTGCATCCTCGTCCAGCAGCATCGACCTCACCAAGGACTGCGCCATCTTCAGTCCGGAGACGGGGTAGCGCCGCAGGTTCCACAGGCAGGAAGAGGAAGCGCCGAATTCGCCGACCTCGATTCCTAATCCTATTTCCCTGAACTCGCACAGGATTCTTGCAGAGGAATCCCGGTTCACGGAATCCTCCGCCATTTCGAGGCTGAGCAGGGATGGATCCACTCCGAATTTTTTCAGGGCTCCGTCTATCCCGGCCGGAAATTCCTTTCTTCTGAGAAGCGCTTCGGGGACGGCAAGGCAAACCGGGATGGCAAAACGCCTGTCCCAGGAGGCAATCTGCGAAAGCGATGTGACGAGCATCCATTCGAAAAGCGGCTCGGCGAGCAACCGCTCTTCTGCGAGGGAAAGCAGGTCTCTGTGGAAAAACCCTTCCCCTTCGGGGCTGATCCAGCCAGGAACGACTTCAGCCCCCGTCAACCGTCCGCTTTTCAGTTCCGTCTGGGGAAGGAATCGCATCGACAGTTCCCCATCCTCCAGCGCCTTTTTCAAACCCGCTTCCTGGGCAAGCTCGCGCCTCCGCCTTTCCCCGTTGAAAAATTGACAGCTGCTCTGGCCGCTTCTCTTTCCCGCATACATCGCAGAGTCTGCATTGCCGATCAGGGTTGCCGCATCTCTTCCGTCTTCCGGATAAAAACTGACGCCGATCGATACCGAAACGGCTTCCGTCGTCCCCGGCAGGGAAACAGGTGCGCTGATCGATGCAATGAGGTTGTTCGTGATCGAACTGACAGGTTCGCGGCTGTTGATCCCGGGCAGAACCATGACGAATTCGTCTCCTCCCAGCCTCGCCACGGTATCGACCTTGCGCACGCAGGCTTTCAGGCGTTCGGCCACGGTTTTCAGCAGGATGTCCCCGCACTCGTGACCGAGCGTATCGTTGACTTGCTTGAACCGGTTGAGATCGAGAAACAGCACTGCGACCTGCTTCCGGCTTCTTTCCGCGCTCGTAAGTGCCTGATCCAGCCTGTCCAGAAGCAGCGCACGATTGGGCAATCCGGTCAGCGAATCGAAGTGGGCCAGATAGCGGTTTCTTTCCTGATTCCTGCGCTCGGTGATGTCACGAAAGGTCCAGAGCCGACCATGAAACCTTCCATTCTCGCATTTCAGCGGGGTCGAACTTCTTTCCACCACCCTGCCGTCAGTGAACATGATCTCGTCCAGCATCGATTGATCCCTGAGCCGATCCGGAATTTCCATGCCGGCGAGGTATTCTTCAGGGTCGACCAGACGTTCCAGTGCGAAATGCCCGGAAGATGGCTCCCCCCACATGTCCAGAAAACGCTGGTTGAACGTCAGCATCCTGCCGTTTTCGTCGACGAGCAGGAGGCCGTCCATGGAAACCTCCTGCGAAGCGGCAAGCAGCAGATTCTTCAGCTTCAGGTCATCCGAAGATTTCCTGAGCGTTTCGCACATTCTGATCGCCGTTGTTCCGAAGGAAAGCATTTCCGCGAGATGCTGGAGCGCTTCGAAATCATTTTCCTGCCATGTATCCGGTTCTGTGGAATACAGGTTGAGGACTCCGAAAACCTTTCCGCTCTCAGAAAGGGGAAGAAAGACGGCGGAACGGCATCCCCATTCCAGCGCCAGCCTCCGCCACGCCCTTTTTGCGGATTCCCCCCCAAATTCAGGGATGCACCCCGGATTCACGGAAACCGGGGCGCTGCCGAAAGAATTGGAAATCTCTTCCCGCAAAAGGGGGATCGCGCCGGAAGGATCGGGCGACCCGTGCCACGTGACCAGCGAGAGGTCTCCGCATTCATCATAATACCCTGCCAAAGCCAGGCTGCATCCTCCGTCCTCCACCATGGATCTGCAGACTTCTTCCAGCAACAGGACCTCGCTTCCCGATTTCGCCAGGAGGCTGCCGCATCGAGCGATCAGGCTGCGCAAGTCGCGGCCGGGTCGAAGCGGATCGGCAAGCGAAGGAAATAGGCCCGTCTCTCCAATCGCATGGTATGAAGGCAAATCGTCCATTCCGGCCTGAATATCCATTCCCCCCCCGGTCGCGCTGGCGGCATGGTTGAGATCGGGAATCCCGTTAGAATCTTCCGCCATGACATTCTTCCCCTCGGGCGGCGAATCTCTTCCCCGGCAAGGACAAAGCCCCCTGTTCGCTTGGTACACCAGTCCGCAACATTATAGACAGGATTCAGAATCCTGCCTGGGAGCGTGATTCTTCACGACTTTTCAAGGTTTCGGGCAAGAAGTGTTTTTCCGGTGCTGCAAAACGGGCATGGCAATCCTCCTATTCCAGGCGGATGCAGCGGTCCGGGTGATGGAACAGGATGACTACCAGCACGGAAGACAGGGCCAGGACCGACATGAGCCAGAATGCCCCGTTGAAACCATGCGTCCATTCCACGATCCATCCGGTCGCAAGCGGCGCGACAAAGCCTGAAATTGCGAAAAAGGTATCCATGACTCCGAGCGCGGTCCCGGAGCGCTCCTTCGCCACATCCACGTTGACGGCATAAAATGCCGCATTCGCGCTCATGCCGAGCCCCACCGCGAGGGAGATGAAGACCAGCATCACCGCCAGGTTGTGCACAAATACTACCGGCAGGATGCAAAGGCCGGCCAGCAATTGCGATATCCAGATGGGATGGGAGCGTGCGATCCTGAGTTTTCCCGTATTGCGCAACAATGCATCCGACAGGTAGCCGAAGATCCACAGGAAAAATGCCGCGGTCAGCCACGGCAGGATGCTGAACAGCCCGACCTGTCTAAGATCGAGGCGGTATGCCGTTTCGAGATAGGTCGGCAGCCAGGTCATGAAGAAAAACAGGAAATAGCCGAACACGAAAAAAGACCAGTCGTTCGCCAGCAGGGTGGGATTGGAGAGCAGGAATTTCCACAAACCCCGTACGTTTCGGCGGCGCTGGAACAGCGTCCTGCTGTCGATTTCGCGATCACCCGCCTTGCCTTCGCGTATGTGTGCCAGCTCTGCGGCGTCCACATAATGACTGTGCTCGGGAAAATCCCGGAAAAGAATCCACCACAACGGCAGCCAGACAAGCCCGAGAATCATGAGCACGATGAACATGCCGCGCCAGCCGGCATGCAGGATCAGTTGAGTCACGATCGGCGCGCCGACGGCGAGCGCCAGGGGCACCGCCACCAGGGAGTTCGACAGGGCAATGGCGCGCTCGCGACTGGAAAGCCAATCGGCGATCCCGCGATTCATGGAAGGGAAATTGGGCCCTTCCGCCACACCCAGCGCAACGCGTGCGCAGGCCAGCATGGTGAAACCGGCCGCCAGCCCGGTGAGACCGCTGGCCAGCGACCATGACAGCGCAGCCCAGAACAGGGTCACTCGCGCGCCATAGCGGTCGGCAAAAATGCCGCCGAGAAATGTGGTCAGCGTATAGCCGATGCTGAATGCGGCAAGGATGAATCCGCTGTACAGGTTTTTGTCGTGCTGGTTGAAATTCAGGTCACGGGCGATATCGCCGATCGCATAGGAAATGGCCGACCGGTCGATATAGTTGATGAGGGTAATGGCGAAAATAAGCGCGATGATGATCCAGCGGAATCTGGTCGGGCGCATGATTTTACTCCGGGAATGAGTGCGGGGAGCTGCCGGGTTCGGGCCCGGCCTGCAACCGCTTATCCATTATAGTTGGCGTGCGGCCAAAAATGCTTCCATCACGGGAAAGCGGGGGAAATTTCGGGAGGGATTCTGGTGGGCGATAGTGGGATCGAACCACTGGCTTCCACCGTGTGAAGGTGGCACTCTACCGCTGAGTTAATCGCCCAGGACGTGCATTGTAACACGATTTATTCGTAAAAGCTCGCCTCTCCTTCGGGGCGGGTCTTGAAGCGCTTGTGCAGCCAATAATACTGCTCGGGAATTTCGAGCACACGCTCCTCTATGAATGCGTTCATCCTCCTGGTGTCCGCTTCGATGTCTCCGGTCGGATAGTTTTCCCACGCTGCGTAGAATTTCAGCACATAGCCGCGCCCCCATGGAAGCTGGCGGGTCACGCAGGGAACCACTGCGGCCCCGGTCATGGAAGCGAGTCTGGACAGCCCGTTCACGGTGGCGGCGGGCACGCCGAAAAAGGGGATGAAGCTGCCGTCCCTCACGCCGAAATCCATGTCCGGAAGATAATAGAAGGGCAGATTCTGCCTCATCGCCTTCACCACCGGACGCAGTCCCTGCTGGCGGGAAAGCAGGGTGGAGGTTCCGAAGCGCTTCCTGCCGTGGAGCAGCATCTCGTCGAATTTCTTGTTCTTCTGGTGGCTGTAGACGGAAACGGCGGGGTAATCGCAGCTCAATCTGACCCCGCCCATGTCGAGACCGACGAAATGCGGAGCGAGCCAGATCACCGGCCGCTCCTTCACCGCTTCCCAGTGTTCGATCCCTTCGATCCGGATGAGCTTCTTCAATCTTTCCTTCGAGGACCACCACAGCAGGCCATGCTCGAGAAAGCTCCTGCCCATCGCTCGAAAGTGCGCCCGCAGCAGGACTTCCCGCTCCGGTTCGCTCAATGCAGGAAAGCAAAGCGTCAGATTGACCCGAGCCACCCTCCTTCTTTCTTTTCCGAGCAAATAGAGCAGCAGGCCCAGTCCCTCCCCGATGGGGGCGAGCGCCGCAAGGGGAAGGAAATGAAGCAGCCACATCAGGGAAAGGCCGATCCTGGTCAGCATGATCCCTCCTTCGGCTTCGCTCCCGCCGGAACCTTGTAGCGGTTGTAGCTCCAAAGGTACTGCTCGGGTGATTTTTTCACCATTTCCTCGATATGTCTGTTGAGTTCGGCAGGAGTGATCTCCTTTTCGGGAAGCGCCTCCAGATGCAGCCTGTACCCCTTTCCCGCAGGCAATCGCTCCGCGAATGCCATGATGATGGCAGCACCGGTCGCCTTCTGCAGCTTGCCCACCAGCGTCATGGTATAAGCGGGGCGGCCGAAAAAATCGGCCCATTCCCCTTCTCCAGCGCCAGGCGCCTGATCCGGAAGCAGCCCCACCGCTTCCCCTTTCTTCAGCGCCCTGAGAAGCCTGCGCACGCCGGAAACATCCGCCGGAGCAAGATTTGCATATTTCCTGCCGGAAAGCATGAAAGGTTCCACCCAGGAAAGCTTGGGCCTTCTGTAAAGCACGGTGATCGGCATGTACCGGGAAGTATAGCGCGCGGAGATCTCGAAGCAGCCGAGATGGGGTGTGAGGAACAGGACCCCCTTTCCCGCCGCTTTCGCTTCCTCCGCGAGATGCCAGTCTTCGCATTCGACCTTTTCCGCCATTTCCCTTCCGAACCAGACCGGTATCAGCTCCATCACGGATTTCCCCGCCTCCTTCACGGACCGGTCCAGCAGCCTCGCCTGCTCCTTTTCGCCGGAACAAACCCCGCTCTTCCAGAGATTTTCGCGGAGCCTTGCCGCATAGCGGGGGGAAAGGACATACACGATCCTGCCGAGAAGCGATCCCATGGCATGGAACCACGAGAGGGGCAATCGGGATGCAAATCGAAACAGGGCCTGTAACATAAAATTCTTTAACTGTGGATCGGGATTTGGTATTCTTGGAAGTTATCCAAACTTCCAGGGGCGATTGAAAGCATGAATGAATTCCTGTTCTCCTCCGAATCCGTTTCGGAAGGACATCCCGACAAGGTTGCAGATCAGATCTCCGACGCGATTCTCGACGCTATCTTAACCCAAGACAGATATTCGCGTGTAGCCGCCGAAACCCTGGTCAACACCGGCCTCGTCGTTCTCGCAGGTGAAATCACCACCAATGCAGTGGTCGATTACATCGGAATCGCCCGCGACACCATCCGCCGCATCGGCTACGACAGCTCCGATATCGGCTTCGATTACAAGACCTGCGCCGTGCTCGTCGCCTACGACAAGCAGTCTCCCGACATCGCGCAGGGAGTGAACGAAGGGGAAGGTCTCGACCTTGAAATGGGCGCAGGAGACCAGGGACTCATGTTCGGCTTCGCCTGCGACGAAACTCCGTCCCTGATGCCGATGCCCATCTACTACGCTCACCGCCTGATGGAGCGCCAGGCCGAACTTCGCAAGGACGGCAGGCTTCCCTGGCTGAGGCCGGACGCGAAATCCCAGGTCAGCGTACGCTATGTGGACGGCAGGCCGCAGCACATCGAAACGGTGGTGCTTTCCACCCAGCATCATCCCGACATATCCCAGGCCCAGCTCGAGGAAGCGGTCATCGAGGAAATCGTCAAGCCGGTCCTGCCCAAGCATATGCTGAACGCGGACACCCGCTACCTCATCAATCCGACCGGGCGATTCGTCATCGGCGGACCGATGGGAGACTGCGGACTCACCGGGCGCAAGATCATCGTCGACACTTATGGCGGCGCGGCAAGACATGGCGGCGGTGCCTTCTCCGGCAAAGATCCTTCCAAGGTAGACCGCTCCGCAGCCTATGCGGGCCGCTACGTGGCGAAGAACGTGGTGGCGGCCGGCCTCGCATCCCGATGCGAAGTCCAGGTTGCCTATGCGATCGGCATCGCGCGTCCTGTGAGCCTGATGGTCAACACTTTCGGCACCGGAAAGATTCCCGACAACGAGATCGCCAAGCTCATCGAGCGGCATTTCGACCTGCGTCCGAAGGGCATCATCCAGTCCCTCGACCTGATGCGTCCGGTTTATTCCAAGACAGCCACCTACGGCCACTTCGGCCGCGAAGAGCCTGA
>JAJZTT010000028.1 GCA_021848705.1 Pseudomonadota bacterium
CGGGCCCACCGCGCAGGAACTGAAGTCGCTTCAGGACGAATGCGAGGGGGAAATGAACATGATGCGCCACTGCAGGCAGTGCAGGGCGGATGCGGTGGGGCTGCTCGGAGAAGACCGGAGCGCCGAGTTCACCACCGAGAAAATCATGGAAATGGATGTCTCCTACGACATTGAAAAACGTCGCGCCTACCAGGAGATCGTCGAGCAGGACAGGCAGGAAAAGGTCGCTGCGCGCGAGAAGGAACTCCACGATCTCGAAACGGAGTTTTCGGATGTTTCCATCCTGATCGCGGTCGCAACCAGGGGAAGCGGCAGGATCAACGAGCATTTCGGACATGCCACCGAGTTCCAGATTTACGAAGCGGGTGTATCCGGCACCAAGTTCATCGGGCACAGGCGGGTGGACCTCTACTGCCAGGGCGGTTATGGCGAGGAGGAAGCGCTTCCCACGGTGATCCGCGCGATCGGAGACTGCGTCGCGGTCTTCGTGGCGAAGATCGGCGCATGCCCCAGGGATGAACTGAAGGCGGCGGGGATCGAGCCGGTGGAAAAGTATGCGCACGAATTCATCGAGCAGTCGGTCGTGCGCTACTTCAAGGAATACCTGGGGAAACTCGGGACAGGAGAAATCGTCCATGTCGACCGCAAGGATGCGGAAATTCGGCAGGGCGCATACATGGCAGCTTGATTTATCAACAGGAGAGAAACATGACTTACAAGATCGTAGCTTCGCAATGCACCGGATGTTCCGCCTGCGAACCGGAATGCCCCAATGTGGCGATTTATGAAAAGGATGGCGTTTTCGCGATCAACCCCAAGAAGTGCACGGAGTGCATCGGCTACTTCGACGATGCGCAATGCGTGGCGGTTTGCCCGGTCGAAAAGACCTGCGTGATCGACACCAGCTATCCGCGCTACCAGGCTGCGTGAGGTCCGAAATGAATCTGACCATTACCCCCGCAGCCGAGAAATTCATCAGTCGCATGGTGCGCTTTTCAACCGAGCCTGCCGGCGGATTCAGGCTCTCCGTGACCGCGGGGGGATGTTCCGGGCTCTCCTCCGAGTTCACGGTCGAGGCCTCCCCCATGCCCGGAGACAGCGTGGTCGAATCCGGCAGCGTGAAGCTCTTCCTGCCTGCGGAAAGCCGGTTGCTTCTGGATGGGGTGACGGTCGATTTCGTCGATACGCCGACCAGGTCGGGGCTCACCTTTTTCGATCCGAAGGCGGTTCCTTGCGGCTGTTCATCGAGCAGCGGCACGGAAAGCGGGGTTGCCAGCGTGTCGATTTCGTCGATCAAAAGGAACTGAGCGAAGTGATCGACGAGGCGGAGCTTGCCTGTCTGGGCGGCGCGATCCCCCTGGAGGCGGAGAGGCAGTTGAGACTGGCGGGGCTTTGCTACGGAGAGGAAGAGCGGGCGGAGGCGCACCTCAAAAGGGCGCTGGATGCGGCGCCCGGGCATGCTGCGGTGCTCATCGGGTTCTACCGCTTCTACTTCTACAAGGGAAGGCTGAAGGACGCGCTCGAAGTCGCACGGACCTGCCTTGCCAAGGCGACAAGCGAAATCGGGCTCGATCCGGATTGGCGCAAGGCGGCAAAGGAAGATGCGAATTTCGGAAATTTCGAAGCGATCCTGCCGAGATTTTTCATGTTTTCGCTGAAGGGGGTTGCCTACCTGCAGATGCGGTTGGGAAATCTCGAAGAGGGAAGAGTGGCGCTCGACAAGCTCATCGAGCTCGATCCCGCAGACAGGATCGGCGCGAAGGTGCTGATCGGCGTGCTGGAGCCGCAGGACGAAGATGACTGAAATACTGGAAGCGCGCAACTGGTTGGGGGAAACACTCAGGTGCGAGACGTGCGCAAGTTACGGCAACCACTGCAGGCAGCTCGAAGCCTGCGTGGAGGACCGGTATGCAAAGCGCATAGACCGGTTCTTCGACCGCAATCCCGGCAAGGCTGCGGAATATCTCTCCCACCCCTATTTCGAGGTGCGGGCGGTGGCAGCGAAACATGTGGATCCGGAGCGCCTTCCCGGAATGATGCGGGATAGGGATGAAACGGTGAGATGGAGCGTCGCATCCAGGATCCCGGAGCCATACCTGATCCTGATGAGGACGGATCCGGAACGGGAGGTGAGGATCAGGGTTGCGGCCCGCCTGCCGGCCGACAAGCTGGGATCGATGATCGACGACCCTGATTATTATGTTCGCCAGATCGTGGCGAGAAGGATGCCGGGTGAAATGCTGCCGCTTCTCATGAGCGATGCGGACAGCGAGGTGAGAAAGACGGTTGCGATGCGGATCGGTGAAGACTGGCTGATCCGGATGCTCGCAGACCCGGATGCGGAAGTGAGGATCGAGGCGGCGAAGAGGATCAATCCCGATGATTTGCGCCTCCTGATCGACGACGATGACTGGCGCATCCGGTACGAGGTGGCGGATCGGGTTTCGCCAAAATATTTGAACCGGCTCCTGGTCGATCCGGATCAGGCGGTGAGAACGAGGGCAATCGAGCGCAAGGAGCAGTGATGGCAAAGATCAGCAGGGACAGCGACATCGTCGAGATCGACGGACCGCCCGATTTCGAATACGGACAGAAGGTGCGCATCACCAAGAATGTTCGCAACGACGGGACATTTCCGGGCAAGGAGATTGGCGACATCCTGGTGAAAAAGGGCGAGCTCGGATATGTGACCAGCATCGGCACCTTTTTGCAGCAGTACTACATCTACGGAGTGGATCTGTACGAACGCGGATACCGGGTCGGATTCCGGGGCCGCGAACTCGAAGCCATCGAAGAAGGGAGAATCCAATGATCGATATCAGGATTCCGAAATTCCAGTGGGGACAGCCGGTTTCGGCCGTCATCGATCTTTTCAACGACGGATCCTACCCGGACAGGGAACCGGAGGTGTTGCTGGTCAGCCGGGGAAGCCGTGGCGAGGTCGTTCAGGTCGGTCATCATGAGGAAACGAATACGCCCGTCTATATGGTGGAATTCCAGGAAGGATGCGTTGTGGGCTGCCTGGAGGAGGAAATCTCGCCGGTTTGAGGAGGATGCAGTGAATGCCCACCCGAACGAATTCGACCGGAAGAGAATCGCGAAAAGGCTGGAGGATCGGTGCCGCTACCGGTACGTGCATCCCGAGGTGTTCGCGATCGAAAACGGATACGAGGTGAAAAGCCCCTGCTGCTCGAGAAACATCGACAGCGAGGGGGGCGTGATCGACATCGCGAAAATGGTTCACTTGCCGCAAACCAACTCCTGGCGGCTTTTTTCCAAGGCGCACGAGGACGGAAGCTGGGTTTATTACGGTGAATATGCGGCGTTGTCCGATCTCATCGTCGAGCTCAACCTGGATCCGGAGAGGAAATTCTGGCAATGAACGTGTATCTCGACAACAACGCGACGACGAGGGTTTGCGATGAAAGCCTCGATGCGATGAGCCGCTGTTATCGCGAGGAATACGGCAACCCTTCGAGCATGCATTCCATGGGAATGCGCGCGAAGGAAATGATGGGGCAGGCCAGGGGCGAAGTCGCGGGAATGCTGGGCGCGTCGGCGAAGGAAATCGTTTTTACGAGCGGGGCGACCGAGAGCATCCACATGGCGATCCTTGGGGCCTGCCGGTTGCATATGGATAAGCGCCACATCGTGACGAGCTGCGTCGAGCATCCTTCCCAGCTTGCCCTCTTCGACCTGCTGGAGAAGAAGGGCTACCGGGTGAGCAGGCTCGGAGTCGATCGCAGCGGGATGATCTCGCTCGAAGAACTGGAGAGGGAAATCGGCGAGGATACGCTCCTGGTATCGCTGATGTGGGCGAACAACGAGACCGGGGTGATCTTCCCGGTGGAAGAGGCGGCGGGCATCGCAAAATCGAAGGGCGTGCTGTTTCACACCGATGCGGTGCAGGCTGCCGGCAAGACTGCGATCGATCTGTCGAGGATTCGTGCGGATTTCCTCTCGTTTTCCGGCCACAAGATGCACGCGGCGAAAGGGGTGGGCGTGCTCTTTGCCAGGAAGGGATGGAAGCTTTCGCCGGTATTTCTCGGGCACCAGGAGCGCGGAATGCGGGGCGGGACCGAGAACCTGCCTGCGATCGTGGGACTCGGGGTGGCATGCTGTCTTGCCATGGATGCGCTGGACGAGAGCGAAAAAAGAATTGCTGCGCTCAGGGACAGGCTGGAGCAGGAAATCCTTGCGAAGGTGAAGGATGTTGCGGTGAACGGGGCCGGGGCTCCAAGGATTTCCAACACCAGCAACCTATCCTTCGGGAATATCGAATCCGAGGCACTCCTTGAGAAGCTTGACCGCGCAGGAATCTTCGCCTCATCGGGCGCCGCCTGCAAGGCGGGCGGCACGGAGCCTTCGCATGTTCTGGTCGCGATGGGCGCCGAGGCGCAATCCGCTGTGAGATTTTCGCTCAGCCGCCATACGACGGACGAGGAAATAGACCACGTGCTGGGCATCCTGCCGGGCATCGTGGAGACGATGGCAAACTGAAGTGGAGAAAGAAATGAAAGTGATGATCCGAAAGAATGGGGCGGGCGAGCTTTCCGCTTATGTGCCCAAGAAGGATCTTGAAGAGCCCATCGTGTCCATGGAGAAGGAATCGATGTGGGGAGGGAGCGTCACGCTCGGCAACGGCTGGGTGCTCGAACTTCCCGAGATGGAAGAGGGAACCCGGCTCCCGATCACGGTGGAAGCGAGAAAGAGCGGAGGATGAAATGGTCATCGATGTGGAAGAGATCGGCGCGTTTCTCACGGAAACCCATGAAAACCTGGCCCTTGAATTCAGGAACCGCTTTCCCGGGATCAGACTGACCGTCTGCGATTACAGCGACATGGCGGGTGAAATTCCGGTGAAATCCGTACCCGGATACGACATCCATCTCGTGGCCGGCAGGGACCATTGCTGGAAAATCACCAGCGAGCTTGAAAACGCCACCGCCATTCTCGCCGCGAGGAGGAAAAAATGATCCCGCTATCCGACCCCGACATCAGCCTGATCGAACTCGACAGGGTCGGCGAGACACTGAAGTCGCCCCGTTTGAGCCAGGGGCCGATGGTCGAAAAATTCGAGGAAGCGTTCGCCGCCTACACGAATCGATCCCATGCGATCGCGGTGTCTTCCGGCACCATGGGGCTGCTGCTCGGGCTGGATGCCCTGGAAATCGGTCCGGGAGACGAAGTGATCGCATCCCCCTATTCCTGGCATCAGGTCCAGCATGCCGTCGCATTATCCGGGGCGAAGCCGGTTTTTTCCGACATCGATTACTGGTCCGGCACGCTGGACCCTGCGAAAATCGAAGAGAAAATCACCGAATCGACCCGCGCCATCGTGGCCGGAAACACCAACGGCCATCCTGCTGCATGGGATGCATTGCGGGGCATTGCAGGGCGGCGCGGCCTTGCGCTCGTCGAGGATTCGACCGAGGCGATCGGCTCGACCTACAGGGACATCAAGGTGGGGAAATTCGGCGATTTCTCCCTGTTCGATTTTTCCCAGCCTTCCGCCCTGGTGTGCGGCGAAGGGGGAATGGTGGTCACCGACGACAAGGACCTTGCCTCCAGGATCCGTAACCTGAGATCCAGACAACTCGGGGAGCGC
Source organism: Pseudomonadota bacterium (assembly GCA_021848705.1). GTDB lineage: Bacteria > Pseudomonadota > Gammaproteobacteria > Burkholderiales > JABEVD01 > JABEVD01. The sequence continues at coordinate 5,609 of JAJZTT010000028.1, forward strand.
TTCTCCCTCATGGCGAGGATTCCCTGGCAGGGCGGGATGAGCGATCTTGCCGCGACCCTGGGGCTCGCCCAGCTCGAACGAATCGAGGAAATCCTGGAAAAGCGAAAGACGATCGAAGCCTGGTATTACGACCATATCCGCTCCTTCGAGGGGATCAAGGATCCGTATATCGGAGAGGACGTCACATCGGTCAACTGGTTCCTCTATCTCGTTCATCTCGGAACGCGTTTTTCGAAGAGCAGCCGGGATGCGATCGTGAACGATCTCAAGACCGAAGAAATCGAGGCGGCGGCCTATTGCCAGCCGATGCACCTTCAGCCCGGCTACCAGCAGATGGGATACAGGAAGGGAAACTTTTTCGTGACGGAGAAGGTGGCGGATCGCACGCTTGCACTGCCCTTTCATGGTCACCTGAGCGAAGATCAGGTCGGCTTCATCGTGAAGACGGCCAAGGATGCATCGCTCAACGTCGGGGCCGGAGCGGCCATATACTAAAAACTGAAAGGAGCAAATCATGCCGGTAATCACGGTAATGCCTTCGGGCAAGCAAATCGAGGCAGCGGAAGGGGTGAGCATACTTGCAGCCCTGCTGGATTCGGGCGAGGATCTCGCGCACAAATGCGAGGGAAAGGCCGAATGCGGAAGCTGCCACATTTTCGTGCTGGAAGGAAGAAAAGGCATTTCCAGAACGCAGAAACTCGAGAACGAAAAGCTCGATACCATGGTCGGAATCGGGTCGAAGTCCCGTCTCGCCTGCCAGGCAATCATCGGCAGCGATAATCTCACCGTAGAAATTCTCGGTTTCAACTAGGAGCCCATCATGGAAATGATCCACGTCCTGTTCGCGCCCGACGGCAATGTCAGCCTGATCGGGGAATGTCCTGAAGGGATGGAGCCGGAAACCTGGTTCCGCTTTCTTTCCCGCAATACGACCGATGCCTACGAATCCTTCGCAGGCGGACGCGGCGTGTTCAGGCTGGAGAAGGAAGTCGTCGAAAAACTGAAGTTGCAGGCAGCGTGATGAAGGGCGCCGATCTGGAAAGTATGAGAAAGGCGCTGGAGACGGGCGGGGTGATCCCCTACCTCGGACCCGGCGTGCTCTCCCTCGCCGCTTCCTGTCCGGTGCCCGATTCTCCGGAATCCCTGGTGGAATTGCTGACCGCGAAGGTACAGGTTCCGCACAAGGTCCGCAAGAATCTGACCGCAGCCGCGCAGTTCATCGAGAATTTCAGACACAGGAAAACGCTCGCCTCGCTCATGGCCGATGCGTTCAGGGCGAAGGTGAATCCCACCCCCCTGCACAACTACCTTGCCGGGATTACGATGGAGCCGTTTCTCATCGTCGACCTCTGGTATGACAACGCCATGCAGTGGGCGCTGGATTCGAACGAAGACTGGGGACAGATCCAGGGATGCAGCCAGTCCGAGCATTTCGGCACCTGGTACAAGGCGTACCGCCAGGACGGTGCGGAAGCGGACGATTTCGAGGCGGAGACCTGGGGTACGGTGCTCTACAAGCCGCTCGGATCGATTTCCCCGGAACAGAATTTTCTCGTTTCCGACACGGATTTTGTCGAAGTGATGACGGAGATCGACATCCAGACCCCGATTCCGGACGTGGTGAAACAGCTCAGGGCGGGGCGCAATTTCCTGTTTCTGGGTTGCCGCTTCCAGACCCAGCTGGAGAGAACCTTCGCGCGCCAGATCATGAAGCGTTCTTCCGACAAACACTGGGCGGTGCTTCCCGGGGAGCTCACCAGGAACGAGGCGCGCTTTCTCGAAGAGCAGAACATCGAACGGATCGACGTTCCGCTTGCCGAATTCGTCGAGGCGCTGGTCGCGGAAAAGCTCGCCGCCTAAGTCTTCGGCTTCTCGGATGATTTGTAGTTGCTGAAATGGCCTTCTTTGGCAGCCTGGGCTCTCGCGCTCCGTATGATCCCGGCGCTTTGGCCAGGTGGGGCGGGTTTCGACAAGAGTTTCTCGAGATTCCCGCTCCCGCATTTGGGACATGTCACGACGGTCGAGCCCATCACAAGCTTGTCGAAAATGTTTCCGCATTCGCTGCATTGGTAGTCGTAGATCGGCATTCTTTTTCCTTTCAAAATATGATCGTTCTGGTTTCTTCGTCTTCCGTGATTTCGGCGCGCGTGAGCGAACCCCTTTCGTCGTAGACGTAACGGTGCTCGAATTCCACTTCGCCGTAGACGATCTTTCTGCAAACGAAGATGCGACCGGAATCGTCGAATATTGCGGAAAAATAGGTGTTTCGGTTGCGAATCGCCTCGGCATCCAGCTTCGAGACCAGTTTGAGAGGCAGACCCGTACCGCTGTAGGTCAGGAAATAGAGTTCGATTTTATGCGTCATCCCCATGCTCCGGAAAATGTAATACACTAGAGGCCATGATCGAATTGAAAAGCATCGACCTGCGGACCGACCTGGATGCCCGCTGGTATGTCAAAGACGAAGTCGTCCAGGTGGCTTTCGCAAAGGACAACGGCGAGCTTTTATCCCTTGAGGGATTGAACCGGTATCTTGCGGGAGATGCATTGATCACGGGGTCCACAGGCAGCCGCTGGAGCGTTTCGCGCAGCCGCTTCGATTCCCGGTATGAAGCCGTGCCTCCGGCACGGCAAGGGGAAGATGGACTATACAGAAACAGGCCGGTTCGCGTACTCGCCAAGCAGATGAAGATGCCCTTTTGCATCGCAAGATCGGAAGGCGGCGACATGCTCGAAGGAGCTTCGGGTGATTGGCTCATGCAGTATGCGCCCGGAGATTTCGGCATTACCGAGCACTCCCGATTCGTCCGCGTCTACAGACCTTCAGCAAAATAGCTTTCTCCCGCGCAGCAATTCGAGATACCCGGGGCTTGACGCCATGTCGAGCGCGGGAAGGATCGAACTGCTGGGCGCTGCGCCTCTGAAGCGTGATTTCATCCATATCGGGTGCAGCCCGGATGATCAGCACGCCGACGGCATCGAGTGAAGGCGCGCCGGTACCCTGTGCTGAAAGGGGAAGAAAGGTTCGCTTTGTGCCCGGGAATCCCCTGAATGGATTAGGCAGCAAGGACCAGTCGAGCGTCTCGGGTCCTTGCGCATAAGCTCCGGGGCGGCGCCTGGTTCGCTCGTGATATTCGAACGGGCTCATGCCGACTTGAGGCATTTTTCCGGATCGGAAAGAAGATTGGTGAGTCCCAGCCACTGGTCGACGAGTTCCTGGTCGAATCCCGCTTCGCGCCGTCCGTCGGCTTCCATCAGCGGGCGCCGGATGAGCAGGTGATCGGAGAGCAATAGACGGATGGCTTCATCCCTTGAGAGTTGCTCGGGGACGATTTCCCCTGATTTCACCCTTGGGGATGCACGGTTGAACCATTGCTCGACCGGTCTTTCCTCGAAAAAGGATGCGAGTTCCTCCTCAATCCATGGGTGTGCGACGATGTCCCTGGCGATCACGGTGTGGCCGGATGCCGCAAGCAGCTTCTTCTGTCGGGTGTTGTTCGCGCACCCGGGTTTCTCGTAAAAGATCACGGTTGCCATGAAAGCCTCCTTTCGAAAAGCGCGTCGACCTTTCCCCGCACGATTTCGACAAAAAGCGGCTTTGCGACGATCGCGTCCGCTCCCGACTTGAGGCAGGCGACCGCGGCCGAAAGATTCTCCGCGTCGGTCACGATCATGATGGACAGATCGTCGATCCTCTCCTTCAGTTTCTGCAGCAGACCCGCCTCGACCATGCCGATCCCCAATATCAGAAGATCCGGCTTCCAGTTCGCGCTCTTTTCGAGCGCCGCATCGATTCCGGAAAATTCGTGCGTTTCGTTCTCGTCGTGAAGCATGAACTGCAGCGCAGCCCGGTTGATCTCGTCTTCGTCCACCACGAAGATCCGGCGGTTTTCCACGGATCTTGCGCTTTCCACTCCTATCTGCATGTCGGCTCCAGGAAAAAACCAGTGATATGAACGATACGCAAGATTTGTTCCAGGGAATTTTGCGACAAATCCTGCTTTTCATGAGGGAAAACCCCATTGACCTTGCAGCTTTCCCTACAGTGTTGTGCGATTTGCAACATCCCTTCGATGCATGTGGTCTTTCCGTAAATTTTTGATGAATCGTTTATAAACAGATAGATAGGATTGGTTTTTGGATGTGGCACGGCTGTTGCTACAGGGAGGGTGCATCAAGAATGATTCGCCGGATTGGTGACCGAAAACAAGAAGACCAAAGTGAATCCAAGTTTCATGCCGGTGTTTTCGTGGAGCGCAAGTTTAATTCTTTATTAACGGCAAGGAGATTCAAAATGGCTGATTTGAGGCAAATCGCTTTTTATGGCAAGGGTGGGATCGGCAAGTCCACCACTTCGCAAAACACGCTGGCGGCGCTCGCCGAGATGGGGCAGAAAATCCTCATCGTCGGTTGCGATCCCAAGGCCGACTCCACCCGTCTCATTCTGCACGCAAAGGCACAGGACACCATCCTGAGTCTCGCGGCAGATGCGGGCAGCGTGGAAGACCTCGAACTCGAGGATGTCATGAAGATCGGTTACCGCGGCATCCGCTGCGTCGAGTCCGGCGGACCCGAGCCTGGCGTGGGTTGCGCAGGACGCGGCGTGATCACTTCCATCAACTTCCTGGAAGAAGAAGGCGCGTATGACGACATGGATTATGTTTCCTACGACGTTCTGGGCGACGTGGTTTGCGGCGGTTTCGCAATGCCCATCCGTGAAAACAAGGCGCAGGAAATCTACATCGTCATGTCCGGCGAAATGATGGCCATGTACGCTGCGAACAACATTTCCAAGGGCATTCTGAAGTATGCAAATTCGGGCGGCGTGCGTCTGGGCGGCCTGGTTTGCAACGAACGTCAGACCGACAAGGAACTGGAACTCGCGGAATCGCTGGCGAAGAAGCTCAACACCCAACTGATCCACTTCGTTCCTCGCGACAACATCGTTCAGCACGCCGAACTGCGCAGGATGACGGTTCTGGAATATGCGCCCGAGTCCAAGCAGGCTCAGGAGTATCGCGATCTGGCCAACAAGGTCCACAACAATGCGGGTAATGGAACCATCCCCACCCCCATCACCATGGACGAGCTGGAAGACCTGCTGATGGAACACGGCATCATGAAGCGCGTCGACGAATCCGTCGTCGGCAAGACCGCTGCGGAACTGGTTGCCTGATGAACGCCCGCCCGCGGTTTTTCCGCGGGCGGGGCCCGGGAGGGCTCTGCAAATGGCACTTTTCGTGTCATTTACAGAGATCTCCCTGATCCGGAACTCTTTTTTATCAATTTAGGAGAAGGCAAAATGAGCCTGACAGCAGAGCAAGTGAAAGCGAGAAACCAGGACCTGATCAAGGAGGTGCTGGAAGTCTATCCGGACAAGACCGCGAAGCGTCGCGCCAAGCACCTCAATGTGTTCGAGGAAGGCAAGACCGATTGCAACGTGAAATCCAACATCAAGTCCATTCCCGGCGTCATGACCATCCGCGGATGCGCCTACGCAGGATCGAAGGGCGTGGTCTGGGGGCCGATCAAGGACATGATCCACATCAGCCACGGACCGGTCGGCTGCGGACAGTATTCCTGGGCATCGCGCCGCAACTACTACATCGGTCTGACCGGGATCGACAGCTTCGGCACCATGCAGTTCACTTCCGATTTCCAGGAAAAGGACATCGTCTTCGGCGGCGACAAGAAGCTCGAGAAGATCATCGACGAAATCGAGGAACTGTTCCCGCTCAACAAGGGAATTTCCGTCCAGTCCGAGTGCCCGATCGGCCTGATCGGCGACGACATCGAAGCGGTATCGAAGAAGAAATCCAAGGAATACAACGGCAAGACCATCGTTCCGGTGCGCTGCGAGGGATTCCGCGGCGTTTCCCAATCGCTCGGTCACCACATCGCAAACGACGCGGTTCGCGACTGGGTCTTCGACAAGTCCGAAGGCAAGCACGCTGATTTCGTGGGCACCCCGTATGACGTCGCGATCATCGGCGACTACAACATCGGCGGCGATGCATGGGCGTCCCGCATTCTGCTCGAAGAAATGGGACTCAGGGTCATCGCGCAGTGGTCGGGAGACGGCAGTATCGCCGAACTCGAGAACACCCCGAAGGCCAAGCTCAACGTGCTGCACTGCTACCGTTCGATGAACTACATTTCGCGCCACATGGAAGAAAAATACGGGATTCCATGGGTCGAGTACAACTTCTTCGGACCTTCCAAGATCGAAGCTTCCCTGCGTGAAATCGCAGGCCACTTCGACGACAAGATCAAGGAAGGCGCGGAGCGCGTGATCGCCAAGTACAAGCCCATGGTCCAGGCCGTGATCGACAAGTACAAGCCGCGCCTCGAAGGCAAGAAGGTGATGCTGTATGTCGGCGGACTGCGTCCCCGTCACGTGATCGGCGCATACGAAGACCTCGGCATGGAAGTGGTCGGAACCGGCTACGAATTCGCCCACAACGACGACTACCAGCGCACCACCCATTACGTCAAGGACGGCACGCTGATCTATGACGACGTGACCGGGTACGAATTCGAGAAGTTCGTGGAAAAGGTGCAGCCCGACCTGGTCGGCTCCGGCATCAAGGAAAAATACGTCTTCCAGAAAATGGGCGTTCCTTTCCGCCAGATGCACTCCTGGGATTATTCCGGTCCCTATCACGGATACGACGGGTTCGCGATCTTCGCCCGCGACATGGACATGGCGATCAACAACCCGGTCTGGGGCCTCACCAGGACTCCCTGGGCAAAAGACTGATTTCGCTTCACTAGCTATTTAGGAGATTCATCATGACTCAGAGTTCGACAAACGTGCTCGACCACTTCACGCTGTTCCGCGGTCCCGAGTACAAGGAAATGTTCGAAAGCAAGAAAAAGAATTTCGAATTTCCGCATCCTGAAGACAAAGTGAACGAGGTTCGCGACTGGACGAAATCCTGGGAATACCGGGAAAAGAACTTCGCACGCGAAGCGCTGACCGTCAACCCGGCCAAGGCTTGCCAGCCGCTCGGCGCAGTGTTCGTGTCGGTCGGTTTCGAAGGCACCATGCCCTTCGTCCACGGATCGCAAGGTTGCGTCGCCTACTACCGCAGCCATCTTTCGCGCCATTTCAAGGAGCCGACATCGTGCGTTTCCTCCTCGATGACCGAAGATGCAGCCGTTTTCGGAGGTCTCAACAACATGATCGACGGGCTGGCCAACACGTACAACATGTACAAGCCCAAGATGATCGCCGTCTCCACCACCTGCATGGCGGAAGTCATCGGTGACGATCTGAACGGCTTCATCACCAACGCGAAGAACAAGGGAAGCGTGCCGCAGGAATTCCCCGTTCCCTACGCGCACACCCCGGCCTTCGTCGGAAGCCATGTCACCGGCTACGACAATGCGCTGCGCGGCATTCTCACCCACTTCTGGGACGGCAAGGAACGCGTCGCAAACGACAAGATCAACTTCATCGGCGGATTCGACGGCTACACGGTCGGCAACCTGCGCGAAATGAAGCGCATCTTCGGCCTGATGGGCATCGATTACACCATCCTCGCGGACAACAGCGAAGTGTTCGACACCCCGTCAGATGGCGAATTCCGCATGTACGACGGCGGAACCACGCTGGAAGATGCCGCGGCGGCACTGAACGCCAAGGCGACCATCTCCATGCAGCATTTCAGCACCGAGAAGACGCTCGCCTATGTCGCAGACAAGGGACAGGAAGTCGCATCCTTCCACCATCCTGTCGGGGTGGCTGCAACCGACAAGTTCCTGATGGAGCTCTCCCGCATCACCGGAAAGGCTATCCCTGAGGAACTCACCAGGGAACGCGGCCGTCTGGTCGACGCGATCGCCGACTCTTCCGCGCACCTCCACGGCAAGAAGTTCGCGATCTACGGCGATCCCGACTTGACCCTGGGCCTTGCCGCCTTCCTGATGGAACTGGGCGCTGAACCCGTCCACGTTCTTTGCACCAACGGCGGAACCGAGTGGAGGGAAAGGATGGAAGCGCTGCTCGCATCCTCGCCTTTCGGCAAGGGTTGCCATGCCTACGCCGGCAAGGATCTGTGGCACATGAGATCCTTGCTCTTCACCGAGCCGGTGGATTTCCTGATCGGCAACACCTACGGCAAGTACCTCGATCGCGATACCGGCGTGCCGCTCATCCGCATCGGCTTCCCGATCTTCGATCGCCACCATCACCATCGTTATCCGGTGTGGGGCTATCAGGGCAGCATGAACGTTCTCGTCAGGATCCTCGACAAGATCTTCGATGTGATGGACGCGAACACCAACGTAGCGTCGAAGACCGACTACAGCTTCGACATCATCCGTTGATCCCTTGGCGGGGCTCTGCCCCGCCTTTTTTTGAGGAAAGAAAATGGCAAACGTTACTTTCAGCTCGCCGAAGATGAAGAAGGACATCACGGTTTACGCCACGGCAGGAGACTCCCAGACCCTGCTCGCCACGGCGAAATCCGGCAACATCCCGGTGAATTTCGAGTGCGAAAACGGCGAATGCGGCTCCTGCGCAGTCGAGGTTTCCGTGCTCTCCGACAAGCAGCCGATGGGAATGCATCTGACGGAGAAGGAAAAGACCGTCCTGAAACTCGCCGGCAAGATCACGAGGGAACAGATCGAGGAAGCGGAACTCAAGGACATCCCTCCGCCCTGGCGTCTCGCCTGCCAGTACATCGTTCGCGCAGAAGACATTCTGGTCAAGTTCTGATAAAGGGCGGGGTGAATCATGGTCATGGTGACTTTCATTACGCCGCCCATGCGGGAGAGGATGGTGATAGAAGTGCCCGAGAATTCCCATGTCACCCTGCTCAACCTCATGGAAAAGCTGGACCTCTCCAGGTTCTGCACCTGTGGCGAGGGAAAATGCGGCGCCTGCGCGGTGAAGGTCATGCCGCTGCGCCGAAATGCGAGGCTCATCCACATGAGCGAAGCGGAGCGCCGCGAACTCATCAAGGCCGGAAAAATGACCCGGGAGGAAATCGAATGTCAGGTCCTGAAGGACATCCCCCCGAAGTGGCGCCTCGCCTGCCAGTACGAGATCTCCGACGAACCGGTTCTTGTCGCTTTCTGAAATCTTTGATCGAAAGTCTCAGACGAAGATCATGGTGTCGCTATAGCCTGTACCGACGGCCAGGTACTGTCAGCGGATCAGGCGATCGATGATGTCGCGCGAGACGGGGCCCTCATGCTGCGCGGAGAGGTCCCCGGAGGGATTGTAGAGATAGGTGACGGGGAGATCCCCGATGTCGCCGAACTGCGAGGAAACCCGGTCGCTGCCGGAGACCACCGGGTAGGGGATTTTCTTCGCCTGCACGTATCCCTGCAGCGCTTTCGCATTTCCAGGATTCATGGCGATGCCGATCACGACGAGATCGCGGTTGCCATGCTCCCTGTAGAGCGAGGCGAGTTCGGGGATTTCGGACTGGCATGGCTTGCAGTACGGACTCCAGAAATTCACCAGGACCCATTTTCCATGGAAGTCCGAAAGCTTCAGCGTCTTTGCCTGCAAGTCCGTGAGGGAGAATTCGTCGGCATGCGCAGGAATGGCGGAGAGCAAAAGGAGGAGAATCAGTCTGCGTATCATGGCCACATTATATCCGGGATTTTTGCAATGCGGAACGCAGCGACACTTCCAGGTTCCCGGACAGGAATTCGGAGATTTTCTGCTCCAGTTCCCCGGAGAGTGCGCAGCCCGGCCCGGGTTCGTAGGCGGTGAGGCGGAAAATCTGGCCTGCGGTGATTTCGTCGGCGTTTCTCGCGAGCATCCATCCCCCTTCCACCGTTTCCCGCGCCAGATTCTCACGCGAAAACAGTTCGAGCAGGGATTCGACAGAGGCACGGTCCAGCTTCTGTTCTCTTCCGATCTGTTCGGCGGTCGGTGCATCTCCCTTTCTTTGCGCCCGGCAAAGCGCAGCCAGAACGAGCAGCGCATCGTGAAAGCGCTTTCCCGGAAAATCTCGCGGCATGCCGATATCCCAGGTCGGGAGCGAGGCTGTGAACACCGCTCCGGAGAGCACGACGATCCAGGAAAGATAGATCCACAACAGAAAGACCGGGATGCTCGCGAATGCCCCGTACACCAGCTTGTAGGCGGTGAAGTGGGTGATGTACCAGCCGAAGGAAGACTTCATCAGCTCGAACAGGGTGCCGGCGATGGCGCCGCCCAGAATCGCATCTCGCCTTGGCACGGAGGTGTTGGGGACGATAAGGTATAGGAGGCTGAGCGCTGCTACGGTGAGCAAAGTCGGCACCGTCTTGAGCAGCAGGATGCCGAGCCCGGGCTGGATGAGCGCTGCCGATCGTCCGAGCAGCCAGGATGTGATGGAGAGGCTTCCGCCGATCAGGATCGGGCCGATGGTGAGCATTCCCCAGTAGATGAGGATGCGGTGCAGCATGGATCGATGCTTCGAGATGCGCCAGATCGTGTTCAGGATGTGGTCGATGGTGAGCATCAGGGTGAGGGCGGTCACGACGAGGAAGGCGATGCCGAGCGCGGTCAGCCTTTCCGCATTCGCCGAGAACTGGGTGACGTAAAGGGAAAGAATGCGGCTCGAGGATTCAGGAACCAGGTTCGAGAAAACGAAACTCCTGATGTGGCTTGCCATGCCGGAGAACATCGGGAAGGCGGAAATCATGGTGAGCGCGATGGTCACCATCGGAACCAGGGAGAGCAGGGTCGTGAAGGTGAGACTTCCCGCGACTTGCAGGCAGCGCTCCTCGCCGAAGCGTCTGGCGAGAAAATGCAGGAAATGGATTGGCTTTTCGATGTTCATGGCGGTTCCGGTCTGATTATATAATACCCGATCAACCAATACCGGATGTCGAAGATGAAGGAAATCCTGATTCTGTTTTACAGCCGTGACCGTGCGGTCAGGGAAATGGCGCATGTCATCGCCAGAGGCGTGGAGGGCGTGGAGGGTGCGCGGGCGAAATTGCGCACGGTGCCGAAAGTTTCCGCGGTATGCGAGGCGGTGGAAGGGGAAATCCCTGAGCAGGGCGCGCCCTATGTGGAAACTTCCGACCTGGAATCCTGTGCGGGGCTCGTGCTCGGTTCCCCTTCCTATTTCGGAAACATGGCTTCTTCCATGAAATATTTCTGGGACGGCACCACTTCGCTCTGGATGAAGGGGGTTCTTTGCGGCAAGCCGGCGGCGCTTTTCACTTCAAGCGGCACCCAGCACGGCGGACAGGAAGCGACGCTGCTGTCGATGATGGTGCCGCTGCTGCATCATGGCATGATGATCGTGGGGCTTCCCTATACCGAGCCCGAGCTCGCCTCGACGGCAACCGGCGGCACGCCGTATGGAGCGAGCCACGTTTCCGGGATCGGCAACGACCGTGCCCTTTCCCAGGACGAGAGGAAACTCTGTCTGGCCCTCGGCAGGAGAATCGCCCTGACCGCAATCCGTCTTTCTTCCTGAGGGACTCATGACGACCTATCGGCTCGAAGCGGAATATCTCCGCAGAACCATCGACCCGGAAAGCCTGGGCTTTTCGGATACCTCGGAACTCGCCGGAAAGGCGCTCCCCTGGATCGGCCAGGAAAGGGCGGAAAAGGCGGCGAGGCTCGGCATCTCGATCAGGCATCCGGATTACAATCTTTTCGTGCTGGGAGAGCCCGGAAGCGGCCGTTCCTCCCTCATGAAGGCGCTGCTCCTGGAAGAAGCTGCAAAGCGCCCGTGCGCCCCCGATCTTTGTTATCTTCACAATTTCCCGGTCCCGGAGCGGCCGCATCACTTCTGGCTCGAGACGGGAGGGGGAAAGGTGCTGAAGGATGCGCTCGCCGATTTCGTCGCGACCCTGCAGCGGGAAATTCCGAGAGAGCTTTCGGGACAGCCCTTCAAGCTCTCGAGCGACCGGATCCTCAAAAAATTCAGGGAAAGGGAATCTTCAGCCTACCGGGAACTGGTGCACTTTGCGGAGAGCCGCAATTTTTCCCTGAAGCGGGAAGACGGCAGACTGGTCTTCACCGTCCTGGACGGCAAGGGGCAGGCCATGCTGGAAGAGGAAGTGCTTTCCCTTTCCAGCGAAAAAAGGCTGGAACTCGAAAAATCCGAAGAACTGCTTCGCGAGGAAATCCAGAAATTCCTGGATGCGATGCATCCGGAAGAGCGCGCGATGAACGAGGCGAGGGAGTCGCTCAGGATGGATGCGGCGAGGCCCATCGTCGAAGCCGCGGTGGAGAGCCTCCATGCCAGGGCGCTCGGGAAAATCCATGATCGGGAAAAATTTTCCAGGCATGTGGAATCGATGGTGGAAAGCCTCATGGAGAACCTGCATCTTTTCGAGGAGGATGCTGAAAAGGAAGAGCGCGAAGACTGGTTCTCGCGCTGCGAGGTCAATCTGTTGCTCGACCATTCCGGTTCCTGCGGCGCGCCGGTCGAGGTGGAAGACAATCCGCAGATCCGCACCCTGTTCGGCAGCATCGACTTCGCCATGGAAAACGAAGTGCTCGTCACCGATTTCACCCGGATCCGGGCCGGAAGCCTGATCCGGGCCAATTCTGGATTCCTGCTCCTGCATCTGGACGATCTGCTGCGGGAGCCGCTCGTCTGGGAAAAGCTCAGGCGCTACCTGAGGAGCAATCTGGTCCACATCGAGGAGCCGGGTATGGCCTATTCCTCGATTTCTTCGGTGTCGATCGAACCTGAACCGGTCCATCTCGAAGTGCGCATCGCCCTGATCGGTTCCCGCGAGGAATTTTACGAGCTCGAAGAGATCGATCCGGATTTCATGCGTCATTTCAGGGTGAAGGTGGATTTTGCGGACACCATGAAGGGCACACGGGAGATGCATCTCGCCACTTCCATCCTGATCGCGAACGTGGTGGCGGAACACCGGCTTCCGCAGTTTTCAGCGGCCGCGGTCTCGCGCATGCTGGAAGATGCTCACCGCAGGGCGGACGACCAGGAAATGCAGAGCGCGCGCTTCTTCCATCTCGAAATGCTGGTCCTGGAGAGTGCGGAAATTTCCAGGGAGAGAGGAGGGGGGATGGTTCTGCCCGCGCATGTGGAAGAAGCGCTGGAGGCGAGACGGGCGCGTCACAGCTATCCGGAGGACGAAATGCGCGAGGCAGTGGGCAGGGGGGAACTCCTGATCAGCGTCTTGGGGGAGAGCGTCGGCCAGATCAACGGTCTCACCCAGATCGATCTCGGCGACTACCGGTTCGGATTTCCGGTGCGGGTTTCCGCGAGCACGGTGCCGGGAAGGGGTGGGGTGCTGAACATCGAGCGCGAAGTAGCCCTGTCCGGCCCCAATCACGACAAGGGGGTTTTCATCCTCGAATCGCATCTCGGCGCGCTATTCTCCCACATCGCCCCGCTCAATCTCGATGCATCGCTGGTTTTCGAGCAGGAATACAGCGGGGTCGAAGGGGATTCCGCATCGCTTGCCGAACTCTACGTGCTCCTTTCCAGCCTTTCCGGCGTGCCGATCTCGAGATCGATCGCCGTGACCGGAGCGATGGATCTGCATGGCGAAGTGATGCCAATCGGTGGCGTCAACGAGAAGATCGAGGGGTTTTTCGGCATCTGCGAAATGGAGGGACTGGACGGAAGCCACGGGGTCATCATTCCCGCCTCGAACCGCCGTCATCTGATGCTTTCTCCGAAAATCTCGGAGGCGGTCGCGGCCGGAAAATTTCACGTGCATGCCATCGAATTTGCCCTGGAAGGCATTCCCATCCTCACCGGGATGGATGCCGGAATCCTGGAAGGATCCGGCTACCGTGCGGGCACCGTGCTCGGGCTTGCCGAGCAGGCGCTACTCGATTACCGGCGGCGCTATTTCGCCGCGCGGCGTCCTAGTTCACCCTGACCGGGATGTAGACGGAACTGCCGCCGCGCTTCACGAGCAGGGCGACCGTCCTGCCTCTCGGGATCTGCGAGAGCAGGTCGTTGAACTGCTCGGTGCTGTCCACCTCGGTATGGTTCAATGCCAGGATGATGTCGCCTTCAGCAAGCTGGGTTTCCAGGATGGCGCCCTGAACCTTGACGACGACGATGCCGTGATCGGTTCCTGCAGCCTTTTTTTCGTCCGTGGAAAGGTCGCGGGTGGCGAGACCGATGCGGTTGATGTGCATGCGCTTGTGCGGTTTCTCTTGCGGCGGGGCTGCGGACTGCAACTCTCCGACCAGCACTTCCACTTCCTGTGCGGAGCCGTTTCTCCAGATCTTCACCTTCACATGGGATCCCGGCTTGGTCGCGCCAACGAGCGCGGGCAGTTCGGTGGAGCTGTTGACTGGTTTGCCGTTGAACTGGATGATGACGTCACCCGGGCGAATTCCCGCCTTTTCGGCAGGGCTTCCCTTCTCGACCGTGGCGACCAGTGCACCGTTCGCATCCGGCATGCCGAAGGATTTGGCGAGATCCTGGTTGAGCTCCTGGATTTCGACGCCCAGCCTGCCCCGGCTCACCTTTCCGTTTTCCCGGAGCTGGTTGCCGATGTTCATCGCGACATCGATCGGGATCGCAAACGATAACCCCATATAGCCGCCGGTTCTGCTGTAGATCTGGGAATTGATGCCGACCACTTCTCCCTTCATGTTGAAGAGCGGTCCGCCAGAATTGCCGGGATTGATCGGCACGTCGGTCTGGATGAAGGGGACGTAGTTTTCGTCGGGAAGGTTTCTTCCTTTCGCGCTGACGATGCCTGCAGTCACGCTGTTGTCGAAGCCGAATGGGGATCCGATCGCGAGCACCCATTCTCCTACCTTGAGCCTGGAAGGATCCCCGATCGGAACGATGGGCAGGTCCTTCGCCTTGATTTTCAGCACGGCGATGTCTGCGTTCTTGTCAGAACCGACCACCTTTGCCCTGAATTCCCGCTTGTCGGTCAGCTTCACGGTGACTTCGTCGCTGTCGTCGATGACATGGGCGTTGGTCAGGATGTAACCGTCATGGCTGATGATGAATCCCGAGCCCAGCGATTTCGACTGGTATTCGCGCGGGGCCTGGGGAGGATTGGGCATGAAGCGGTGGAAGAAATCGAAAAAGGGATCGCTGTTGTCCTGGCCGTCCTGTGGAGAAGACTGGTCGCTGTCTCGAACGATGCGGGTGGAACTGATGTTGACGACTGCCGATCCTTCTTTCGCAACGAGGGAGGAGAAGTCGGGAAGCATCACGCCCGGTGCAGGTGCGGTTTGCTGTACACCGGGCTGCGGGGATGCGGACACAACCGTTGGCTGCTTGCCCGGCACACAACCGATCAGGGCAAGCGAAAGCAGGACAGGAACCAGCGTTTTGTTGGCAGACATCAAATTCTCCGTGCTATTCTCTTGGGTGATTATAAACTGACAACTCAAACAATCCTAAGTTTAAAATATTTTGTGCAGGGAACCCTTTTGACATGAT
>JAJZTT010000029.1 GCA_021848705.1 Pseudomonadota bacterium
GAAAAGATCGCGGGCCGGCTTCCAGTGTTTCCCGTCCAAGCTCGCCCAAGATTTGTAGAGCCAGACATCCTGTTTCGGCACCACGGTTGTCATAGCCTCTCCATTTTTTTCCAGGGCGTTTCCCTTCACGATCAGCCTGAAATTCGCCGGTTTTCCTGCCACGATGTGCAGGACGTATTCGCCGCCAGTGGGCGCCTTCTGACCGGTCTCCACTACGGGCAGGGTCGCGATTTTCTGCGTGGGCGCCATCGAGGCGCACCCCGGGAAGGCAAGCATCGAAACGATCAGCAATTTCCTGTTCATGGTTTTCCTTCCAGGCTGGCTTGAACAAAAGGGATGGTTCCGCTCAGGGCGACGATTTCGGAAAGCCGCGAAACATAGGCGGAAAGTGCCGAGCGACCTTTTCCGGTCAAGGTATAGACGGTCTGCGACCGCCCTCCCGGTCCGGATTCCCTGCGGGATTCCACATATCCCGCCTCGATCAGCTTTCCGAGGTGGGCGTCCAGGTTCCCGTCTGTCGCATCGAGCATGCGCTTGAGTTCCGAGAAGGTGGATTCGCCGCGACCGGAAAGAAAGGCGGCGATCCGGGTTCGCAATGGCTGGTGCAACAGTGGATCGAGCGCGGGCAGGTTCATTTGCCGGTCACCTTCAGGGATGCGACGGCATGCACCACCGGCATGCCGTTTTCCAGGCGGGGGGAAAGTGAAGAGATCCTCAGACCCAGCGCTCCGTCGCGGATGCTCAGCCATTTTCCCTGGCCGAAGCGGAAGCGCCCTTCCGGCACACCGTCCTTCATCGCGACTTCGAGTGGCTGCAGGAGGGTGAAGGACAATCCATCAGCGGGGCGAACCGCGAGCAGATCGCCATTCATTTCCATCTTCAATGCGACCTCGGCGCCCCGGGACAGAGAAACGACCCTGACTCCGGCCTCAGGCACAGGGGCTTCGCGAACTCCCAGAAACAGGGCGGGTGAAATCACCAGGGAAAGCCAGAAAAAAAGCGCTGCGGTCCTGCCGGGCAGGCTTTCGCCCATGTTTTTCTCCATCATCCAACCTGCGAGCGGCAGCCCGATCGAGAAGGAATCGGCCGCAAGCCATTTCGTGGTTCCCATGCCCAGATGGGTGGCCAGTCCTGCGATGCCGACCAGCATCGCGGCAAGGCCGATCCATTCCACGACCGGCAGGGAAAAGAGGCCGAAGAGATAGATGCCAAGCCCGAGCAGCACAGTCCAGAATGCATAGACCATGTAGCCCCCTCCGTAGAAAAACATGGCCACGGAACCCAGGGTGCCCATGAAAAGCAGCATCCACCATGCGCGTGTGATCTGTGCCTGAACGAAGGGGAGCGTCTCGTCCCTTTCTGACCGGATTCTTGTCGTCATGGCATGGTCGAGCCATGCCGCCCCGCCCAGCCAGAAGAACAGCCAGCAGAAAAGGGCGAGTGCCCGAATCTTCAGATCCGGGAATCTGTCCTGCGTTACGACCAGATCGGTGAAGGCGCACAATGATCCTCCGATGAGCCCCCAGAGCAGAAGGGAGTGGCGCTCCAGCCTTACGCAGCGGTGACCGGAAGAGAGCATGGAGCGGATGAATTCCAGTTCGATTTCTGCGGACATGAAGCCTCCCATCTGCTCTGATTTTCAGAGTCTATGCTCTGAAATACAGAGTGTCAAGCCGGATCCTCTCCCCGGTCCGGGGAACTTTTGAGGTACAATGGATCAATGCAAGCGAATATGAAGAAACTCAACGGAATGCGCATCGACCTCGCGATCGATGCCCTGCGCAGGATCCTGCCGCTGAATGAGCCGGTGGACGTCGGATTGCGACATTTTTTCCAGGACGGGAAAACCGGACGGGCGGAACGCGCTTTCGTGGCCGAAGTCGTCTTCGGCATTTTGCGCAGGAAATATTTCCTCGATCACGTCATTTCCGCAGTCGACGGAAAGCCCGGCACGCCGAGAAAGCTGCTCCTCGCCTACCTTTCCAGGGTCGAGGGCATGAATCTCAGGGAACTCGAACATTATCTCTCCGAATCCGAGAAGAAATGGCTTTCGCAGGTGAAAGCGGTCCAGACGGGATCCCTTTCGCTCGAAGTGAGATCGGAGCTTCCGGAATGGGTGGTGAGGAAGCTCGGGAATTCCATGCCTGAGGAAGAAATCCTGTCTCTCGGGCGAGGATTGCAGGGCAGGGCTCCCTTCGATCTCAGGGTCAATACCGTGAAGGCCAGGCGCGAGGAAATCCTGGAAAGGCTGGAAGGGGAGCCCATGAAATGGTCCCCCGTCGGCATCCGCATTTCCGACAGGCTCGCCCTCAACGAGCATGAATTTTTTCTCGAGGGCAAGGTCGAGGTCCAGGACGAGGGAAGCCAGCTTCTCGGCTACATTCTTTCCCCAAAAAGGCGAGAAATGGTGGCGGACTTTTGCGCGGGAGCGGGAGGCAAGACGCTGATGCTGGGGGCGCTGATGGGATCCACCGGAAGGATCTATGCTTTGGACGTATCCGAAAAAAGACTCGCCAGGCTGAAGCCGCGCCTGAAGCGATCGGGGCTCGCCAACGTCAATCCTGTGCTCATCCAGAACGAGAACGACATCAAGGTGAAACGTCTTTCAGGCAAAATCGATCGCGTGCTGGTCGATGCGCCCTGCAGCGGACTTGGAACCTTGCGCAGGAACCCGGATCTCAAGTGGCGGCAATCCGAGGAAAGCCTTCTGGAACTCACGCAGAAGCAGGCTTCCATCCTTTCCGGCGCATCGGTTCTCGTGAAGCCGGGCGGGCGCCTGGTCTATGCCACCTGCAGCATCCTCCCGGAAGAAAACCGCGAGATCGTAGAGCATTTCCTGTCCACGCATCCGGATTTCGAGCTTTTGAATTGCGCGGAAATCCTCGCCGAACACCATATTCCGCTGGATACGGGCAAATATCTGGAACTCCGCCCGGATGTGCACGGAACCGACGGATTTTTCGCCGCGGCCATGACCAGAAAGAACTTCCGCCCCGCAGAAGAATCAAACACTGAGCAGGCAACATGAGGAGAAAATAATGGATTACCAGGTGGCAGCACAACAGGCAGGACAGCTTCAGCAGCAGTCGCAGAACATCATTTCGCAGATGCAGACGCTCGCGCAGCGCCTCAGGACAGATGCGAGGGACGAGCAGACCGGACGCGAAATGGCCATGGACCTGCGCGAAGTCGCGATGTCGGTGCAGAACTACAATCAGATGTCCACGCAGATGATGCAGCAGATGGCGCAATACATCCAGATGCTGGAGCAGCAGGTGCAGAACCAGCAGCAGAATTTCCAGCAGCCCCAGAATTTCCAGCAGCCGATGCAGCCGCGCGGTTGGAGCCAGGGGCCTTCCTTCGGAAGCGGCTTTCTCGGCAACATGATGACCGGTCTCGGCCTCGGCGCAGGAATGGGCATCGCGGAAAACGTGGTGGACGACATCTTCAATTCCTTCTGATTCCGGGAGCCCGGATAAATCCGGGCTCCCCATTATCGCCGAGCAATCGGATTCCTTGATGAATGTGCTACGATTTCAGCATGTTTGACCAAGGTAATATGGGAATGAAATGTCAACGAAACCAACCGAACAAAGTAGTTCCAGGAAATCAAATCCCAAAAAATCTCGGCAGGATCGGCCCACATTAGGAGCCATTTCGGTCGCAGGATACAAATCCCTGTTCAGTAAGCAGCGTATCGAAATTCGTCCCCTGACCATTTTGGCCGGAGCGAACAGCGGCGGCAAATCGAGCATCATGCAACCGGTTTTGTTGCTCAAGCAAACCCTCGATGCACCATATGATCCAGGGAGTCTGCTGTTGGGGGGGGCCAATGTTCGCATGACTTCGGCAGACCAGCTGTTGTCGAAGACACCCGGTTCCAGCGCCACAAAAACATTTTCCGTCGAGTTTGAAATCGGCAGCAGAAAAATTGAACTCTGCTTTCAGCATATACCAGACAAGGGGCTTGAGATATTCAGCAATACGTTTTCCTACAAAGAAAAGGAAATCGTCATTACCAGAGATTCGGATCCGGCATCAATCCAGAAAGGGCTGGAAAAGCTCGGGCCTCCTTGGCCACCAGCCATGCTTCCTGATTTTTTAAAACAGGGCAAATTAAAAATCGTCCGGGACCGCTCTTTTCTTAATGTGGAACTGGATTTTGGAACGGCCTGGAATGCCAAAATTTCTTTGCTCAATCCCGGGGAAGGTCTGGCCGAAATGATCGGCAAGATGATCCATGTCCCGGGACTGCGCGGCAACCCCGAGCGCGATTACAAAACCACTGCGGTAGGGGATTCCTTTCCCGGAACCTTCGAAGTCTATGTGGCCAGCGTAATCAAACATTGGCAATCAAACAACGACACCAGATTGTCGCAATTGGGGGCTGATCTGGAAAGCCTGGGGCTGACCTGGAAAGTTGAAGCCAAGCAGCGTGACGAAACCCAGGTTGAACTGAAGGTGGGACGTTTGCCGCACAGCTTGCGCGGAGGCGGGCAGGATCTGGTCAGCATCGCAGACGTCGGGTTCGGCGTATCCCAAACCCTGCCGGTTCTGGTTGCATTGCTTGCCGCAGAACCGGGGCAACTGGTTTACATCGAGCAACCCGAGATCCATCTCCATCCTGCCGCGCAACGCGCACTTGCCAAAATTCTGGCGGCAGCCGCCAGGCGCGGGGTGATCGTCATCGTCGAAACGCACAGCGCATTGCTGCTGCAAGGCGTCCAGACACTGGTCGCGAAAGACGAATTGGCGCAAGACCTTGTCAAATTGCACTGGTTTCTTCGCGACGAAAAGGGGGCCACATCGGTTACCAGCGCAGACCTCGATGATACCGGCGCGTTCGGAGACTGGCCCGAGGATTTCGATGATGTGGAACTGAATTCCGAGAACGAGTACTTGTCCGCAGCAGAAGCCAAGCTTTTTGCAAAATTCGATCACTCATGAAAAATTCGTACTCCAAAAGGCTTGTGATCGACGCTTCGGTCGCAAGGGCTTCGGGTGGCGAAGAATCGACGCATCCAACCCCCGCTAATTGCCGCGACTTTTTGAAGGCCGTTCTGGATAGCTGCCACAAAATCGTCATGACACCAGCCATCGCTGCCGAATGGAACAATCACCAATCTGGATTTGCTCGAAAATGGCGGAGAACCATGGTTGCGCGCAAGAAGTTGATCGCACTCAATATCGGAGAGAACTCGGATATCAGGGAAGAAATAGAGGGAAAAGAGATCCCTCAGTCTAAAAAAGACGCCATGCTCAAGGACTGCCATCTTGTTGAAGCCGCGCTCGGGACAGACAGGCGGATCGTTTCATTGGACGATACCGCAAGGATTTTGTTTGCCGGGTTGTCAGATAATGTTGCTGACATGCGAGACATTCTTTGGGTCGATCCTGATCAGAATGAAAAGCAACAGGTAATCGCCTGGCTCGAGTGTGGTCAGGGTGATCCAAAATGGAAACTTGGGCACAAGGACTGAAATCCTGCAAACAGGGCAAGATAATGCAGGTAGAATCATCAAACTCTGCACTTGCAAAATCAAGGTGAACCACATGACATCGGAACACAAGCCCAAGGGATCGGACAGCGAGAAAAAAATCCTGGAGCACGCGCACCGCGGCCTCCAGCTTTTTTCCGAATACAATCCGAAAGTGATGGGTAAGATCCAGGCTTTCATGAACGAAGCCATGAAAGACGGGGTGCTGGACAAGAAGGAGAAGGAGCGCCTCGCGCTCGGCATGGCGCTCACCCAGCAATGCCATTATTGCATTGGGTTGCATGTACGGAACTGCAAGCTTGCCGGAGTCACGGTCGAGGAAATCATGGAAGTCTGCTCGGTCGCGATCATGATGGGTGGCGGCCCGGTGCTCACCCTGATGGCAGAGGTAGAGCGCGCCATGAACGAATTCTACCTCGACGAGGAAGGCAATCCGGTCTGAAGCCGCTCCCTGAGATGTGAAATGAAGGCCCTGAGGGGAGCGGAAGGGGTTCCCGCGTAATACAGGTACCAGCTGAGATAGGTGGGCGACCAGTCGGTCAGCATCGGAACCAGCAATCCCTTTTCCATGTCCTGCTGCATATAGGACTCGGCCATGTAACCCACGCCGATCCCGTCCTTCACCGCCTTGATGAGCAGATCCACGTCGTTGACGACGAGGGAGCCCTTCACGGCGACTTCCATTTTCTTGCCATCCTTCTCGAATTCCCAGGGAAGAAGCTGCTGGTTTCCCAGCCTGAAGCGAATGCAGTCGTGAAGCTGCAGGTCCTCCGGCATTTCCGGCAAAGAGTGCTTGTCGAGATAATCCGGGGAGGCGAATGCGATGATCCTGGAAGGGGGGCTCGCCTCCACCTGGACCATGTCCTGGGCGATCAGGCTGCCGTAGCGGATTCCGGCATCGTATTTTCCCCGCACGATGTCGGTGTTGATGTCGTCCACCGTGATCTCGAGATGGATGGCGGGATAGGCCGCGAGAAAATCCTTCAGCATCGGCGCGATGATCATCTGCGCGGGGATGGTCGAAACGCTGAGCCTCAGGGTCCCTTTCGGCACGTCGCGGAAATCGTTGATCGCTTCGATCGCCGCATCCAGTTCCAGGAAAGCAGGGCTCACCCTGGAAAGAAGCGCTTCCCCCGCTTCGGTGAGCGAGACGCTGCGCGTGGTCCTGTGAAGCAGCCTGACCCCGAGTCGTTCCTCCAGAGAGCGGATGGTCTGGCTGAGCGAGGAAGGCGCCATGCCGAGATAGGCTGCCGCTCTTGCGAAATTCCCCCTTTCCGCCACCTCGATGAAGGCCTTCAGCTCGGCAAATTCCATTCCTCTCATTATTCGTCCTTATCGAACAATATATGCGAATTATATGGGATTATCCCGGGAATCTTGCCGCGATAGAATGATATTTTTGCGGCGAAGTTCATGAAGGAAACCAAGCAAACCGGCGGCTGGCTGGGAAAGCACAGGAAGCTCCTGCTCTTCGGCGGACCTGCCTTCCTGATTCTCGTCGCAGCCTCTGTTCATTATGCAGGAATGAACTCCGTATCCACGGATGATGCCTATGTCCGTGCCGCCAGGATCGAAATCAGCCCGAGCATTGCAGGCCGGGTCGTCGAACTCGACGTGAAGGACAATCAGCAAGTTCGGGAGGGGCAGACCCTTTTCAGGCTGGACGACCGGGACGAGCGGCTCGCGGTAAGGGAGGCCGAAGAGGCGCTTGATTCGACCAGGCTCAGGATTTCCGCGTTGAAGGCGAACTACCGGAAAAAATCCGCCGAAGAGCTGGCTGCAAAAGAAAAGCTTTCCTATCTCGAACACGAATGGGAAAGGCAGAAAAAACTCCAGGCAAGGGGAGCTTCGAAGGGGGAAGATCTCGATTCTGCGCGGCATTCCCTGGAAATGGCCAAATACGGAGTCGATGCAGCCAGGGAAGAGAGGGAGAACCTGAAATCCTCCCTCGCGGGAAATCCGGATATCGAGGTGGACAATCATCCGGATGTGAAGCTCGCCATGGCGAAGCTCGCCAAGGCGCAGCTCGAGCTCTCCTATACCATCGTCAAGTCTCCTTCGGACGGAATCGTCACCCGGGTGGAAAATCTCGGAAAGGGGGACTACATCAAGGAGGCGGTCCCGGTATTTTCGCTGATCTCGGATACACGGCAGTGGATCGAGGCGAACTTCCGCGAAACCGATTTGGCGAGGATGAAGCCGGGGGAGCGGGCTGAAGTCCTCATCGATGCCTATCCAGGCGAGAAGTTCGAGGGAAAGGTGGAAAGCCTCAGCCCGGGTACGGGTTCGAGCTTTTCCATCCTCCCGGTCGAGAATGCGACCGGAAACTGGGTGAAGGTGGTGCAACGCCTGCCGGTCAGGATCTCGCTGGATGCGCGACATCCGCTGCGCGCAGGATTGAGTGCCACCGTGAAGGTCGACCTGAGATGAGCGAAGTCGGGGAAATCATCGAGGAGGCGGGTGAAGGGGCGACGCTCCCGCATCCCCCTCATTCCGGCATTCCCGAAGAGGATCTCAACCGCCCGCTCATCACTTTTTCCATCATGGCGGCGACCACGCTCCAGGCGCTCGACTCGACCATCGCCAATGTCGCACTTCCCGACATGCAGGGCGCGCTTTCCGGCACGCTGGATCAGATGGCCTGGGTGCTCACTTCCTACATCATCGCAGCCGCCATCATGATTCCGCTCACGGGCTGGCTTGCGGGGCGATTCGGCAGAAGACGCATCTTCCTGATTTCGGTGGCGGGGTTCACCCTGTCTTCGGCGCTTTGCGGTCTATCCGCATCGCTCCCCGAGATCGTTTTTTTCCGCCTCGTCCAGGGAATTTCCGGTGCAGCGCTCGTACCGCTATCCCAGGCAGTTCTGTTCGACATCAATCCTCCCGAGCATCACGGGCGCGCGATGGCGATGTGGGGGGTGGGCGTCACATTGGGCCCCGTTCTCGGCCCGGTGCTGGGAGGATGGCTTACCGACGAATACAGCTGGCGCTGGGTTTTCTTCATCAATGTGCCGATCGGAATCGTGGCCTTCCTGGGGCTTGCTGCATCCCTTCCGGAAACGGTAAAGCAGCACCGGCCTTTCGATTTCGCGGGATTTCTTTCGCTCGCCATTGCGATCGGTTCGCTCCAGTTGATGCTCGACCGGGGCACGCTGAAGGACTGGTTTTCTTCCGGCGAGATCGTCATCGAGGCACTCGTCGCGACGGTCTCGTTTTACGTGTTCATCGTTCATACCCTCACCCATCCCCATCCCTTCCTGCGACCTGCGCTCTTCTCGGACAGGAATTTCGTCACATCGAATATTTTCATCTTCCTGATCGGCGTGGTGCTTTTCGCCACGCTCGCACTCATTCCTCCGATGCTGCAAAACCAGATGGGATATCCTGCCGTGACCAGCGGCATGGTGACCGCGCCAAGGGGTGCGGGCACCATGATCGCGATGATGCTGGTGGGAAGGCTGATCGGAAAGATCGATGCGCGCATCATCATGGCGAGCGGGCTTTCCCTCACAGCATGCTCCCTGTGGCAGATGACCGGGTTCGATCTCATGATGGGGGAGGAACCCGTCGTCATTTCCGGGCTGATCCAGGGTTTCGGCATCGGTCTCGCCTATGTTCCCCTTTCCACCCTGGCATTCGGTACGTTGCCAAAAGAATTCAGGAACGAGGGGACTGCATTTTTCAACCTGCAGAGAAACATCGGCAGCGCGATCGGCATTTCCGCAGTGCAGACACTGCTCACCCGCAACACGCAGATTGTCCATTCCGAATTCGCAACCCATGTCACATCCGCAACGATGAGCCTTCCGGAAATCGCATCCCTGGACGCGAAGATCACCAATCATGCTGCGATGATCGCCTATCTGGACGACTTTCAGCTCATGATGCTCGCAACCGCAGTGGTGATCCCGCTGCTCGTGCTCCTCAAGCCGGCGAGGAAGGCTGCATGAAAAGGATCTTCTTGTTCGTTCTGCTGCTTTCGGCCTGCAGCTCCGGTCCGGATTTCAGGCGGCCGGCCGCACCTTCCATGAAATCCTGGGATTCGCAGGGAGTGGTCGTCGGCAAAAGGCTGCAGGAGCAATGGTGGAAACTGTTTTCCTCGCCTGAAATCGACGGACTCGTGAAGAGCGCGATGCGAGGCAACCAGGATCTCGAAGCGGCGAGGCAGTCGGTTGCACAGGCTGCCGAGGAGGTCAGGATCGCCGAAGCCGGAGAAATGCCGCAGGTCGGGATCGGGGCGGCCACGGGACGCCAGAAATACGGTGTGGCGCTTTTCGGGCCATCGAATTTCGCCATTCCCCCCTTCACCTATTACGAAGTGGGCCCGTTCGCGAGCTGGAGTCCCGATCTTTCAGGAGGCCTGCGCCGCAGCATCGAACTGCGGAAGGCGCAACAGCGATACCTCGCCCATCAACTCGATGCGGCCTGGGTGGTCCTCACCGGGAATGTGGTCATGGAAGCGATCGGGATCTCCTTCGGGAAGGAAGAGCGGAAAATCGCCAGTTCCATCGTCCTTTCCGACCTGAAAGCACTTTCCCTGGCCGAGGCTTCCTACGAGGAAGGAGCCTCCTCCAGGATGGAGGTGCTGG
This sequence comes from Pseudomonadota bacterium, assembly GCA_021848705.1. Classification (GTDB taxonomy): domain Bacteria; phylum Pseudomonadota; class Gammaproteobacteria; order Burkholderiales; family JABEVD01; genus JABEVD01. The sequence goes on from JAJZTT010000029.1 coordinate 10,088, forward strand.
CGGCCTCGGAAGATCTGGAGGAGGACAAAAAGCGCATTCCCCAGATCATGGACAGCATCTCCTCAGGCAGCCATTCCCTCTCCATCCTGCTCGGAAAAACGCCGGAAGAAGCGCCTGCCGTTCCGGATTTCTCCAGGATTTCCCTTCCGGCAAGGATTCCGGCAGGTCTTCCTTCGGAACTCGTCAGGATGCGCCCGGATATCCTTGCTTCCGAAGAAGATCTCCATGCTGCCAGCGCGGCCATCGGGATTGCGGATTCCCGTCTTTACCCTTCTCTCACCCTTACCGCGAACCTGATGCAGGAAGCGCTGACCCCGGCAGGCATCTTCAGGAGCGTTGCGAGCGCATGGTCCCTTGCCGCCCAGATCGCAGCGCCCGTTTACGATGCGGGATCGATCGATGCGCAAAGGAATCAGGCGAAACATGCCTATCTGGCATCCCTTGCCAGATACAGGCAGACGATCCTCCATGCTTTCGGCGAGGTGGAAGATGCGCTTTCGGCTGTTTCGCGGGATGAGGACCAAATCCGTATCCTTTCCGGCAGGCTTTCCGATGCGCAGGAACGTCTGGGCATCGAGGGCGCAAGGCGCGATGCGGGGAGCGAGGGGGAAATCGGTCTCGAAGCGGCAAGGAGAAGGCTCCTCGAAGCAAGGCTTGCCCTGATGGATGAAGAAAGGGTTCGCCTTCAGGACACGGTGCGGCTTTTCGTGGCCCTCGGCGGGTCTCCACTGGAAAAGATGCACTGACTGGTTTACCCTTGGTTTTTTGTCCATCCTGGGGGGGAAATGAAGACTGTGCTCATCACCGGCGCAAGCCGCGGAATCGGACTGGAGTTCGTGCGCCAGTATTCTGAAGACGGGTGGAGGGTGCTCGCCTGCGCAAGGCAGGCCTCCCCCGGACTCGAAAATCTCGCAAAAAAAGGGGAGGTCCGGATTCTGCCTCTCGATGTCGCGGACCGGAACCAGATCGCATCCCTCGGCAAGGCGCTGTTCGGACAGAACTTCGATCTTCTGCTCAACAATGCGGGAATCTATCCGGAATCCGATTCCGGGGGATTCGGGAAAACCGATTACGACGACTGGATGAAAGCCTTCGCGGTCAATTCCATGGCGCCGCTCCTGCTCGCGGAAACCCTGGTTCCGATGCTTCGAAAAGGCGGCACGATCGCCACCGTCACCAGCAAGATGGGCAGCCTCGCCGATAACACCAGTGGCGGTAGCTATCTCTACAGGACCAGCAAGGCCGCCGCAAACATGGTGATGAAGAACCTTGCGCTGGATCTCGCACCAAGGGGACTCATCTCGGTCGCGCTTCACCCGGGCTGGGTGAAGACGGACATGGGCGGACCTCATGCCCTCATCGGGGTGGAGGAGAGCGTTTCGGGAATGAAGAGGGTGCTCGACCGGATCACTCTTGCAGATTCCGGAAAGTTTGTCGGATTCGACGGCATCGAAGTGCCCTGGTAAAGGAGATGAAATGTTCGAATCGGCTGAACTGGGGCACGAGGTTTCGAAAAAGGAATACGAAAGGGAAGTCCCCAGGTTGAGGGAAGCCCTGCTGGATGCGCAGTTCGAACTTTCCCAGCGCGCAGGATTCCAGGTGATCCTCCTCATTGGCGGGGTGGATGGCGCGGGAAAGGGGGAAACGGTCAACCTGCTCAACGACTGGATGGATCCCCATCACATCCATACCGTGGCCTTTTCCGATCCGGACGAACAGGAAAGGGAGCGCCCTTACATGTGGCGGTTCTGGAGAGCGCTTCCCCCGAAGGGAAAGATCGGAATCTTTTTCGGTTCCTGGTATACCGAACCGATCGTCGATCGCGTCATGGGACATGCCAAGCCGGCCGATTTCGATCAGCGGCTCCAGGAAATCGCCCGCTTCGAGAAAATGCTCACCGACGAAGGGGCGCTGGTTTTGAAATTCTGGTTCCACCTTTCCAGGGAAAGGCAGAAGGCAAGGCTGGAATCATTGCAGAAGAATCCGAAGACACGCTGGCGGGTGTCCGAAACCGACTGGGAACGGTTCAAGAAATACGACAAGTTCAAGAAGATTTCGGAACATGCATTGCGTCTTACCAGCACTGCGGAAGCCCCATGGATCGTCGTGGAAGGAATGGATTCCAATTACAGGAACCTGACCGTGGGAAAAACCCTGCTCGCCGCACTGGAAGAGAAACTGAAGGAAAGCAGGCTGGCGAAGCCCGCGAACGGTTTCCCCCTTCTTCCCACCATAGACAACCGTCATATCCTGGGATCCCTCGATCTCGGGCTGCATCTTGCGAAGCACGCATACGAAAAGCAGCTCGATTATTACCAGGGAAAACTGAGTCAGCTTTCCCGCCATCCCGGATTCGAAAAACGTTCGGTGATCGCCGTTTTCGAGGGGCCGGACGCGGCGGGCAAGGGAGGGAGCATCAAGAAGATCACCAGCGCGCTCGATGCCAGGAAATACCAGGTGATTCCGGTTGCGGCACCCACCGACGAGGAGCTCGCCCACCCTTATCTGTGGAGATTCTGGAGGCACATGCCGGGGCATGGCCGGTTCACCCTGTTCGACCGTTCCTGGTACGGAAGGGTGCTGGTCGAGCGTGTGGAAAAATTCTGTTCCGAAGCGGACTGGTTGAGAGGATATAACGAAATCAACGACTTCGAGCAGCAACTCGTCGAGAACGGGGCCTTTCTTTTCAAGTTCTGGATTGCGATCAGCAAGGAGCAGCAGCTCGCGAGATTCGAGGAAAGACAGAAGATCGGATTCAAACGCTTCAAGATCACGGAAGAGGACTGGAGAAACCGTGAAAAATGGGATGATTACGAAACCGCGGTGTGCGACATGGTGGACAGAACCAGCACGGATCTTGCGCCATGGACGCTGGTGGAAGGAAACGACAAGCTTTACGCCAGGATCAGGATCCTGAAGACCCTTTGCGAGAAGATCGAGAAGGAAATTTCCTGAAACAGGCCGGGAGAACCCGGCCTCGAAGCATCAGCTCCAGTCGCCTCCGCCGAAATCCGAATTGTCGGCGAAAGTCGAACCGTCGTCCCACGAGGAATTGTCCGAGACACCGAAATCCTGCCCGCTGTTCCATGAATCGGATGCGGCGGTCATGTCGCCCCTGGATGCGGAATCCCCGCCCATGAGGTGATGCGCGATTTCCTCCCCGGCCACCATTCCCGCTCCGACCGCAGCGCCGGTTGCAAGACCGGAAAGGATTCCGGATCCCATTCCGCCGCCACCGCCCATCGGGCCGTAGCCCTGGCCGCCATATCCCTGGCCATATCCTGGACCGAAGCCGGGTTGGCCGCCGTAGGGTTGGGCGGGGACGTAGCGGCTACGACCTGCGAAGGAACGGAACACGAAGTAGATCACGAAGATCGCGCCGATTCCGAGGAAAAGCATTCCCCAGGGGAAGCCCTGCCTTCTTTGCACAGGCGCCCCCTGTCCTTCGATCGCCGCGCGAAGCGTGTTCACCGCCTCGGCGCTGGCGAAGGAAAGTCCGGGAGAGAGGCGCTGCGCAGTCTGGAGTTCGGAAGCCGCGTCGCTCTTTTTGCCCTGCCGGACCAGAATTTCCGCTTCGACATAATGTGCCTTGGCGCTGTCAGGATGGTCCTTCAGCACCTGGTTCATCATCTGCTGGGCTTCATCGAGTCTGCCCGCCTGGGTTGCCTGATAAACCTGATGCAGGGTCGGGTCGTTCGCCGCAATCGCAGTCCCGCCGAGCAGCAACGCGGTTGCCAGTATGATGCCTGTCCTTTTAAACATGCTGTCTCCTTAATTCGTTGCGGACAACCCCCATATGGGGGCGTCCCTTGATCATTCAAGGCAGGGTGCCCTGAATTGGTTTCAGGCGTAGCTTCTCAGCCTGATCGAGAAGGCCTTGAGCTGGGCAATTCCACTCTCTTCCGCGCGGATGCACCAGTCTTCCAGTTGCCTGACGAGCTGCTCCTTGGTCGCGGCTGAACGCGCCCAGAGGGCTTCGAGTTCCTCCCGCATGGTGTAGACGGTCTTGAGCGCCTGGCTGGAATCGAGCGCAGCCCTGAGTTTTTCCCTCGAGCTTTCGTCGAGTTCGCGCGCATGCAGCCATTTCCCGATCGTCGAAAGATCTATGCCGGAAGTGCGGATCCTGCCGATCTCCTCGGCATGGATGCTTTTGAGCGTCTTCGCATATTTCGCCAGCACTTCGTAACGATGGGTGATCACAGCCTGAAGGGTATCCAGGTCGCACGAGCCCTTGCCCTTCTGAAGGCGCAGCTTGGGCGCGACCTTCTTCACCTTCGCCAGTCCGGCCATCTCAAGCAGACGGATGTACATCCAGCCGATGTCGAATTCGTACCATTTCGAGGAAAGACGTGCCGAGGAGGCATGCGCATGGTGGTTGTTGTGCAGTTCCTCGCCGCCGATCAGGATGCCGATCGGAAACAGGTTGGTGCTCGCGTCCTCCGCCCTGAAATTGCGGTAGCCGAAATAATGCCCCACGCCGTTGATGACGCCTGCAGCCCAGAAAGGAATCCAGATCATCTGCACACCCCATACCAGGATGCCGGGCCAGCCGAAGAGAAAAAGGTCGATGGCTGCCATCAGGACGATTCCCATCTTGGGGAAACGCGAATAGACGTTTCTTTCCATCCAGTCATCCGGCGTTCCATGCCCGTATCGGGTCATGGTTTCGGGGTTTCTGGACTCCTTTACATACAGGAAGACGCCTCCCCAGAGCACCTTGTTGATGCCGAAAACCTGAGGGCTGTGCGGATCCTCCGCCGTTTCGCATTTTGCGTGATGCTTCCTGTGGATCGCGGCCCATTCCTTGGTGACCATTCCGGTGGTGAGCCACAGCCAGAACCGGAAGAAATGGGAAGGGATCGGGTGCAGGTCGAGCGCCCTGTGCGCCTGATGCCTGTGCAGAAAAATGGTGACGCTCGCGATCGTGACATGCGTGAGGGCCAGGGTGGCGAGAACGACCTGCCAGGGGGTGAAGCCGAGAAATGACATCGATGATTCCAGAAGCGAGTTGCAACCTGAAAGACTATACACAAATTGTGGGAAAGATCAAGGCTATTTTTCGAGGATCCTCACTTCGCGCTGCGGGAACGGGATTTCGATGCCGTGCTTTTTGAATTCGCGCCAGATCTCGAGATTCATGTCGGAAATGAGTCCGAACCTTCCTTCTTCCAGGTCTGCGATCCAGAAAGAGAGCGAAAGATCGATCCCGCTGTCCGCGAAAGACCGAAGATACACCTTGGGCTCGGGGTCCTTCAACACCCTCGGCTGATGGACCGCGGCATCCTTCATGATGTTCATGGCGAAATCGAGGTCGGTGGAATAACCGACCTGGATCGGCAGGGTGAGATTCACCTGCCGGTCGCTGTAGGTATGGTTGATCACGGTCGAGGTGATGAGGGTGTCGTTAGGAATCAGCGCTTCGCTTCCATCCGTACTCTTCAGCACCACATACCTCGTGGTGAGTTTGGTGAGCACGCCCATTCTGTCTTCGACGCTGATGATGTCGTTGATGTGGATCGAGCGGTCGAGCAGGATGATGAATCCGCTCACGTAATTGCTCGCGATTTTCTGCAGGCCGAGTCCGAGCCCCACGCCGAGCGCGCCGCCGAAAAGGGAGAGCACGGTCATGTCGATTCCGGCAGCCGAAAGCGCGGCAAGGAATGCCACCACCAGCAGCAGAGTGCGGGTGAGCTTGGAGAGCATGACCCTGAGGTTCATGTCCAGAATCTCCGCCCCCATGATGCGCTTTTCGATCGACAGGCTTGCCCAGAGCGCGATGAGGAAACTGGCGGCCACCGCAACCGCTGCCTGCAGGACGGTCAACGCGGAAATCCTGGCCTTGCCGAAACTGAAGCTCAATTCGTCGAGTGCGAGGAAAAGGCCGTGCAGAAGGCCGGATATCTTCAGCAGGAACAGGGTCCAGATCGCCCAGGTGACGATTTTCTCCCATGCGGAGAGCCATTGTTCTCCGGAGGAAATGGTGCGCATCATGTAGACGATGATGCGGATGGCGGTCAATGCCAGTACCGCCGGGATGGCCAGTTCGATTGCCGCGACCGGTCTGTGGAGATGGGAGAGGGCTTCCCTGGCGAGCAGGATGAGCAGTATCCAGGAAACCGGGAAAACCAGCCTGGTTCCCGGCCATCGGCTTCTGCCCGCCAGCCGGGAAAGCGCCCACGAAATCAGCAGCCCCAGGAAAACTGCGGCAGCCTGCAGGAGGAAATCCCTGCCGATGAAGGGCTTCAGAAGCTCCAAGGTCTTACAGGCGGGGGGAGATTTCCCTCACCAGGAAGTCGTGGAAATGCTTCATTCCATCTTCCATCGGGGATTGGTAGGGTCCAGACTCGCTCATTCCTGCGCGATGGAGCGCCTCCCTTCCTTCGGTCATCTTGCGGATGATTTCCGCGTCCTCGATTGCGGTTTCCAGGTAGGCGGCCTTTTCGGCTTCGACCAGATCCCGCTCGAAGAGCGCGATGTCCTCGGGATAATAGAATTCCACGATGTTGGTGCAGCGGTCAGCGCCTCTCGGAACCACGGTGCTGATCACGAGCACATGAGGATACCATTCGATCATGATGTTGGGGTAATAGACCACCCAGATTGCGCCCCGGTCGAATTCCCTGCCGTGATCATATTTCAAAAGGAGTTCGCGCCAGTTTTGGTAGACCGGGCTTCCGGACTTCACTTTTGCATATCTTGCCCCAACCACCTGAACGCTGTACCAGTCTCCGAATTCCCAGGATAGCTGGTCGCAGTCGACGAAGCTGTTGAGCCCGGGATGGAAGGGCGCGACGTGGTAGTCCTCGAGATAAACCTCGATGAAGGTTTTCCAGTTGCATTCGTATTCGTCGATATGCACGCGATCGAAAACGTGATTGGAGAAATTGAGGTCCTTGAACAGGGAAAAATTGGCGAGATCCTTCTGGATGTCGCGCTTTCCTGCGAAAAGCATCCCGTTCCAGTTCTGAAGCGGATATTTGCCGAGGTCGAGGCAGGGATTTTCCGGGAAGTGCGGCGCGCCGATCAGCTTCCCTTCCAGATCATAGGTCCAGCGATGCAGCGGACAGACGATGTTGCGGGCATTTCCCCTGCCTTCGAGCATGGTCGCCTGCCTGTGGCGGCAGATGTTGCTGAGGAGTTCCACCCCCTGCTCGTTTCTGAGCAGAAGCCTGGTATCCTTCATCCAGTCGATCGAGTGATAATCTCCCGGATTCGGCACCATGAGTTCGTGACCGACATAACCCGGACCAGCGTCGAAGAGTACGCTTTTCTCTATATCAGCCACATCCTGGCTGAAGTACCAACTCGCTGGCAAAGGCGCAAGTCCAGCCGAAACCCCTAGCGTATCGGACATCACCGCTTCCTCTTGAACAGGTTAAACTATATATTTTTTATCAATTTGAAAAAAAGCGCAATATTTCTTTCATGATTGACCGGAATGGTTCGATTAGGATATTTTTACGGTTTAGGAAAGTTTCATGACCAAGCCGGAAAATTCTCCCGAAAATTTCGAAGCGGCGCTCGCCGAACTGGAATCCATTGTCGCCAAGATGGAAGCGGGGCAGCTTTCCCTGGAAGATTCCCTGGCCGCCTACCGGCGGGGTGCGACCCTGCTCCAGTATTGCCAGTCGAAGCTGAAGGACGCGGAGCAGCAGATCGAAGTGCTCGAATCCGGCACCCTGAAGAACTGGACCCCAGATGTTGAATGACGATTTTCAGTCCTGGGTTCGTGCCCGCCAGAATGCAGTCGAGAAATCTCTCGAAGAAATCCTTCCTCATGCAATGCCGGCAAGGCTGCACGATGCGATGCGCTATTCCGCCCTGGGAGGCGGGAAAAGGGTTCGCCCGCTTCTCGCGCATGCCGCCGGAGAGATCAGCGGGGCCGATGCGGAATCGGTGATGCGGGTTTCCTGTGCGGTCGAACTGATCCATGCCTATTCCCTCGTCCACGACGATCTTCCCTGCATGGACGACGACGTGTTGCGCCGCGGCAAGCCGACCTGCCATGTCGAATACGACGAGGCGACCGCGCTGCTCGTGGGGGACAGCCTGCAGTCCCTGGCGTTCGAGGTGATGGCGGAGAGACCGGTCGCAAAAAATCCCGCTGTGCAGCTGGAAATGGTGAGGCTGCTCGCCCATGCGGCAGGCCCGCGGGGCATGGCGGGCGGCCAGGCGATCGACCTGGAAAGCGTGGGGCGCCAGCTCGATCTGCCGGAACTTGAAAACATGCACATCAGGAAGACCGGGGAACTCATCCGCGCGGCAATCCTGCTCGGCGCGTATTGCGGGGAGATCGGCGACGAGGATCTGGCGAAGCTCGACCATTTCGCCAAATCGGTCGGGCTCGCCTTCCAGGTGGTGGATGACATCCTGGATGCAGAATCCTCCACGGCCACCCTCGGCAAGACCGCTGGCAAGGACAGCAAGGACAACAAGCCCACTTATGTTTCCCTGCTCGGGATAAAACAGGCGAAGGAAATGGCGCAAGACCTGCACCGAAGCGCGCTGGAGGCGCTGGAAGGGTTCGGGGAAAGGGCGGAAAGGTTGAGGCAGATGACCGATTTCATCGTGCAGAGGCAGTTCTGATGGTTGCGCTTCTCAAACAGATCGACTCCCCGGACGACCTGCGCGGCCTCGACAGGAAATCGCTGCCGAAACTCGCCGAGGAATTGCGCCAGTTCATCATCGAGTCTGTCTGCAGGACCGGGGGGCACCTTTCCTCCAATCTCGGCACGGTGGAACTCACCATCGCCCTCCATTATGTATTCAACACCCCTTACGACCGGATCGTCTGGGACGTCGGTCACCAGACCTATGCCCACAAGATCCTTTCGGGCCGCCGCGAAGCGATGAGCGGGCTCAGAATGAAGGGCGGAATTTCCGGCTTTCCGAAGCGCAGCGAGAGCGAATTCGACTCTTTCGGCACTGCGCATTCGAGCACGTCGATCAGTGCTGCGCTCGGCATGGCGGTGGCGGCGAAGCTCGAGGGGTTGCAGCGGCGAGCGGTCGCGGTGATCGGGGACGGCGCGCTCACCGGGGGAATGGCTTTCGAAGCCCTCAACAACGCGGGCGTGCTGGATGCGAACCTGCTCGTCGTCCTCAACGACAACGAAATGTCGATCTCGAAGAACGTTGGCGCGCTCGACAATTACCTCGCCCGCATCCTCTCCGGAAGCTTCTATTCCGCAGCGAGAAGGGCGGGAGAAAAGGTTCTGCGCGTGGTTCCTCCCGTGCTGGAACTCGCCAAGCGGGCGGAAGAGCATGTCAAGGGAATGGTGACCCCCGGAACGCTCTTCGAGGAATTCGGTTTCAACTACATCGGCCCGATCGACGGGCACGATCTGGAAGCGCTGATCTCCACGCTCACCAATGTACGCCGCCTGCAGGGACCGCAATTCCTGCATGTCGTGACCCGCAAGGGGAAGGGATACTCCCACGCGGAAATGGACCCGATCCTCTACCATGGGGTGGGGAAATTCGATTCCAGCTGCGGCATCGCCGGCGCCCCTTCCGGCAAGCCGACCTACACGGAAGTGTTCGGGAAATGGCTTTGCGACATGGCGGAGAAGGATGAAAAGGTGGTCGGCATCACTCCGGCGATGCGGGAAGGATCCGGGATGGTGGAGTTTTCCGAGCGTTTCCCTGCGCGTTATTTCGATGTCGGGATCGCCGAACAGCATGCGGTCACTTTCGCGGCAGGCCTTGCCTGTGAAGGGCTCAAGCCGGTGGTCGCGATCTACTCGACCTTCCTGCAGCGTGCCTATGACCAGCTCATCCACGATGTCGCGATCCAGAATCTTCCGGTGGTGTTCGCCATCGACCGGGGGGGGCTGGTCGGCGCGGACGGGCCGACCCATGCGGGAAGTTTCGACCTGAGTTTTTTGAGATGCATTCCCAACATGACGGTGATGGCCGCCTCCGATGAGGACGAGCTGAGGCAGATGCTCTACACCGCCTGTTCCATGAATTCTCCTGTCGCGGTCCGCTATCCGAGGGGCAAAGGGCCTGGAACGGCCGTCCGGGAAGAAATGCAGGCGATCGGGATCGGCCGCGCAGAGGTTCGAAGACAGGGAGAGAAGATCGCCATCCTCGCCTTCGGCTCGATGGTTTCCCCTTCCATCGAAGCGGGGGTGAGGCTGAATGCCACCGTCGTCAACATGCGCTTCGTGAAGCCGCTGGACGAAAGGCTCGTCCTCGAACTTGCCAAAAGCCATGAATTGCTGGTCACGGTCGAGGAAAACGCAGTGATGGGCGGGGCTGGTTCCGCAGTGTCGGAATGCCTGAATGCGCATGGGCTGAAGGTCCGGCTGATGAATCTCGGCCTTCCGGACAGGTACATAGACCAGGGAGATCCCGCATCGTTGCTCTCCGACTGCCTGCTCGATGCGGAAGGAATCCTCGAATCGATCCGCGAGGCCATTAATCCGAGCGGTTTACTCGGAATTGCGGCCGGGCTATAATCCGCTTATATGCGAACAGGCAAGGAATCAGCGTGACCAAAGCAGAAAACATCCCGGACGTGCAGAGTTCTGCGGACCTCAGGAGGCTCGCCATCAACAAGGTCGGCATCAAGTCCATCCGTCATCCGGTCAAGGTCGCCGACAAGAGCGGCGGCGTGCAGCATACGGTGGCCATCT
>JAJZTT010000030.1 GCA_021848705.1 Pseudomonadota bacterium
GGGTGGGCGGATTCTCGGCTTCGCCGCGCTCACCGTGGTGGGCGACGGGGACGGTGCAGTTGGAATGGGCAAGGGCAAGTCCCGTGAAGTTCCTGTGGCCGTACAGAAGGCGATGGACGAGGCGCGCCGCAAGATGGTCAAGATCGACCTGAAGAACGGCACGCTGCACCATGCGGTGGTCGGTAGGCACGGTGCTGCGAAGGTATACATGCAGCCTGCTTCCGAAGGTACCGGGATCATCGCCGGTGGTCCGATGCGCGCAATCTTCGAAGTGATGGGAGTGACCAACGTGCTTGCAAAGTGCATCGGCTCGACCAATCCTTACAACATGGTCAGGGCGACCCTGAACGGGCTCCAGGCCATGAATTCTCCATCCGACATTGCTGCCAAGCGCGGCAAGACGGTCGAAGAAATCCTGGGGTGATGCGATGACGGATTCGAACAAGACGATCAGCGTAACGCTGGTCAAAAGCATGATCGGTACGAAGGAGTCCCACCGCGATACGGTTCGCGGCCTTGGACTGCGCAGGATCAACCATACGGTACAGGTCGAAGATACTCCTGCAGTTCGCGGGATGATCAACAAGATCAACTATCTAGTGAAGTGCGAGGGATAAATGCTGCTGAATGACATCAAACCGGCCGAAGGCTCGAAGCACGCAAGGCGCAGGGTCGGCCGCGGTATCGGATGCGGGCTCGGCAAGACCGCAGGCCGTGGTCACAAGGGACAGAAATCCCGCTCCGGCGGTTTTCACAAGGTCGGCTTCGAAGGCGGCCAGATGCCCCTTCAAAGACGTCTTCCCAAGCGCGGATTCGTTTCGCTGACCGCGGGACAGACCCAGGAAGTCAGGCTTTCCGACCTGAATTCCCTGCCTGTCGAGGAAATCGATCTTCTTCTGTTGAAGCAGGCAGGCGTGGTTTCCAACAGCGCCCTGTCCGCAAAGATCATTTCTTCCGGCGTGATCACGCGTGCTGTGAAGATTCGCGGTATTGCTGCAACTGCCGGTGCAAAGGCTGCCATCGAGGCGGCCGGCGGATCGATCGAGGACTGATTTGGCTACCCCATCGCAATCAGCTTCCGGGAAATACGGCGATCTCAACAAGCGCCTGATGTTCCTTCTGGGTGCATTGATCGTGTACAGGATCGGGGCGCATATCCCGGTCCCGGGCATCGATGCGAACGTGCTTTCCGACCTCTTCAAGAATCAGCAGGGCGGGATTCTCGGCATGTTCAACATGTTTTCCGGCGGGGCGTTGAGAAGGTTCACCATTTTCGCCCTCGGGATCATGCCCTACATCTCCGCTTCCATCATCATGCAACTCGGGACAGTGGTTTTTCCGCAGCTCGAGCAACTGAAGAAGGAAGGAGAGAGCGGAAGGAAGAAGATCACGCAGTATACCCGTTACGGTACGCTCGGACTGGCGATATTTCAGGCGATCGGCATCTCGGTGGCTCTGGAGGCGCAGCCCGGTCTGGTCCCCGATCCCGGTTTCGTTTTCAGGATCACCACCGTGATCACACTCGTGACCGGAACCATGTTCCTGATGTGGCTGGGCGAGCAGATCACGGAGCGCGGTATCGGCAACGGGATTTCCATGATCATCTTCAGCGGTATTGCGGCGGGTCTTCCGCATGCGATCGCTGGAACCCTGGAACTTGCCAATACCGGTGCGTTCTCGATCCCGCTGGTGCTCATGTTGCTCGTTGGGGTCATTGCCGTGACGGCTCTGGTGGTGTTCGTGGAGCGTGGACAGAGGAAGATTCTGGTGAATTATGCGAAGCGCCAGGTCGGCCGGAAGATTTACGGCGGACAGAGCTCGCATCTTCCCCTCAAGCTCAACATGTCCGGCGTGATTCCGCCGATCTTTGCGTCCTCGATCATCCTGTTTCCCGCTACGGTGGCAGGCTGGTTCGGGAGCCACAAGTCCCTTTCCTGGCTTTCCGATATCAAGGATGCGCTGTCTCCCGGCCAGCCGATCTATGTGGTGATGTATGCAAGTGCGATCATCTTCTTCTGTTTCTTCTATACCGCGCTGGTTTTCAATCCCAAGGAAACTGCGGACAATCTGAAGAAGAGCGGCGCTTTCGTACCCGGTATCCGCCCAGGAGAGCAGACCGCGCGTTACATCGAGAGAATCATGATGAGGCTAACGCTGGTCGGCGCATTCTACATCACGCTGGTTTGTCTGCTGCCGGAGTTCCTGATCGTGAAGTGGAACGTTCCTTTCTATTTCGGTGGAACTTCGCTTCTGATCATCGTCGTGGTGACGATGGATTTCATGGCGCAGGTTCAGGCCTACATGATGTCCAACCAGTATGAGAGCCTCCTCAAGAAGGCCAGTTTCAAGGGCAGCGGGTTTTAGTATGGCTAAGGAAGAAACGATCCAGATGCAAGGGGAGATCATCGAGACTCTCCCGAATGCAACATTCAGGGTAAAACTGGAGAACGGTCATGTGGTGCTCGGCCACATTTCCGGAAAGATGCGCATGCACTACATCCGCATTCTTCCGGGGGACAAGGTCACCTGCGAAATGACGCCTTACGACCTCAGCCGGGTGAGAATTACATTTAGAGCTAAGTAACAGGAGAACAAAATGAGAGTTCAGGCTTCGGTGAAGAAAATTTGCCGCAACTGCAAGATCATCCGCCGCAACCGGGTCGTGCGAGTCATTTGCACCGACCGCAGGCACAAGCAACGTCAAGGCTGATTGAAAAGAAATCGGCATTGGTGTTATAATTATCAATTTTTCTAAGTTGGAGTGATCGAATGGCCCGGATAGCTGGGGTTAACATTCCGAATCATCAGCACGCTGAAATCGCATTGACCGCGATCTATGGTGTTGGTCGCACTCGGGCACGTCAAATTTGCGCTGCAGCAGGAATCAGCACTTCCGTCAAGATCAAGGATCTGAGCGAGGCTGACATCGAAAAGCTGCGCGACCAGGTCGGACAATACACGGTTGAAGGTGATCTTCGCCGTGAGACGACCATGAACATCAAGCGTCTGATGGACCTCGGCTGCTATCGCGGTCTTCGTCACAGGCGCGGTCTTCCCGTTCGCGGGCAGCGTACGAGGACCAATGCAAGAACCCGCAAGGGACCTCGCAAGTCCATGCGTGCCAAATAAGAGGGTTACAGTAAATGGCTAAGTCGAATACCAGGGTACGCAAGAAGGTCAAGAAGAATGTGGCGGAAGGAATCGCCCATATCCACGCTTCCTTCAACAATACCATCGTGACGATCACGGACCGCCAGGGAAATGCCCTTTCATGGGCCACTTCCGGAAGCGGAGGCTTCAAGGGCTCGAGGAAGAGCACTCCTTTCGCTGCCCAGGTCGCTGCGGAAGCGGCCGGCAAGGTTGCGCAGGAATATGGCGTGAAGAATCTCGAAGTCCGCATCAAGGGTCCCGGACCCGGACGCGAATCCGCAGTTCGCGCGTTGAACTCGGTCGGCTTCAAGATCACCAGCATCTCCGATGTGACGCCGATACCCCACAACGGCTGCCGTCCGCCCAAGAAGCGCCGTATTTAATCCAGGAGTCTGATAGTGGCTAGAAATCTCGATCCAAAATGCCGTCAGTGCCGCCGCGAAGGTGAGAAGCTGTTCCTGAAAGGCGAAAAGTGCTTTTCCGAAAAATGCGCCATCGAGCGCAGGAATTATGCGCCGGGCCAGCACGGCCAGAAGAAGGGAAGGCTTTCCGATTACGGCGTTCAGCTCCGTGCCAAGCAGAAGATTCGCAGGATCTATGGCGTGCTGGAAGGTCAGTTCCGTCTTTCCTACAAGGAAGCGGAGCGCCAGAAGGGCGTCACCGGTGACAATCTGCTGCAGATCCTCGAGTCCAGACTGGACACCGTGGCCTATCGCATGGGCTTCGGCATATCCAGGAATGAGGCAAGGCAGGTCGTACGCCACAATGGCGTGCTGGTGAACGGACGCAGGGTGAACATTCCTTCCTATCAGGTGCGTCCGGGGGATGTCATCGAAGTCACCGAAGGAGCCAGGCAGCACCTCAGGATCAAGGCTGCCGTCGAAGCTGCCGAGCAGCGTGGTTTCCCCGAGTGGGTGGAAGTCGATGTCAAGGCGATGAAGGGAACGTTCAAGGCCAAGCCGCAACGCAGCGAGCTGCCTTCCACGATCAACGAGAACCTTGTCGTCGAGTTGTATTCCAAGTAATCCGCAGCGAGGGAACAGGATATGCAAAGCAGCAGCTTACTCAAGCCGCGTATCATCGAGGTCGAAAGCGTCGCGGCCTCACAGGCCAAAGTCACGATGGAGCCTTTCGAGCGCGGATATGGACATACGCTCGGCAATGCCCTGCGTCGCATTCTGCTGTCCTCCATGACCGGATATGCTCCCACCGAGGTCCAGATCAGCGGGGTTCTTCATGAATACTCGAGTCTGGACGGCGTGCAGGAAGATGTGGTCGACATCCTTCTCAATCTGAAGGGGATCGTCCTCAAGCTTCACAACCGTGATGAAGCCTATCTCACCTTGAAGAAGCAGGGTGAAGGCAAGGTGACTGCAGGGGACATCGAGGGATCGCATGACGTCGAGATCGTGAATCCCGACCATGTGATCGCGCATCTCACCGAGGGCGGCAAGCTCGAAATGGAGATCAAGGTCGAGAAGGGGCGCGGCTATGTACCGAGCACCATGCGCAAGCGCAACAGCGAAACCACTTCCATCGGCCGGATCATGCTGGATGCATCGTTCAGCCCGGTGAGAAGGGTCAGCTATGCGGTCGAGAGTGCCCGTGTCGAACAGCGTACCGATCTGGACAAGTTGGTGATGGACATCGAGACCAACGGTGTCATCGATCCTGAAGAAGCGATTCGGCATGCCGCGCGCATTCTCGTCGACCAGCTTTCGGTTTTTGCCGATCTGGAAGGCACCCCGGTTCAGGCAGAACAGCCCAAGGCTCCGCAGATCGATCCGATCCTTCTGAGGCCCGTGGACGATCTGGAACTGACGGTGAGAAGCGCGAATTGCCTGAAGTCTGAAAACATTTTTTATATCGGCGACCTCATCCAGTGCTCGGAACATGAGCTTCTGAAAGCGCCCAATCTGGGACGGAAGTCGCTCAATGAAATCAAGGAAGTGCTCGCATCGCGCGGTCTCTCCCTTGGAATGAAACTGGAAAACTGGCCTCCAGCCGGGCTGGAAAAGCCGTAAGAAAGGAAAAATCATGCGTCATCGTCTCGGATTGAGAAAGTTGAATGTCACGAGCAGCCACAGACAGGCAATGCTCAGAAACATGGCCAATTCGCTTTTCAAACACGAAACCATCACCACCACGCTGCCCAAGGCCAAGGAACTGCGCCGCGTCGCGGAACCCCTGATCACCCTCGGCAAGAATCCCAGTCTTGCGAATCGCCGTCTGGCTTTCTCGCGTCTGCGCGATCGCGACATGGTGGTCAAGCTTTTCGACGAACTCGGACCCCGCTTCGCCAATCGCAACGGTGGGTATCTGAGGATCCTGAAGAGCGGATTCCGTCAGGGCGACAATGCTCCGATGGCTCTGGTCATGCTGATGGACCAGCCTGAAGCTGCCGAATAAGCGTTTTTGCTTCACGAAAAGGCCCGCCTGGCGGGCCTTTTTCACAACAGCCTTCTGAGGAAGTGCGCAGTGTGGCTTTCCTCGCAGTGCGCAACCAGTTCCGGCGTGCCGCAAGCAATGATTTTCCCGCCGCCGTTCCCGCCTTCCGGACCGAGGTCAACGATCCAGTCCGCCGTGCGGATCACGTCGAGATTGTGTTCGATGATCACCACGGTGTTACCCTGCGCCTTGAGCCTGTGCAGCACCTTGAGCAGCATGTCGATGTCCTGGAAGTGCAGTCCGGTGGTCGGCTCGTCCAGGATGTAAAGGGTCCTTCCGGTATCTCTTTTGGAAAGTTCCAGGGCAAGCTTCACCCGCTGCGCTTCCCCTCCTGAAAGGGTGGTTGCGCTCTGTCCCAGGGTGATGTAACCCAGTCCCACATCCAGAAGGGTCTTGAGCTTCCTTGAAACCAGCGGAACCGCCTCGAAGAATTCGTGAGCCGCTTCCACCGTCAATTCCAGGATCTCGTGTATGTTTTTACCCTTGTAATGGATTTCGAGCGTTTCCCGGTTGTATCGCTTTCCGTGGCAGACGTCGCAAGGGACGTAGATGTCCGGCAGGAAGTGCATCTCCACCTTGATGACGCCATCCCCCTGACAGGATTCGCAGCGACCTCCCTTCACGTTGAAGGAAAATCTTCCCGGCCCGTAACCTCGTTCCCTTGCCTGGGGCGTTCCGGAAAAGAGTTCCCGGATCGGCGTGAAAAGCCCGGTATAGGTGGCGGGATTCGATCTCGGGGTCCGGCCGATCGGGCTCTGGTCCATGTTGATGACCTTGTCGAAAAATTCCACCCCCTGGATCGATTCATAGGGCGCGACATCTCCGGAACTGCCGTTGAGAAGCTGGGCGACTGCGGCATGCAGCGTGTCGTTGATGAGCGTGGATTTTCCCGAGCCCGATACTCCGGTGACTGTTGTGAGCAGTCCGACCGGAATTTCCAGATCGACCTTCTTCAGATTGTTTCCGGTGGCACCCTGCAGCTTGAGCCATCTTTTCTCGTCCGGATTCGTCCTCCTGTCGGGCGCATGGATCTTGCGCTTTCCCGAAAGGTAGAGTCCGGTGAGGGATTCCGGATTGGCTTCTATCTCTACCGGGGTACCCTGGGCGATGATTTTTCCTCCGTGCACGCCTGCCCCGGGACCGATGTCGACCACATGGTCAGCAGACCGGATGGCGTCCTCGTCATGCTCGACCACGATCACGGTATTGCCGAGATCCCTGAGGTGCTTCAACGTGTCGAGAAGACGGGTGTTGTCGCGCTGATGAAGGCCGATGGAAGGCTCGTCGAGCACGTACATGACCCCGGTGAGCCCGGATCCGATCTGGCTTGCGAGCCGGATCCTTTGCGCTTCTCCACCGGACAGTGTGTCGGCGCTCCGGTCGAGGGAAAGATAGTCGAGGCCCACGTTGTTGAGGAATTGCAGGCGGGAGACGATCTCGTGGGAGATCTTTCCGGCCACTTCTCGTCTGCTACCTGGCATTTCGAGCGTCTCGAAAAAGGAAAGCGCATCCCTCAGCGGCTTGTTGCTGATTTCGTGCAGGGTGAGTCCGGCAACCATCACATGGCGTGCTTCCCTGCGCAACCGGGTGCCATGGCATTCCGGGCAGGGCTTGTTGGTGAGATATTTCGACAGCTCCTCGCGAACCATCACCGAATCGGTTTCCCTGTAGCGACGCTCCAGGTTCGGGATGATTCCCTCGAACACATGGTTCTGGACTCTCTTCGACCCGCGTTCGGTCGGATAGAAAAATTCGATTTTCTCCCTTCCAGATCCGTTCAGGATCACGTTCTTCACGTTTTCCGCAAGAGACTCGAAAGGCTGGTCGATGTCGAATCCATAATGGGAGGCGAGATTCTGCAGCATCTGGAAATAGAAATGGTTTCTCCTGTCCCAACCCTTGATCGCGCCTGAGGAAAGCGAAAGGGAAGGAAAGGCCACCACCTTTTTCGGATCGAAGAGCGAAACCTGGCCGAGACCGTCGCATTTCGGACAGGCGCCCATCGGATTGTTGAATGAAAAAAGACGCGGCTCCATTTCTGGAAGGGAATAAGAGCAGATCGGGCAGGAAAATTTCGCCGAAAAGAGATGCTCGGTGCCGGTATCCATTTCGACAGCGATCGCTCGACCGTCGGCGTGCCTGAGTGCGGTTTCAATCGATTCCGCGAGGCGCTGCTTGGAGTCCGGGCTCACCTTGAGCCTGTCGACCACGATCTCGATGGTGTGCTTCCTGCTCTTCTCGAGTTTCGGAACGGAATCGATGTCGCACACCGTACCGTCGATCCTGAGGCGCACGAAACCCTGTGCCCTGAGTTCGTCGATGAGGTCTGCCTGCTCCCCTTTCCTGCCCACCACGAGCGGGGAAATGATCATCAGCTTCGTATCCGCAGGAAGGGAGAGAATGTGGTCCACCATCTGACTCACGCTCTGCGCCTTCAGCGTGATGCCGTGATCGGGACAGACAGGGTCTCCTGCGCGGGCGAAAAGCAGCCTGAGATAGTCGTGTATCTCGGTCACCGTCCCGACAGTCGATCTCGGGTTGTGGCTGGTGGCTTTCTGTTCGATCGAAATGGCCGGGGAAAGTCCCTCGATCAGATCGACATCCGGCTTTTCCATGAGGTGAAGGAACTGGCGGGCGTAGGTCGAGAGCGATTCGACATAGCGGCGCTGCCCTTCCGCATAAAGCGTATCGAAAGCGAGGGATGATTTTCCCGACCCCGAAAGCCCGGTGATCACGATCAGGCTGTTTCTCGGAAGGTCGAGATCGATGTCCTTGAGGTTGTGCGTCCTGGCGCCCCGGATGTGGATATGTTCCATCGCAGTGAAAAAAAGTGAACTCAACCTGCTAATATACCGTCATATCAAATTTTGCGGAAAACAATTATGCAGAACGGAGAACAGATGACGCCTCTGGAGAGGCGCGCCAGCATGGGGCTGGCAAGCATTTACGGACTCAGGATGCTCGGGATGTTTCTCATCCTCCCTGTCTTCGCACTCTATGCCCAATCCCTTCCGGGAGGAAAGAACCACGCACTGATCGGGCTTGCGCTCGGAATCTACGGACTCACCCAATCCATACTTCAGCTTCCATTCGGAATGGCTTCCGACAAATTCGGGAGGAAGCCCGTGATCTATTTCGGACTGGTTCTTTTCGCGATCGGGAGCTTCGTGGCCTATTCCGCGCACGACATCTACTGGATCATCGCAGGAAGGTCGATCCAGGGTGCGGGGGCGATTTCCGCCGCAGTCACCGCCCTTCTGGCTGACCTCACCCGCGAGGAGCACAGGACCAAGGCCATGGCCATGATCGGCACCACGATCGGCATGACCTTCGCGGTTTCCATGGCGGTAAGCCCCATCATCAACCAATGGGTGGGTGTGCCGGGAATGTTCTTTCTCACCGGCGTGCTTTCCATCGCAGCGATCTTCGTGGTGGCGAAAATGGTGCCCGATCCTTCGAAGAGCGTGTTCCATTCGGACACGGAAGTTTCCACTTCCAAGCTTTCAGGAGTGCTGAAAAACGCACAGCTTTTGCGGCTCGATTTCGGCATCTTCAGCCTGCATGCCGCACAGATGGCGATGTTCGTGATCATCCCTTCCGCGCTGGTTGAGAGCGGGATGCCAGAGAATCAGCATTGGAAGATCTATGTTCCGGTGATGGTGGCCGCCTTCGTGCTGATGGTTCCGCTCATCATCATCGGGGAGAAAAGGGGAAAGTTGAAGCAGATTTTCGTCGGCGCCATTTCGCTGCTGTTGTTCTCCCAGCTTCTTTTCGCTTCCTTCCTCCATTCCTTCTGGGGAATGGTGGGCACGCTTTTGCTCTTCTTCACCGCATTCAACCTGCTCGAGGCGAGCCTTCCCTCCCTGGTGTCGAAAATCGCCCCGGTTTCGGCAAAGGGAACCGCGATGGGAGTCTACAATACCTCGCAGTCTCTCGGTCTGTTCACAGGCGGCGCGGTCGGAGGGATTCTGGCGAGCTATGGAGGGCATTCCGCAGTGTTCGTTTTCGGAGCTGCGATGAGCGCGCTCTGGCTGCTGTTCGCCATCACCATGGAGGCCCCCCCGGTGGTGAGGACCAAAATGTTCCCTGTGAAGCAAATGGATGCTGCGAGCGCCTCCCTGCTCTCCCGTGAGCTCTCCGCCCTTCATGGCGTTTTCGAGGCGGTTGTGTCCGGAGAAGAAGGGGTGGCCTACCTCAAGACCAGCATGAGCGGCTTTGACGAAGAAGGGGTCATGAGGCTGGTTGGCGCCTGAAAATGACGGTTCGGTTTCTTCCGGAGGACTTGGCTGCGTAAAGCGCCCGGTCCGCCTCTGATATCAGTCTGTCCAGTTCCGAATCATCAGCTCGGGCTGCGACCCCGATCGAGGCGGTGAAGCCGAAACCGCCGCCCGTACCCGCTTTCACGATCGTGGCGGCCAATGCGCGGCGCAGTCTCTCCGCCACCTCGAAGGCGCGGTTCTCGTCGGTCTCCGGCAGGATGACGGCGAATTCCTCTCCGCCTATCCTTCCGGGAATGTCATTGATCCGGACAGACTTCCTGCAGACTTCGGCGAAAGCGACGAGTGCCCGGTCCCCGGCCTGATGGCCGTGGGTGTCGTTGATGTTCTTGAAGCCGTCCAGATCGATCATCATCAGTGAAAGCGGGCCTCCGTAGCGATTCGCCCTTTCGCATTCGCTTGTCGCGAGTTCCATGAAGTGACGCCGGTTGGGAAGACCGGTCAGCATGTCCGTCCTCGCCTGCTCGAGCAGTTTCTTCTCGAGGATGCGTCGTTCGGAGATGTCTGTTCCCAGTCCCACCAGATAGATCCTGCCGTCGATGCTCGTCCTGTGGCCTGTGAAATAGTAGGGGATGCTTCTGCCGTTTCCGACCTGAAGATTCGCCTCTGCGGAGGATTCCCCCTGTTCGAAAACCTCGGCAATCCTCTTCCCGATCAGGTCCCTGTCGTCTCCGGCGAACAGATCGAGTGCATTCGTGCCAAGCAGATCCTCTTCGCTTCTTCCAAGCACTTCCGGAAATTGACGGTTGACGCGGACGAAGCGGCCGCCTTCGTCCAGCATATAGAAGATGCCGGGAAGGCTGTTGATGATGACGTCGGAAAATTCCTTCTGCTGCCTGACCCGTTCCGCTGCGATCCGGCTTTCCGTGATGTTTTCCTGGATGGAAACGTAATGGGTGATGCTTCCGCTCGAGTCGAAAACCGGCGAGATCGAAGCGCGGTCCCAGTAAAGTTCCCCGTTCTTTTTCCGGTTCACGAATTCGCCATGCCATTCCTGCCCGGAAGAAATCGTTTTCCACATTTCAATGTACTGTTCGCGCGATACCCGTCCGGAAGAAAGCAGTGAGGGCTTGCTGCCGATGGCTTCGCTGACCGAATAGCCGGTGAGATCGGTGAATTTCGGATTCACATACTCGATGATCCCTTTCGAGTCGGTGACGAGAATGCACAAAGGACAGTGACCGACAGCATTGGATAGTTTGTTGAACTCGATTTCAGCCCTTTGACGTCCAAGCGCCTCGAGTTCGATCCTTTTCCGCGACGCCTCGATGGCTTCAGTCCTGGAGGCAAGATTGTCGAAAAGGTGATTCATCGCCAGCAGGATCGCGTCGAAGCTGGAGGTGGGCTCATTCACCCCGGGATCCGGAGGCTTTCCCAGGATGGCCCGTGCAAGCGGGAAGTCGGTATCGGCAATGTGCAGGACGAGCCAGCGTGAAAGGAAGGAAAGCAGGGAGCCTGCCGCTTCCCGGGGACGCTCCGTGCCGGCTTTCTTCGCTTCCCCGATGCGAACGAGGAAGGTTGAATGCGAAGCGCGGTGGGAATCGAGGCCGGATCGATCCTCGATCTCCGCCATCAGGCTTTCCTCGTAAGCGAAGTGGGTGTCCGCAAATTCCGCAAGCTGTTCGAGGATGCGGTCGAGACCGTCCCTGGAAAAGGGGTCGGACAACAAAACGGAAACGAGGGAATTGATCAGCACGACCAGGGATCTGTGCTGCCTGTCCATTTCGTCGAGCCCGGTTTCGAACCGTGTATCCCATTCGAAAATAACCGCTTCTTCAGACATGGGATTCAACCTGATGAATATCGTTATAAGATTCTAGCAGGTCGAACCGGGCGGATGCCAGTATCCCTGTCGCGAAAGCCTTCCGTGGGATAAAATGTCGCATATGTGAAATGAAGGAGAGTCTCGAGATGGCATCAGTGAACAAGGCGATATTGATCGGAAATCTGGGGAGCGACCCGGAAGTGCGCTATTCTCCCGATGGCTCCGCCATCGCGAACATCCGGATTGCCACGACGGAATCCTGGAAGGACAAGAGCGGCGAGAAGCAGGAAAAGACCGAATGGCACCGCGTGGTGTTCTACGGACGGACTGCCGAGGTGGTTGGCGAATACCTGAAAAAGGGGAGCGCCGTCTATGTGGAAGGAAGGATCCAGACCAGGAAATGGCAGGACAAGGATGGTCAGGACCGCTACACCACCGAGATCGTGGGCGACAGGATGCAGATGCTGGGCGGAAGGGGAGGAGCGAGCTTCGACTCGCAGGATTCCGCGCCCCCTCCTTCCGGAAGATCCCAGCAGAAACCGCAGCAGAAGGGCGGATTCGACGACATGGACGACGACATCCCGTTCTGAGGTGTACCTGAGACATAAGATGTAATGTTTTACAAAAGAGCCCTGTATATTCAGGGCTCTTTTTTTTGTGTGGGAAATCGTGGATCGGACTCCTTCATGCCGGAATTGCCATCCAACTCTTATTGCGGTATCGTCATTTCCTGTTAGGAATATTTCTCCAAATACATTCATACAGCCGATCGTGTCCACTCCGATGGAAGACAAGGAAGCCTGCGCATGCCATTTTCGCGCTCTGATCGAATCCAGCGGGGACGCCATGGTCGCAGAATCGCCGGACGGGTTGGTGATCTGCTGGAATGCGGGGGCGGAAAGGATGTTCGGCTATCCTGCAGCGGACATGATCGGGCGGTCGATTGACGTTCTCTTTCCGCAGGAATGCAGGGGAGAGGCATGGCTGAGCCGGGAACGCGCAAGGCATGGTGTGGATCGTTTCGAAACCTGCTGCCTCAGGCGGGACGGCGGCAGGATGGACATCCAGTGCGTCGTCTCGCCGATTCTGGAAGACCATGGCCGGGTCGCAGGATTTTCGAGGATGATGCGCGACATGACCGAGTCATGGCTCGCAAAGTCCAGGATCCGCAAGCTCGATCAACTCTATTCTGCATTGAGCCGCTGCCACGATGCCGTCATGCAGTGTGACGACGAAGCGGGTCTGTTCGATGCAGTCTGTCGCGCCATCGTGGCGCAGGGCGAGGTCAGGTTCGTCCGGATCGATCTCATCGAAGGGGAAGGCGAACTCAGGCAGATGGCCAGGGCGGGATCGCAGGAGGAAAACCTGGAAGCGCTTGCGTTGCCGATCCGCAGAAACGGGCGTGCCATCGGCTCCCTCACTTTCTGCATGGGAGGCGCATGCGACGAAGAAGTCCGGGATCTTCTCGTCAGGATCGTGGAAGTCGTCAATTTCGCCCTGGACAATCTCGCCCGCAAGGCGGCGCATGACCGGGCTGCCGAGGCGCTGCGCGAGAGCGAGGAAAGGTTCAGGATCCTGGCCGACCAGTCCCTGGTGGGGATTTACACCCTCGAGGAAGGCACGATTTCCTATCTCAACGCCCATGCCGCCGAGATGTTCGGCTACAGGCCCGAAGAGCTGCTCGGCAGGCCTGCCGAAGTGGTGGTTGCGGAAGAAGACAGGGAACTGGTGCGGAACAACATCCTGCTGCGCCAGTCGGGTCTGGAGAGGATGATCCGCTACGAATTCAGGGGAAAGAGGAAGGATGGCTCCACGAATGTCGTAAGCGCCCATACGAACCTGGTCGAGATCCAGGGCCGCCTGATTCCCACCGGGGTGATCCAGGATGTCACGGAGCGTCTGCATTCCGAACAGGTCATCCAGGAGTATGTCGCGCGCATTGAGCGCACGATACTCGGCACAGTGGATGCGATCTCCGGCCTTGTCGAATTGCGCGATCCCTATACCGCAGGGCATGAGCATCGGGTCGGCCATGTCGCTGCAGCGATTGCCGCAGTAATGGGTTTCGACGAGAAATTCCGGATGGGATTGCAGGTCGCAGGCGCAGTTCACGATGTGGGCAAGATCGCCATTCCAACCGAGATTCTGACCATGCCGAGGAGCCTGACTGCGCTCGAATTCGAACTGGTCAAGGACCATGCCGAACAGGGTTTCGAGATCCTCAGCAGGATCGATTCCCCTTGGCCGATTGCCGAGGTGGCACGGCAGCATCATGAAAGGATGGATGGGAGCGGCTATCCGCGGGGCCTCGAGGGAGAGGAGATCCTGCTGGAGGCGAAAATCATCGCGGTCGCAGATGTGGTGGAATCCATGACTTCAAGCCGCCCATACCGGGCGGGACTGGGGATCGAAAGGGCGCTGGCCGAACTCGAACTCAATACCGGAAGATATTACGATGCGAAAGTCGTGGAAGCCTGCCTGCATCTGTTCCGGGTGACAGGATATGTGATTCCGTCATGAGGCGAGGTGGAAATGTTTCAGGAGGATCAGGATCATGACCGGTAAATTCGAGGTTTTTCCCTGGAACGAGAATTTCGAAACCGGCATTGCGGAGATCGACGGGCAGCATCGGCAACTGGTGCAGCTCGTGAACGAACTGGCATCCCGCCTCTCCCAGGGTGCGGATGAAGTGAGCCTGGAGCGGGTGTTCGGGGAACTCGCCGCGTATGCCGATTACCATTTCAGGTCCGAAGAGCGTATCTGGGAGCCAGGATTCGGGCAGGATGCATGGCTCGAGGAGCACAGGAGCTTCCACGGCTCCTTCATGCCGAAGGTGCTCGAGCTGAAATCCGAAGGGAACGGACGGGACTACGAAAAATCCGTCGAGGAAATCCTCAAATTTCTGGTCGGCTGGCTGGTGCACCACATTCTGGACAGCGACAGGCGGATGGCGAAAGTGATCCGGGCCCTCGAAGAAGGCCTTTCCCTGGAAGAAGCCAAGGCACGCGCCAACCGGGAAATGAGCGGGCTGATGAACACTTTCGTTTCGACCATCCTGTTCATGTACCAGACCCTGACTTCCAGGAGTATCGAGCTGATCAAGGCGACGAACGAAAGGATACGCGCACAGGAGGCGTTGCTCACCAGGGAGCTGGAAACGAAGGGGTTGCGCAAGCTGCTGCAAAGCATGGAAAGCACCATCGAGGCCATGGCGGCGACCATCGAGGTGCGCTCCCCGTTCACGGCAGGACATCACAGGAGGGTGGCGCAACTGGCGCAGGCCATCGCCCGGGAGATGGGACTTTCAGAACACGAAGTAAGAGGCTGTTTTCTCGCGGCATCCATCCATGATCTCGGCGAGATCCAGATTCCTTCCCAGATCCTCGTCAAACCGGGCAGGCTGAAGCCCACCGAATACAGGATGGTTCAGCAGCATTCGAAAGCCGGTTATGACATCCTGAAGGAAATCGATTTTCCCTGGCCCATCGCGCAGATCGTCCACCAGCACCACGAAAGGCTGGATGGTTCCGGTTATCCCGACGGGTTGAAGGGGGAGGGGATCCTGCTTCAGGCGAAGATTCTCGCGGTGGCGGATGTCATCGAGGCCATGTCCTCCCATCGCCCCTACCGTTCTGCCCTCAGCCTCGACGAAGCTCTTGGCGAGATCGAATGCGGGAAGGGGGTCAGGTACGATCCGGACGCGGTCGAAGCCTGTGTCAGGCTTTTCAGGGAAAAATCCTTTGCTTTTTCCGCAGATTAGCGGGATTCATCGCGTTTTCCGGTATTCTGTCCACCGCAACTGCCATGCGGGAAAAAAATGTCAACCTGACGCCTTCGTTCCCATCTCATATCATATCTTTTTGTTTATTTGAACAAAAAAATCAGCCAAAAAATTTGGCAGAGGCGTGGCGACCCTTGATTTCAGCCGCATTCCGGCTTCTTTCCATATCTTTTCAACAAGGTTATCCACAGGAAATGTGGATGGCTGTTTTTTCGGAATATCCTGCGGTTTGCATGGCGGAAGAATTCTGTATAATCAGAATACTCTGATTCACTCATCTATTGCGGAGAAGAAGTGCGGCCGGCGCAGCTATCCATCATCCTGGACAGGGAATTTCTCGGCGCGAAAGAGGGCAGCCATACCCCTGTGATGCTCTGGGGGCCGCCCGGCGTCGGAAAATCGCAGATCGTCGCCCAGGTGGCGAAAAAAAACGGCGCCCCCATGATCGACATCCGCCTTTCGCAGATGGAGCCTTCGGATCTCAGGGGAATTCCTTACCGGGACGGAAACCGGGTCGAATGGGCGGTGCCTTCGATGCTGCCGGACGAGTCGCGCCATGGTAAATCCGGAATCCTTTTTCTCGACGAGATCACCTCCGCGCCGCCCGCCGTGTCCGCCGCAGCCTACCAGTTGATTCTGGACAGAAGGCTTGGGGAGTATCTCCTTCCGCAAGGATGGGCGATCTTCGCCGCCGGGAACAGGATGGGAGATCGGGGCGTGACCTACCTGATGCCCTCCCCGCTCGCGAACCGCTTTTCCCACTTCGAGCTCGAGGCCAACCTGGAGGACTGGGTTTCCTGGGCATACCGGAGCGGTATCGACGAGCGCCTGGTTGGATTTCTGAGATTCAGGCCGGAACTCCTGTTCGAATTCGATCCGGCGAGAAATCCGGTCGCTTTCGCGACGCCGCGTTCCTGGGAATTCGCCAACCGGGCGCTCGCGAAATTCGACAGGACGAACTTGCTCCTGCCCGCCTTGCAATCCTGCGTGGGGCCCGCCGCAGGGCTGGAAATGCATGCCTTCGTCGAGAACCTGGAAAAAATGCCGGATCTGGATGCCATCCTGCGCGGCGAGAATGTCGCGGTTCCGGAGGAAATCGACATCCAGTACGCGACGGCTTCCGCCCTAGTCGGGCGCGCGATCCGGGCGAAAAATCAGCCCGAGGTTCTGGGCAGGATCCTCGATTACGCACTGCGCTTTCCCTTGCGGGAAATGGGCGTGATGCTGGTTAGCGATCTGCACCGCGCGGTGGGAAGTTCCCTTTTTTCCGTCCGGGAGTTCGCAGGCTGGGCGAGCGCGGTCACCGACCTGATGCTGGATGGAAACTGAAGCAAAACTTTCCGCAGCGAGAACCCGCCTGATCCTCGACAGGCCATTTCTGGGTTCGCTGGTGCTGCGCCTCGAAATGCGCCCGGCATCCTGGTGCCGGTCCGTTGCCGTCGATTCGAAGCATTTCCATTATCACCCCGCCTATGTCGATTCGTTGACCATCGACCAGCTCCAGTTCGTGCTCGCCCACGAGGCGCTGCATTGCGCGCTTTCCCACTTTTCCAGGAGACAGAACCGGGTGAGGTCGAGATGGGATGTCGCCTGCGATCTCGCGATCAACCCGGTCCTGGCTGCCGAAGGCCTTCCCCCTCCGCCCGGAGTACTGATCCTGCCCCTTTACCGGGGAATGACCGCAGAGGAAATCTATCCGGAAATCCCGGAAGACAGCGAGGAATCGACGCTCGACGAGCATCTCTACGGAGATTCGGCCCAGTCCCCTTCCTCGCAGGAAATGGAGTCCCTTTCCGAAAAATGGAAACAGAGAATGGCTTCGGCCGCCCAGCAGGCGAAACAGGCGGGAAAGCTCTCCGAACTCCTGTCGCGCATGGTGGAAGCGCATTTCGAACCGAAACTGCCCTGGCGCTCGCTGCTCGCCCGCCATCTCAACCGCATTGCGCGGGAAGATTTCAGTTACCAGCGGCCTTCCAGGCGGGAAGGGGACATGATCCTGCCGACCCTGAAGAGTCGCTCCGCGGAGATCGCCGTCGTGATCGACACCAGCGGCTCGATCGGCGCGGATGAAATGAAGGATTTCGTCTCCGAACTCGATGCATTGAAGGGACAGGTCGGCGCGAGGATCCTGCTGCATGCCGCAGATTGCGGGCTCGATCCTTGCGGGCCATGGATTTATGAATCCTGGGAATCGGTCCGCCTGCCGGAAAAACTGCAAGGGGGCGGTGGGACCGATTTCAGGCCCGCTTTCGAATGGGCTGCGAAATTGTATCCCGCGCCGGATCTGTTCGTTTATTTCACCGACGCGCAGGGCCAATTTCCGGAATGCGATGCGGGATTATCCGTCTTGTGGCTGGTGAAGGGCTCCGCATCCGTACCCTGGGGGGAGCGAATCCAGCTCAACTGAAATGATCGAACTCGCGCCGGAAGATTCATTGCGGCTTCATGTGTTGCTCTCGGGAGAAGTCCAGGCCGTCCGCATCGAGGAAGCTTCGCTGACGGTTCGTGCACTCACGCCACAAGGAGAAGTGGCGGTAAGACTGCATCCGACAGGACGCATCGATTCCTATCTGAGGATAGTGCGCGAACTCTTCGCCGGGCATGCATCCGGTTCTCCCGGGGGCTATCCCGTCTACCTGCAGCGCTGGACCAGGATGGGACAGGTGCAAGGCGGGCTCGATCGCCTGCTGCTTTTCGGCGAACCCGAGGCGGTGATTTCTGTCGCCTGCTCGGCTTCACTGACCGACGAACTCGCCCGGCGGGCCTGGTGGGCGATGCCGGATTCGGAAAACGCAAGGCGCATGCTTGCAAGGCGTGCGATCGTCGAAGGAAGGATGGGAGAAGTTCTGGCAACCCACCTGCTGGAGCACCTCCCCTTCGAGACGAGCCCGGCGGTCCTCATGGAAACGGTGAGACTGCTGCTCGAACCCGGACTGCTGGGCGCGGAAGAAAGGGAGAGGCTGTGGCAAAAGGGCAAGCAGGATCGTGCCTGCCATGTCGGATTCCTGGAGCGCATTCCGGACGAACTGCCGGAAACGGATCCGCCCTTCAGGGAAGAGTTTTTCCCATCTCTCCAGGAAATGGCGGAACGGGGAAATGACGCGGCCAGACTCCTCGCCCGTGTCTTGTCCGGAACGGGCCAGGCATTCCTGCGCACCGCTGCCGCGCTTCTGCGAAATCCTCAGGAAAAGGAAGTGGCCTCCGCTTCGCTCGATGCGCTTGCACGATATTTCTCGATACTCGAATCACCTTCTTTCGATTCTGCAGAAGAGGCCATCCGGTGGGCGAAGGAAAAAGCCGGGGCTGATGAAGTGGTGCTCGCATTTCCCGAGCTTCGACCGGAAGTCGAGGCGATGTTCGCGCTCTCCGGAATCGATTCCCGAACCGCCTACCCCGTTCTGTCCAGGACCACCGCGAGCGGCACCCTGCTTGGCAGCAAGCTCGAGCCGTTGGTCCTGCCCGTCCTTGCCCTGATGCGGGTTTTGCGGGGAGGACGGGAAGAGACGGAGGTGCGGCGCAGGAGAAGGGCGCGCGGCGGCCCGGAAATTGGTGCATAATCCGTCGATCGACAATCCATGGAGTGGTCATGCTGCAAGAATTGAATACCCGTTTCGGGAACCTGGTCCATTTCACCGAGGCACCGGGGGGAGTCGTTTGCGCCGAAGTAAAGAACGAAGCGGGATCGGCGACCGTCGCCCTTTTCGGGGCGCAGATCATAGACTGGACCCCGAAGGGGGAAAAGCCGGTGATCTGGCTCTCCGAAGAAGCCTACCCCTTCAAGGGAAAATCGTTGCGAGGAGGCGCGCCGGTCTGCTGGCCCTGGTTCGGTGCGCATTCCGATCCGTCCCTTCCCGCGCACGGATTCGCCCGCAATGCGGCATGGGAAGTGGTTTCCGCTGAAATCGCGAGCGACGGCAGGACCGGCCTCCTGCTTCGTCTTGCGGAGCAGCGGGCAGGCTGGCCGCTTTCCCTCGAGATGCGCATCCTGGTGGGGAAAACGCTCGATGTCGATCTGATGACGAAAAACGAGGGGGAGAACCCCGTGGTGGTGAGCCAGGCGCTGCATACCTATTTCGCGGTGGGCGACATCGAAAAGATCCGCGTCTCCGGCCTCGACGGACTCGAATACCTCGACAAGGTGGACGGATTTTCGAAAAAGACCCAGGAAGGGGATGTGACTTTTTCTGGCGAAGTCGACCGGGTCTACCTGGGCACGAAATCGGATGCAGTGATCGGGGACCCGGTACTGGGCAGGAAAATCCTGATTTCCAAGACCGGCAGTTCTTCCACCGTGGTCTGGAATCCCTGGAGCGGGAAGGCCGAAAAGATGGGCGACCTGGGGAAAGACGGCTGGAAGAGAATGGTTTGCGTCGAGAACGCCAATGCCGCGGAGGACGCCCGAACCCTCGCGCCCGGCGAGACCCATGTTCTCGGGGTGCGTTACCGGGTGGAATGAATCAGTTGTCCAGGTAGTCGACCAGCACCCCGCTGGTGACCCGGAGACGCTGGCTCAACAGGCTCGCGATGCGCAGCATGATCTGCGCAGCGAGCGCCGGTTTTTCCTGGATGAGGCGCTGGAAATTGGTCTTGGTGAGGATGGCGAGCGTGGTGGGTTCTGCGACCACGGCGGTTGCGGACCTCGGCTGGCCGTCGATGATCGACATCTCGCCCAGGGTCTTGCCGCGTCCCACGATCGAAACCGACTTGTTGGTCTCGTGACTGTCCTCCTTCAGGATGTCCACACTGCCTTCGATGATGAGGCACATGTAGTTTCCGGGCTCGCCCTCCCGAAACAGGACGACTCCTTCATCCGCTTCGTAAGCCTCGAGATATTCGCAAAGATCCTCGATGTGATGCCAGTCGAAATAGCCGAACATCTGGGTGCTGTCGACCATTTCGCAGAGTTTGCCCTTGAAGGTTTTTCCGGTGCTGATGAGCCTCAGGGTAGGCGTTTCGGACATGATTCCGCTCCGTGCTTGGGATGGTGCTATTGTACAGAATAGGCGTCGAAGCACCATATCATGGTCGAAAAAAATCCCCTCGGCCTTTCCGGGCTTTGGTAGAATCCGTCATCGTTCATCCATACCCGAGAAATGAGCCTCAGCACTTCAGCCATCCTGGATTCAGCAGAGATCGG
>JAJZTT010000209.1 GCA_021848705.1 Pseudomonadota bacterium
TTCCGATCTGCATCCTGCCCGCGAGATAAGCTTCCCTTCCTCCCTCGACCGCCTTTTTCATGGCTGAAGCCATGAGCACCGGATCCTTTGCAGCCGCGATCGCGGTATTCATGAGGATTCCGTCGCAGCCGAGTT
Organism: Pseudomonadota bacterium; assembly: GCA_021848705.1. GTDB lineage: Bacteria > Pseudomonadota > Gammaproteobacteria > Burkholderiales > JABEVD01 > JABEVD01. Next base: position 136 of record JAJZTT010000209.1, read on the forward strand.
CCATCGCGATCGCAGCGTCCGATGCCGTTCCCACACCGGCATCGACGAGCACCGGAACCTTGGCATTGCCGATGATGATGGACAGATTCCATGGATTGAGGATTCCCATCCCGGAACCGATCAATGATGCGAGCGGCATGATGGCCACGCATCCCGCATCCTCGAGCTGCCTCGCCATGATCGGGTCGTCGGAAGTGTAGACCATCACCTTGAAGCCTTCCTTCACCAGGTATTTCGCTGCTTCCAGCGTTTCGATGACGTTTGGATAGAGCGTCTCCGGGTCGCCGAGGACCTCCAGCTTGACGAGGTCGTGGCCGTCCAGCAGTTCTCGTGCGAGCATCAGCGTGCGGATCGCGTCCTGCGCCGTATAGCATCCGGCCGTGTTCGGCAGAAGGGTGTATTTCGAAGGGGGAAGGATTTCGAGGAGACTGGGCTCGCCCGGATTCTGTCCGATATTGACGCGACGGATCGCCACCGTGACGATTTCCGCACCGCTTGCCTCCACTGCAGCCTTCGTTTCCGCGAAATCGCGGTATTTTCCGGTTCCGACCAGGAGCCGGGAAGAGTACGCCTTGCCGGCGATATTGAGTGGGTCCATTCCTATCCGCCTCCTACCGCGGTGACGATCTCGAGCCTGTCTCCGGAGCAAAGCATGGTCGAATCGAAGCGGCTCCTCGGCACGATTTCGCCGTTCCGTTCGACTGCAATGCGACGACCGGCAAAACCCAGCCTTTCCACGAGGGACGAGAGGGCGAGCGGCGCGTCGAACTGTCTTGCTTCCCCCCCGATCAGGAGATCGATTTTTTCCAAAATTTGCAGACGAGAATTCTCTCGGATAAAATGCCTAGTCTACCATGCGGGTGTAGCTCAATGGTAGAGCAGAAGCTTCCCAAGCTTAAGACGAGGGTTCGATTCCCTTCACCCGCTCCAGAGACCGAAATGAGATTTCTGCCCCTTCTCCTCCTGCTTTTTTGCACCCTTGCGGACGCCGCCATTCTGAAAGTGGGCCCCGGCGAAAAATACCCGGTGCCGAGCGCTGCAGCGAAAGAAGCCCGGGACAACGACATCGTGGAAATCGAACCCGGAACCTACCGCGGGGATGTCGCGGTATGGAACGCGAACGGCCTCGTCATCCGCGGCACTGGAACCCGCCCCGTTCTCGATGCGGATGGAAAAAGTGCGGAAGGAAAGGCGATCTGGGTGATCAAGGGAAACTTCACCACGGTGGAGAACCTCGCCTTCGAAAATGCTGCCGTGCGGGACAGAAACGGCGCGGGAATCCGCCTGGAAGGACGCGATCTCATGGTTTCCAACTGCCTCTTCAGGAACAACCAGAACGGAATCCTCACCGGGGAAAATCCGGAAAGCTCGGTCTACATCCTGGATTCCGAATTCGATCACAACGGTGCAGGCGATGGTTATTCCCACAATCTCTACGTGGGCGGGGTGAAAAAGCTGGTGGTGAGGCGCTGCTACCTGCACGGCGCGGTGGTGGGGCACGATCTCAAGAGCCGCGCCTACGAAAGCGTGGTGACAGACAACCGCATCGCGGACGACGGGGGAGAATCGAGCTACGAGGCCGATTTCCCCAACGGAGGCAAGGTTCTCCTCGCCTTCAACGTGATCCAGCAGGGGGAACGGGCTCAGAACTACACCATGGTCGCCTACGGAGAGGAGGGAATGAGGCCATCCGGAAATTCCTTTACAGCCAAGGGGAACACCTTCCTCAATCAGCATGATCTCGGCGGCGTCTTCATCCGGCTCGCCAAAGGGAACATCGAAACGAACCTCATCGGCAACGTCTTCTACGGAAACGGGCTGCTCCCCGACATCCCCGGCATCAGGGAGCACAACGACTTCACCATGACCCCTCCCGGAAACGCGAATTGGCGACCGAATTCTCGGCAAAACTGATTTCCTGGCAAAAGAGCGCCGGAAGGCATGATCTGCCCTGGCAGAAATCGAGGGATCCCTATTCGGTCTGGGTTTCCGAGATCATGCTGCAGCAGACCCGGGTCTCGACCGTGATCCCCTATTACCTGCGCTTCATGGAAAAATTCCCGGACGTCAATTCGCTCGCCGCAGCGAGCCTCGACGAAGTGCTGTCGCTCTGGAGCGGGCTCGGCTACTATGCGAGGGCGAAAAATCTCCACAAGGCGGCGAACCTCGTGAAGGAGGCGGGGAAATTCCCGGAAGATCTTTCCGGCCTCCCCGGAATCGGTAGATCGACTGCAGCGGCGATTTCCGCTTTCGCCCACTCGAAGCGTGCCGCGATCCTGGACGGGAATGTGAAACGGGTGCTGGCCCGTCATTTCGCCATCCCGGGATTCCCCGGGGAAAAGCCTGTCGAAAATGCCATGTGGGCGCTCGCAGAATCGCTTCTCCCTGAAAATGAAATCGAATGTTATACCCAGGCGCTCATGGATCTCGGCTCCGGTCCCTGCTCCACCAGGCAGCCCGATTGTCCATCCTGCCCCGTCCAATCAAGCTGCGCAGCGCTCGCCTCCGGAAAGGTGGAAGAATTCCCGGAACCGCGGCCGAAACGGGCCCTGCCGAACCGGAACACCCGGTTTCTGGTGCTGCTCCACGAAGAAAAAATCCTCCTTTCCAGAAGGCCTGAAAAGGGGGTCTGGGCAGGAATGCTTTGCCTTCCCGAAATCGGGGAGGGCTGGGAAGAGCGGTTTCGCGCGCAGGAAGCCGTGGATCTTCCCGGATTCACCCATATATTCACGCACTTCAGACTGAAGATCGGTGTGACTCTCGCGAAAACGGGAAACCCGCCGGACGGGATCTGGATGAGGATCGAAGAAGCGCTCTCTTCTTCCATCCCCAATCCGGTCAGGAAGATTCTTTCGAATCTTCCCTGAAGAAGCCCGCCACCTTGCCCTTGAAGGGAAGCTGCCTTCCCTTTCTCGCGCGCTTTCCGATGTAGGCGAGCGCATCCCGCTCGGGAAGGGTCTGCACCGTTTCCTTCCCTCCCCGCCCGACCGTGCGGAAAGCCACTGCATCGTGCCCTGCGATGCGGATGTCGGAAAGCACATCCCCTGCATCGAGCGACAGGATGAGCACCCCCCTTCCTCCGTTCTGAAGGAACTTCAATTCTTCCGGAGAAAACAGCAGGAATTTTCCGTCCTTCGAAAGCGCTGCGACCAATAGATCCTGCCCCGGCTCGAATATCACCGGGGGAAGCAGATTCTCCCCCGGCTCCAGGGAAATGAAATTCCTGCCGGTTCTGGTCCTTGCAACGAGATTTCCGGAATCGCAAAGAAATCCATAACCTGCGCTTTGCGATACCAGCACCTTCGCCCCCTCCCTCACCCGCTGCATGTAGAGGATTTTCTCCCCCTGCAGATCGACGAGCGTGGTGACGGGAACTCCGGATCCCCTCCCCCCCGGAACCATGGATGCCGAAATCGAATAAAGCTTGCCGTTCGATGCGAAGAGCGCGATCTGGTCGACAGACCTGCATTCCAGGCTTTCCAGCAGGGCATCCCCTTCCTTGAAGGAGGGAACATCGAGATGATGCCCCGCCCTCGAACGGATCCACCCCTTCACGGAGAGGGTGATCGTGACCGGCTCGTCCACCACCTGGCTGGCAAGCGAGGAGCGGGTCGCAGCCTCGATGAGGGTTCTGCGCTCGTCCCCGTACTGCTTCGCATCCTGCTCGATTTCACGGATGACCTTCCTCTTCATCACGGAAGAGTCGGAAAGCAGCTTTTCCAGATCCGATTTTTCCTCACCGAGCTTCGACAATTCCTGCTCGATCCGGATCGGAA
>JAJZTT010000210.1 GCA_021848705.1 Pseudomonadota bacterium
GGTGCGCATCAACTATTATGGCACAACAAAATCAACTCCAGAAACCGCATCTAAACAATCAATGTGTTACAAGAATATCGGACTCAAAAACCCCGAAAAATCGCAGGGAGGTGTTAAAGATGGGTTAGGATGCAATTTCCAATATCATCGGAAATCAGCTTGAGGAGACAACATTGGGAAAAAGATACGACGCATTGAACGAGGATCTCGCCGGTTTCATCGCCAAGCAGAAAATATTCTTCGTCGCAACCGCTGCATCGGAAGGCCGCGTGAACCTCTCTCCGAAAGGAATGGACACCCTGAGGGTGATGGACAGGAACCGAGTCCTCTGGCTCAATCTCACCGGAAGCGGAAACGAGACGGCAGCGCATATCCGGGAAAATCCGAGAATGACGATCCTTTTCTGCTCCTTCGAAAAGGATCCCCTGATCCTGAGACTGTACGGCGTGGCGAGGACGATCCGCCCGGAAGATCCGGAATGGGATGCGCTTTTCGCGCATTTCGATCCCATTCCCGGAGCGAGGCAGATCTTCGATCTTTCGATCGATCTGGTGCAGACCTCCTGCGGATTCGGAGTCCCCCATTATTCCTATGCCGGAGAAAGGGATACCCTCCGGGAATGGGCGAAAAAAAAAAGGGGAGAAAGGAATCAGGAAATATTGGGAAGAGAAAAACAGCGTGAGTCTAGACGGAAAGCCCGCCTGATCATCTCGCTGTGGCGTAACGCTCTTTTGGATAGGCCCAGTAACCATGCCAGGCGGCCCTGACCCTCTCCGGGTAATCCGCCTGTCCCAGGCTGCCGTTGTAGCGTCCCAGCGCCCGGAACAGGTCGCCCTTCTCCATGTCGAGGTAATGCCTGAGAATGATGCAGCCATAGCGCAGGTTGGTGCGGAGCTGAAAAAGATCCTGGTCTGAAGTTCCGATCAGGTTCACCCAGAAAGGCATCACCTGCATGTAGCCGCGCGCCCCGGCATTGGACACCGCATATTTGTGAAATCCGCTCTCCACCTGGATCAATCCCAGCACCATCTGCGGGTCGAGCCCCGCGCGGCTCGCCTCGTACTGCACCGTCTTCAGGAAGTCGAGGCGGGACCCCTCGTCCGGCATCCTTTTTTTCAGCCGCTCCGACATGTCGGAAAGCCACCTGATCCCTTCCTCCTGCGTGTCGAAAACCATGTGCGGGCTGGAACGGTCGCTCACAGACTGCTGGAGCTCGGCCCTTACGCTTGCGGAAAGCACTTCGTAATCCTGGTTTCCGGCCATGGCCGGAAACGTCCAGAATGCGAAGAGAAGGATCAGGTAGCGCATTTTGCCCGGATGAATCCGGCGATGTCGGCAAGATCGACGACCTCCGCCTCGGCATCCCTCCTGCCCTGATATTCCACTTTTCCCTCTTTCAATCCCCGGTCTCCCACCACGATCCTGTGCGGAATCCCCATCAGTTCGATGTCTGCGAACATCACGCCGGGACGTTCGTCCCGATCGTCCAGCAATACGTCGATCCCCGCAGCCACGAGTTCCCCGTAGAGCGAATCGACCACATCCCTCACCGCCTGGCTCTTCTTCATGCCGATCGGCACGATCGCCACCCTGAAGGGCGCAATCGCATCCGGGAACACGATGCCCCGCTCGTCATGGTTCTGCTCGATGGCAGCAGCAACGATGCGCGAAACCCCGATTCCATAACAGCCCATTTCCATCACCTTCGCCTGCCCGGATTCGTCGAGAAAGGTCACATTGAGGGCCTCGGTGTATTTCGTCCGGAGCTGGAAGATGTGCCCGACCTCGATTCCCCTGCAAAGTTCGAGATGACCCTTCCCGTCGGGACTCGCGTCACCCGAAACGACATTGCGGATGTCCTCGATCCTCGCAGGCAGTTCCAGGTCGCGGCCGAAATTCACCCCGGCGAGATGGAATCCGTTTTCGTTCGCTCCGCAAACGAAATCCGACAATACCGAAACCGAACGGTCCGCGATCACCTGCACCTTCGCCCCCACCGGGCCGATGTACCCTGGGCGGCAGCCCATGTACTCCTCGACTTCCGCCTCGCTTGCGAAGCGCCATTCGCCCAGCACCTTGCCGAGCTTGATCTCGTTCAGTTGATGATCCCCCCTCAACAGAATCAGGTGGGGATTGGCCGCTTCAGTCACCACGAGTAGGGATTTCACCACCCGGGAAGCCGCCACCCCGAGGAAGGCACAAACCTCGTCGATGGATTTGGCCCCGGGGGTCGCAATCCTGCTCCTATCCAGGGTTGCCGCCTTGCGCTCGCCGGAGGGCATCACCGCTTCGGCAAGCTCCACATTTGCAGCATAGTCCGAATCCGGACAGAATGCGATCGCATCTTCCCCCGAATCGGCCAAAACGTGGAATTCGTGCGAGCCGGTCCCGCCGATGGATCCCGTGTCTGCGGCAACCGCCCTGAACTTGAGGCCGAGCCGGGTGAAGATCTGCGTGTAGGCGCGATGCATGACCGCATAGGTTTCTTCCAGGCTCGCATAATCCGCATGGAAGGAATAGGCGTCCTTCATGACGAATTCGCGGGCCCGCATCACGCCGAAGCGCGGCCGGATTTCGTCCCGGAACTTGGTCTGGATCTGGTAGAAATTGAGGGGAAGCTGCCGGTAGCTCTTCACCTCCCGCCTTGCCACGTCGGCGATCACTTCCTCGTGGGTGGGACCGAAACAGAAATCGCGCTGATGCCTGTCCTTCAGGCGCAGCAGTTCCGCTCCGTAGAAATCCCAGCGCCCCGATTCCTGCCAGAGCTCGGCAGGCTGCACTGCCGGCATCAGAAGTTCCAGCGCCCCTGCCCCGTCCATCTCCTCGCGAACGATCGCCTCCACCTTTCGCAACACCCTGAGGCCGATGGGCATCCAGGTATAGAGCCCGCTCGCCAGGCGCTTGATGAGCCCCGCCCTCAGCATGAGCCTGTGGCTCACCAGTTCCGCCTCCGAAGGCGCTTCCTTGAGGGTGGAAATGAAGAATCTGGATGTACGCATGAACTGTTCCGTCGATGGAAAATTGCGTTATTTTATCGCGAAACGGCCCATTTTTCCCGAAACTTCTTCATGCCTTTCATTCTTCATTGAAATGTGAAAAAATTGTGAAATGGAATATTGAATGGGGCCTAGCATGATCGATCGGGATGGATATCGCCCCAACGTCGGGATCATCCTGTGCAACTCGAAGAACGAGGTTTTCTGGGGAAAGCGCATCAGGCAGCATTCCTGGCAGTTTCCCCAGGGGGGGATCAAGTACGGCGAAACGCCTGAACAGGCGATGTATCGGGAACTGATGGAAGAAGTCGGACTGGCTCCGCAACATGTGCGGATACTCGGGAGAACCCGGGAATGGCTTCGTTACGAAGTGCCCTCCAACTGGGTCAGGCGGGAATGGAGCAGCAACTACAAGGGGCAGAAGCAGATCTGGTTCCTGCTCAGGCTGGTCGGACGCGACAGCGACGTTTCGCTTCGCGCTTCCGATCATCCCGAATTCGACGCTTGGAGATGGAGCAACTACTGGGTTCCGCTCAATTCGGTCATCGAATTCAAGCGGGATGTGTACAGGCAGGCCCTGCAGGAGCTGTCCCGCTACCTGCAGAGCCCCCCGAGAAGACACAAGGAGGATTGCAAGCCGGTACCCGGTTGAACTGCGTTGCCGATGCGAGCCTTCACCGCAACATGGTCCTCCCCTTTCAGGGGTCCTTCGGAAGTTGTGGCTCCGGCATAACGCAGGCTGCGCCCGCATTAGCCTTCACCGCAACATGGTCCTCCCCTTTCAGGGGATTTAAGGAAGTTGGAGATATAGTCGAATCTGGTGTACGGGTGGAGGCGTGACGGGTTGAGGTGGTGGAGATTTCTGTAGAGAATCTGATTGTCGAATTCGGAAACTTTACGAGGAACCAT
>JAJZTT010000211.1 GCA_021848705.1 Pseudomonadota bacterium
CCGATCTATGCAAATCCCCTCCTCGACATGGTTCAATAACGCCAGACATGCTTCCATATGCAGGCCCCTTTTTCCGATAAAACCGGAAAGCGAATTTCCAGTTCATTGTTTGACAGACCCGGACCTTTCGTGGCCAAAAAAGCGCGATATTGATCCTCCACTCAAGAACAATTCTAGATGAATTTTCCGCCCCCGCACCAACCTCGGCGTAGGCGGTGAAATCGTCAGGCAGGGCGCAATTCGGTTGCATTCCGGGGAATTGCGCCAGGCACCGGATATTTGAGCACACATTCACTCATCCACACAATCTGTGGATAAGCCTGTTGAAAAGCCAAGAAAAGGGGCCAAAAATCGACTGGAATCAAGGGCTGACTCGCCCCTGCCAGTTTTTTGATCGAAAGTTTTTGTTCAAATAAACAAAAAGATGTGATGGAGATCCGAGCCAAATCGGGATGATTGACATCCCCATTTTTGCATGAAGGTCCCGGTGGACAGAATGGAGCCTGCCCGGACTGATTTTCTTGACTTTGTTCCCGCCTGGACTACGGTGAAACGGGGAATGATCCCCGAAACTTCAAGGAGGGTGATATGGGACTGGAAGCAGGCTGCATTCACGCGCATGAGGCGCCGAACATCGTCAGGGTCAGGATCCCGGCTGACGTGGCATTCAATCTCGACAAGATGCACAAGGTCACGGCGAGCGTGCTGGGAAGGCTTGGCTGCGCCGCATGTCATTCCGGATTCGACATCCGCTTCCTGGTGGAGCGGGATTTCGTCGTGAATTCGAAGCTGGAATTCGCGAGCTGATCCGGGACATGCCGGTACCGCAACTCGGGGTCGGGCTGGTCTACTGGCCGCAGCTCGCCCCGCTTCTCGAATCCGTCGACCTGATCGAGGTGGAGCCACAGTCCTACTGGCACAGGACTGAATCAGGCGAATACAGAGTGGATGTCGATGCATTGGAAATGCTCGCGTCGCTTCCTGTTCCCAGGATCCTGCACGGCGTGGGATTCCCGGTGGGTGGCACGGAACCCCCGGACCCGTTGCACATCCCTCCGCTCAGGCAAGTGAGGGATGCCCTCGATGCGCTCTGGGCGAGCGAACACATGAGCTTCAACCGCTTCGAAGGACGGCATGGGAAACACAACACCGGCTTCTTCCTTCCGCCGCTGCAAAGCAGGGGCGGGGTGGAATTCGCAGTCTCCAACATCTGGACGATGAAGGAAAATCTCGGAATACCCTATGCATTCGAGACCGCCGCGAATTACCTGAAACCGAGGCCCGGGGAAGTGAGCGACGGCTCTTTCGTCGCGGAAATCGCGGAGCGGGCCGACTGCGGCATCCTGCTCGACCTTCACAACATCTGGGCGAACGAAAGGAACGGCCGCCAGCCTGTTCGGGAATTTCTCTCCGAAATCCCCCTGGACCGGGTTTGGGAGATCCATCTCGCGGGAGGATTCGAGCGCGGCGGTTTCTGGCTCGACGCCCATTCCGGGGAGATCCCGGCGCCCGTCCTGGAACTCGCCCGGGATGTCATCCCCCGGCTTCCGAACCTCGGGGCGATCATTTTCGAGATGCTGCCATTCTTCGTTCCATTCGCCGGAATCGATCTCGTGGCAAGACAGATCGAAATCATGAAGAATCTTTGGCTCCAAAGAACGATCAGGCTTCCCGATGCGGTTCATTCGAGGCGAGAAAGAAGCATTCCGGAAGCGGATATTTCGCCCAGGGAATGGGAATTCGCGCTCGGAGCGCTCGCCAGAGGCGAAGACCCGGGAGGGAAGATTGCGGAAGAACTTCGGCGCGACGAAGGGGTAACGCTTTTGAAAACGCTCGCGGAGGAATTCAGGGCCGGCATGGTCGCGGATGCATTGAAGCTGACCTCCCGCCTCCTCCTGCTGCACCTCGGGGAGGAAGGTTTCCGGGAGATCCTTTCTGACTTCTGGAAGGAATCCTCTCCTGAGCTTTTCGAGTCTGCCGAAGCCATGGCCTTCGCTTCCCACCTGAAAACGCTTTCCCTTCCCATTCCTCATCTCGAAGAGGTCGCGGGATTCGAAATCGCGGCAATCCGCTCCCTGATCGAGCGGCGAAACCAGGTGGCCGATTTCTCCCATGATCCGATCGCCATCCTGGATGCGCTCAGGAACGGACTCATCCCCGAGTCGGCTGAACCGGGATTTTACGAAGTCGAAGTGATCTTCAGGCCGCTCTCCTGAAATTCGCGCTTGCGCTCCTTTTGCGAAATGATTAGAGTGGAACTTTGGGCGCACCCATGGATCATTTCGTCGAACTTTCATGCAGGAATTGCGCGGAGGGCGCTGGACTTGACATCGATTTCTCTTTCGCCTTCCAGCCCATCGTCGACACAGGATCGCGCAGCATTTTTTCCCAGGAGGCGCTGGTCAGGGGACCGTCCGGTGAGCCTGCGCATACCGTCCTGGACCGTCTGACCGACGACACAAGGTATCGTTTCGACCAGGCCTGCAGGGTGAAGATCGTGAAGATGGCCGCCAGCCTGGGCATCCCCTCCAACGTCAACATCAATTTCTATCCGAATGCGGTCTACAAGGCCGAACTCTGCATTCGCACCACGCTCGCCGCCGCAGCGGAATACGGTTTTCCCACGGAAAGGATCATTTTCGAGGTCACGGAGGGCGAGGAAATCGAGGATCACGCGCATCTGCTCGACATCATCCAGACTTACAAGAAGCTCGGATTCAGGACCGCGATAGACGATTTCGGCGCGGGATATGCCGGTCTCAACCTGTTGAGCGAATTCCAGCCGGATTACATCAAGCTCGACATGAAGCTGATCACCGGGATCGACGGGAACCGTCCACGTCAGGCGATCGTCAGGGGGATTCTGCAGGTATGCGAGGATCTTTCCATTTCCGTGATCGCGGAAGGAGTGGAGAGACGCGAGGAATACCACTGGCTAAGGCATGCAGGAATCCGCCTTTTCCAGGGCTATCATTTCGCGAAGCCTTCCTTCGAATCCATTCGTGACGTCCCTCAGGGCGCCTATTCCTGACACGGGATAAGCGCCGGCAAACCCTGGAGATCGCGAAAGGCTACCCGTTGCTGCCGGTGGCCCATACCCGGGACGGAGTTGTCCGGCCCGACGATGCGCGCGGCATGGGCGAAGAAGTTGGGTTGAGCTTGAGACCTATAAAAAATATACCTATAATAATTATAGATTGAACCGAAAAGATGATCCCGAACCTGAACAAACAACAGGCTGCCAGACTGATTCGGGAAATCGCTCTGGATTCGCGTAATGTCATCATCACGACCCATGCAAAAGCAAGGATGGTGTAGCGCAAAATTTCCCGGCAGATGGTGTTCGAGTGCCTGAAGCATGGAAGAATCGAACGACAGCCGGAACCCAATACGATGAAGGGCTCGCTGGAATGCCTGATGGAACATCATGTCGCGGGCGAAACCATCGGGGTTTTGGCTGCGATTAGATAATCCGGGGGTCATCGTCGTCACCGTAATGCACGTCAAGTGAGGCGAATATGTACCACTACACCGAATGCGGCCTGAAGAACATCTGGCTTGCCAATGGCTACCGGATCGAGGAAACCGCCTACGGCGAAGGCGTCAGCATCGAAAATGCCGACGGGCTGGATCGTGCGATCGCATCGATCATCGTCAGGAAAAAGCAGACCTTGAGCGGAGCGGATCTGCGCTTTCTCCGTCATCAGATGGGCCTGTCTCAGGCTTCTTTGGCGAGCCTGATCGGCAACAATGTCCAGTCTGTCGCCCTTTGGGAAAAACATGGCAAGCTTCCAAAATGGGCGGACAAGCTTGTTCGCCTGATCTACATGGGGCATTCGGACGGAAACGAAACGGTCAGGGCTGCCATCACGATGCTGAACGACATGGACCGGGTGAT
>JAJZTT010000031.1 GCA_021848705.1 Pseudomonadota bacterium
GTGGCGAACGGTTTGTCCATGGCAACCGATGGCTCTCGCCTTTCCCTTCGTAGAAAGATGGTTCGCAACTTCGGCATAGATTCCGGAAAGCTCGATGGAAAGCGCCGCTGACCTTGAAAGTTCGTCTTCCCCTGGATGCTGCAGCCGGAGCAGATCCGTGCGCAGGCGTCTCGGATAGGGAATGAAATGGTGCGAGACGATTTCAGGGAATCCTTCCGAAAAATCGACCAGCACTCCATCCACTCCGTCCATGCTCGTGCCGGACATCAGTCCGATGAAGGACGAGTCGCTCTTCAGGGGGGTCAGTCCGAGTTGGCGAGGTTCACGCTACGCATCATGGCGAGGCGGTCGGCGAGAGGCTTCGACTCGATCCTGAATGCGCCTGCGTAGACGGGGTCGATGGATCTCGCGATCGGCAGCGTGACCTTCATCGGATCAACCGGCTTTTCGTTCACCCTGAATTCGTAATGAAGGTGGGGGCCGGTCGCCCATCCTGTCATTCCGACATAGCCGATGATTTCTCCCTGGCTCACCTTTTCGCCCTTGTGCAGGCCGCTTGCGAAACGGGAGAGATGTCCGTATGCGGTGGAGAATTTTCCGTCGTGCTTCAGCACGATGAGATTGCCATATCCTCTTTCCACGCCCCTGAATTCGACTTTCCCGTCTGCGGTCGCCCTGACCGGGGTGCCGATGGGGGCTCCGAAATCGACTCCCTTGTGTGCGCGCCACTTGTGCAGGAAGGGATGGAAGCGGGCCACCGTGAATCCGGACGTGATCCTGGAAAAGGGCAGCGGACAGCGCAGAAATGCGGTCCTCAGGCTCTTGCCGTCAGGCGTGTAATATCCGCCATTCCCGCCCGGAGTCTGGAAATAGATCGCCCGATAGGGCTTGCCCTGGTTGACGAATTCCGCTGCCAGGATGCGCCCGCTTTTCACTTTCACTCCCTTGCCGTCATACAGCTCCTCGTAGACCACGGTGAAATGGTCGCCCTTCCTGAGGTCCCGGTGAAAGTCGATTTCGGATGCGAACATGTCCGCGATCTGGGTCGCGATGGAATCGGAAAGGCCTACGCTGTCGGTCGCCGCGAACAGGGAGCTGCCGATCGTCGCGGACTTCATCAGGATGCGGGTGTGCAGCTGGGGAGATTTTTCGAAGGAATTCAGTCCGCTTGCGGTGCGCTCCACGGAGAGTTCGTTGCCGTCCGGGCCGAGATAATGGAGAGAAAGCAACAGTCCGTTCTGGTCGGTCTTCGCTTCGACGGTCTTTCCGGGAACGAGATGGTACAGGGAATGGGCGTTGGTGCGCAGAAATCTTTCCGCTTCCGGATCGACCACCTTGAGTCTCGCAAGCAGGCTTCCCACGGTGTCGCCACTCTGGATTTTTTCGGAACGCCAGAGTGTCAGGTCTTCTTCCTGGTTCGCGGCGACGGGGAGCTTGATGTTTTCTACGACGGTTTGCAGTTGTACGTCGGCGACCGGCGTTTTCGGAGCGATGCCGTAAGCCGCGGCCAGGCCGAGCAGCGGAACCGAAGAGAGGCCCACGATCCAGCGCAACCTGCTTTTACGTTCAAGGATCAGCGGTTTTTGCGTTAAAATGAGATCTTTTAGGCGCTGCATGATAGTCCCGTCTCTACTGGCCAACGCGGATGATAACAGATTTTTGCATTTTTGGTGGAAAGTATCTTGGCAAACACGAATGAAGTCATGGCGCATCAGGACGCCATGGAATTGATCCGGAGGGGTGCGGAAGAAATCCTCGTCGAGGAGGAACTCTTGCGAAAACTCTCCGAAAAACGCCCTCTCCGGGTGAAAGCGGGGTTCGATCCCACCGCACCCGATCTCCATCTCGGGCACACAGTACTGCTCAACAAGATGAGACAGCTCCAGGATCTGGGGCATCATGCCCTTTTCCTGATCGGGGATTTCACCGGAATGATCGGCGACCCGACCGGAAAGAACGCAACCCGTCCGCCGCTTACCAGGGAACAGGTCCTGGAAAACGCAAAATCCTATACCGATCAGGTGTTCAGGATCCTGCGTCCGGAGGCGACGGAGGTTGTTTTCAACTCCACATGGATGGGGCGGATGAGTTCTTCGGACATGATCCGGCTGGCTTCCACTTCGACGGTGGCGAGGATGCTGGAGCGGGACGATTTCGGAAAGCGCTACCGGAGCAACCTGCCGATCGCCATTCACGAATTCCTCTATCCTCTGGTGCAGGGATACGATTCCGTTGCGCTGAAGGCGGATCTCGAGCTCGGTGGAACGGATCAGAAATTCAACCTGCTGATGGGGCGGGAGTTGCAGAAGCATTACGGACAAAGCCCGCAATGCATTCTCACCATGCCGCTTCTCGAAGGACTGGATGGAGTGAACAAGATGTCGAAATCGCTCGGAAACTACATCGGCATCACCGAAGCCCCTTCCGAGATCTTTGGCAAGTTGATGTCGATTTCGGACGAGCTGATGTGGCGCTATCTCGATCTCCTCTCCTTCGAATCTTCTTCGACCATCGGAAAATGGAAGAAGGAGGTTTCGGAAGGACGCAATCCGCGCGACATCAAGGTGAATTTCGCCCTGGAAATCGTGACCCGTTTTCACGACGGACGGGCTGCGGAAGCCGCTCTCGCAGATTTCGAGGCCAGATTCAGACAGGGGGCGATTCCGGAAGAAATGCCCGAATTTTCCATCGAGGGAGAGACGGCGCTCGTGCAGGTATTGAAGCAGACCGGACTCACCTCCAGCACTTCGGAGGCGATCCGCATGATCGGGCAGGGGGGCGTGAAGCTCGACGGGGAAAAGGTCGAGGACAAGGGGCTGGTGCTGAAGCGGGGCGAGACCGTGGTGCTGCAGATCGGAAAGCGCAAGTTTGCGCGTGTGGCGATATCGTGATGAAGCTCTCGTTCACCAAAATGCAGGGGCTCGGCAACGATTTCGTCGTGATCGACGCCTCCACCAGAAAAATCGATCTTGGCCCGGATCATTACCGCTTTTTCGCCAACCGTCATTTCGGGATCGGATGCGATCAGATCCTGGTGGTCGAAAAATCGGAACGGGTAGGGATCGACTTCAAATACAGGATCTTCAATGCGGACGGAGGGGAAGTCGAGCAATGCGGAAACGGGGCGAGATGTTTCGTGCGCTTCGTCCACGACAAGCATCTGACCGAAAAGCGCGAAATCAGGGTGGAGACCCTGTCCGGCGTGATCGCCCTGAAGCTCGAAGAGGATGGCGGGGTGACCGTCAACATGGGGCCGCCGGAATTCGAGCCTGAAAGGATTCCGTTTATTGCGCAGGAGCGTTCGCTCACCTATATGCTCGATGTGGGAGGAAAGGAAATCGAGATCAGCGCGCTTTCCATGGGCAATCCTCATGCGGTCAGGCTGGTTTCGGATATCGAGACGGCGAAGGTCGCGCAATACGGGGCGCTGATCGAGTCCCACCCCAGATTTCCGAGGCGGGTCAATGCGGGATTCCTGCAGATCGTCGACAGGAAACATGTGCGGTTGCGGGTCTACGAACGCGGGGCGGGAGAGACGCTCGCCTGCGGTACCGGGGCCTGCGCCGCCGTCGTCGCCGGAATCACCCGCGGGTTGCTTGATTCCGGGGTGAGGGTGAGCACAAGGGGGGGGGAGCTTTTCGTGCGCTGGGAAGGCGAAGGTCATCCGGTCTGGATGACAGGGCCTGCAGTCAGCGTGTTCGAGGGTGAAATCGAAATACCTGGGAGTGGTAATGAAATCTGATGAAGTGGCACAATTTCTGCAGGAGAATCCGAAATTTTCGGAAGAATATGCCGATCTGCTTTCGAGCATCTATGTTCCCCATCCGCATGACGGAAGGGCCATCCCCATCGGGGAGAGGCAGCTCATCACGCTGCGGGAGAAGAACAGGATGCTGGAAACGAAGCTTCGCGAACTCCTCACGTTCGGCGAACAAAACGACTCCATCAGCGAGAAGATGCACAGGCTCACGCTTGCGCTTCTCAGGGCGCGCAGCCTGGAGGCGCTTGCCTATGTGCTGGAGAGCAGCCTCCGGGACGATTTCGAGGTTCCTCACGTTGCTTTCAGGGTGTGGGGAATGGGCGTGGGCGTCGATCTTCCTGAATTCGCCGACGTGAGCGACAGCGTCATCGAGATCGCAGACAGCCTGGTTCAGCCCTATTGCGGCCTGCACATCGCATCCGAGCTGCTTTCCTGGTTCGGGGATTCCGACCACCTGAAGTCCTTTTCCCTGGTGCCGATCCGCAACGAACTCACCATCGGGTTGCTGGTACTGGCTTCCGAGGATTCGCAGCGATTCGCCCCGGACATCGGGACGCTTTATCTCAAAAGGCTGGGGGAAGAAATTGCTGCGGCCCTCACCAGATTCGCCTGAGGCATTGCTCGAGGGGTATCGGAGCCATCTTCGCGACGAGAAGAGGCTCTCCCCCCTCACCTGCGAAAATTATCTGCGCGATGCAAGGGAACTTTTCAAACTCGCAGGAGAGGTTCCTGTTTCAGAAATCGGCCCCAGGCAGGTGCGTCGCTTCATTGCGAGCCTGCATGCGGGCGGGCTCGGGGGAAGGAGCATCGCCAGAATGCTTTCCGCATGGAGAAGCTTTTTCAATTACCTGATCCGGGATCATGGCTGTCAGGCAAATCCGGTCAATGGCATCCGCGCTCCGAAAACCCCGAAGATCCTGCCCGAAGCGTTGTCTCCGGACGATGCCGGAAGACTTCTGTCCATTGCGGGTTGCGACGATCTCGCGGTGCGGGATCGCGCCATGTTCGAGCTTTTCTACTCATCCGGCCTCAGGCTTTCCGAACTGGCAAAGCTGGAATTGGGCGACATCGATTTTTCTGAAGCGCTGGTTCGCGTGACCGGAAAGGGAAACAAGACCAGGATGGTTCCGGTTGGCAGGATGGCCATCGATGCGCTCGGCAAATGGCTGGAGAAGAGAAAGGGGCTTGCGGCGGAAGAAGAAAAAAAATTTTTTCTTGGCAAAAGGGGAAACCCGCTCGGCCAGCGCGCGATTCAGTATCGGCTGGAGCAATGGGGTGTGAAGCAGGGAATTCCGCAGCATGTGCATCCGCACATGCTGCGTCATTCCTTCGCTTCGCATGTGCTGCAGTCGAGCGGAGATCTCCGTGCGGTGCAGGAAATGCTCGGTCACGCCAGCATCTCCACCACCCAGGTTTATACGCATCTCGATTTCCAGCATCTTTCGAAAATCTACGATGCCGCCCACCCCAGGGCGAAAAAGAAGGATGAAAATTAGAGATTCACGCTGCGGCCGCCGTCCACGGCGATCACCTGTCCCGTGATGTAAGGCGCATCCGCGACCAGGAAGGCCACCGTCCTTGCGATGTCGTCCGGTTCCCCGATCCGCTTCAGGAGCGTCTGGTTGATGATTCTCTGGCGGGAAAGCGCGTCTTCCCAAAGCTCGTCATCTGGCCACAGAATCGCGCCCGGGGCAACAGCGTTCGCACGGGCTTCCGGGCCGAGTTCCTTGGCGAGCGATTTGGTGAGGGCGACCAGTCCGCCTTTCGCGGTGGAATAGACGAGGTAGTTCTTGAGCGGCTTTTCAGCATGGATGTCGACGATGTTGACGATGCATCCGTGGTGCTTCTTCAATTGAGGGGCGGCAGCCTGGGAAAGGAAGAGTGGCGCCTTGAGATTCGTTCCGATCAGGTCGTCCCATGCATTTTCGCCGATTTCCCCGAGGTGGGTGGGAAAGAAGCTGGATGCATTGTTGATCAGTACATCCAGCCTGCCGAACCGGTTCACCGTTTCGGAAACCATGCCTGGCAGGCAGGAAAGGTTGAGCAGGTCTCCCTGGATCAGGGCGACGGAATCCTTCCTGATTTCGTTGAGTTCGTCCTGAAGCGCACGCGCATCCTGGGCGGAAGACCGGTAATGGATCATGAGATCTGCGCCTCTCGAATGAAGCCTGCGGCAGATCGAAGCGCCAACCCTTTTTGCTCCTCCAGTGATCAGAACGATTTTGCCTTGCAAGGAAATCTCCTCTAAACTTGACGACCTACAATTTACCATAGACTCGATGACGCAACTACCCGATCCGTCTGAAGAAGCGCTGGCGCACAGCGAGCGCATGAAGGAGCGCGTTCGCGAAGCGGTGATGGATGCGGGCGGATGGATTCCCTTTTCCCGCTACATGGATCTCGTGCTCTATTCTCCCGGGCTGGGATACTATAGCGCTGGTTCAGCGAAAATCGGTGCGGAGGGGGATTTCGTCACAGCGCCGGAAATTTCCTCGCTGTTCGGGCAAACGCTGGCGCGTTTTGCATCGGCCTGGTTTGTGGATAATCCCCATACCGATCTTCTCGAACTTGGCGCGGGTACTGGAAAGCTTGCCTTCGATTTCCTTTCGTCAGAAGCGCCTTCCCCGGGAAAATATTTTATTCTGGAGCCGAGCGCCGATCTTCGAGAGAAACAGCGGGAGAGGCTTGCCGGATTCGGGGAGAAGGTCGAATGGCTCGATTCCCTTCCTGAGCGTTTCGAAGGAGTGGTGATCGCCAACGAGGTGCTCGATGCGATCCCGTTCAGCCTGATCCACTGGAAATCTTCCGGAATTTTCGAAAGGGGAGTGAAGCTGGAAGGGGAAGGGTTCGCATGGGAGGACAGGCCGCTCGAGGCAGGACCGCTTCTCGATGCGGCGAGCGCAATCGACGTTCCCTCCGGCTACATCAGCGAAATCTGTCCCGCTGCAGGCTCACTCGTTGCAAGTCTTGCCGCGATCCTGCAAAGGGGGTTGATGCTTTTCATCGATTACGGATTCGGCAGGGCCGAGTATTACCACCCCGACCGGAACCGGGGCACGATGATGTGTCATTACCGCCATCATGCGCACGACGATCCATTTTTTCTTCCCGGGCTCCAGGACATCACAGCGCATGTCGATTTCAGCGCCATCGCCCAGGCCGGCGTGGATGCCGGACTGGATTTCATCGGCTACAATTCCCAGGCGAGATACCTGATCGATTGCGGCATCATCGGGCTTCTCGAAAGGATTTCGCCGGAAGATCCGCTGCGTTATCTTCCCATGGCCGGGGAATTGCAGAAACTGGTGAGTCCGGCTGAAATGGGGGAGCTTTTCAAGGTCATCCTGTTCGGAAAAGACGCCACCTCCGGCTGCTTTCACAGGGGAGACAGGAGCAGATCGCTTTGAACGCGGATGAAATCACGGTCCGATTCGGGGTAGAATCGGCATTTGAACCAGCGCTCATCGGCGAACCATGTTGAGTTTGAACCTGCCCGGGTGGGATGAAAATGCGAAGCCGGCATTTGCCGATTCGAATTCCTGCGCCCGCTGGATTTCCCAGTTCCAGCTGACCGACATCCGGCAGGCCCACCAATTCCTTTCGCTCCAGCTTTCCGAACTCAACCGTACTTTCATTCCCCCGATCGCCAGGCTGAAGATCACAGAACAGCTCCGGGATACGGTGAGCATCGTTCAGGGCGGCTATGCGAAGAAGATCTTCAACAAGCCCCTTCCGCTGGACGAACATGAATTCTCGGTCCTCCTGGAAATCATTTCGCTTTGGGAGGCGATGGGGATTTCCTATGCCCACTGTCTCAAGGCTGGAGTGGACGGGGATTCGGGCGTGATCCGGCATCTCGCCCTCATCACGCAGCGCTGCCTGAGATATACCGGGCTGCAGATCGTCGAGTACCTGCTGATGCAGCACCAGGTGGATCACAGGCTCTGGCAGCTGCTCCATCAGTTGTACGGATTCGCCGAAGAGCGCGGTTTCGCTGATTTTCCGGTACTGGAAAGCCTGCGCCTCTATCCTCCTCCTGCTTCCTGCGTCGAGCATTATGTGCAGATCCTCCTGATTTCCCAGGCGGACCCATACGAATTGCCACGCAAGCAGTTCAGGCTGGTGAATCGCTGGCTCGACGAATGGCGTTCCATGGTTCACGTGCACCGGAAACTCCCGGCCAATGCCAAGGAAACGCCCCCCCTGGCGGTCGATCTGGAAAGCGCGGAGAACCTGCTGGCCGGGATTCCTTCTGCGGGAGGACCTTCAGTGCGTTATCTGGATGTCACGGATCTCAGCAAGAGCCTGAGGATCAAGATCGCGCTCCTGCAACAGGGAAAAATGCCCTCCCAGCTTGGACTGGGGGAGGATCTTCCTCCGTCGATCTGCCTGGGGCTCGTGGAAAAGCTGCACAGACACTGGTGCGAAGGAATGGAAGCCCGGGAATTCGAACGGCGCAGCATCAGCCACAAGGCCGAGGTCTGTTTCGGACTTCCGGAACTCCATCACAGGATCAGCGGGAAGGAATTCGCTCAGCCTGGAAGCGAAATCATGCTGACCCTCAGGCAGCATGACGAGATCGCCATTTTCGGGCATGTCGTCACCCGGGCCGAATACAAGCCGATTCATGCAACGGAAAACTGGGAAATCCTCGACGAAGCATCGAAAGACTTTTCCCTGATGCGGGGTGCGATGGCGACCGGTCATCGGGTGAGTCTGGGGCATCTGGTCGGAATCAGCCCCTCTTTGGGGGAGGGATACGTTCCGGGCGTGATCCGCTGGGTGATTGCGGGACTGGACGGATCCGTGAACATGGGCGTCAAGAAGCTCGAAGGTAGGCCTGAGACGGTTGCCGTAAGGAATACCGGGGTCAATCTCACCGTTTCGACCCGCTATGTGCAGGCGATCCTGTTGCATTACGGGGACAATTCCAGTCTGATCATTCCGAGCGGCTGGTTTTCTCCCGGAAAGGTCGTCGAAGTGATGGACGAAGAAGGAATCACCATGGAATTGAAGCTGATGGGCCTCGTCGGGAAGGGGGCGGATTATGAAAGGGCGACCTTCATCCAGCTTTGAGGTGGTTGGTGAAGGAAACGAGTTCCGAAAGCTTCGACTTCGCTTTTCCGCCCGCTATGCAGGAGGAGGCGATTTCCACTCCTTCCGCGATGGAAGAAGCGATGCCTGAAAGGTAGATCGATGCTCCGGCATTGATCGCCACGATGTCCCGTGCGGCGCCGGCTTTCCCTTCCAGCGCTTCGAGCAGCAGCTTCATCGATTCCTCCGCATCTCCGGCCCTGATCATGGCAAGGGGGGAGGGCTCGATTCCGAAATCCTCCGGTCTCACGCAAAATTCCCGGATCACGCCATTCCTCAGTTCCGCGATCCGCGTTTCCCCGCTTCCGGAGATTTCGTCGAGCCCGTCCATTCCATGCACGACGAGCACATGCCGGCTCCCCAGGACTTTCAGGACTTCAGCGAATTTCGCAACGAGATCGGCGCTGTAGACGCCGATTACCTGATTTCTCGCATTGGCGGGGTTGGTCATCGGGCCCAGAAGGTTGAATATGGTCCTGACGCCGAGCTCCCTTCTCACCGGTGCGGCAAAGCGCATCGCGCTGTGGTGGGAGGGAGCGAACATGAAACCGATGCCGATTTCCTCGATGCACCTGGCGACTTCGGCAGGGGAAAGTCCGACGTTCACCCCGAGCTGTTCCAGTACATCCGCGCTGCCGCATGTGCTGGAGACCGAGCGACCTCCGTGTTTTGCAATTTTTGCACCTGCGGATGCAGCAACGATCGCGGAAGCGGTGGAAATGTTGAAGGTATGGGCACCGTCCCCACCCGTGCCGCAGGTGTCGACGAGGTGGAGGTCATCCGGCATCTCCACCGTGGTGGAAAGTCCGCGCATCACTTTCGCAGCTGCAGCGATTTCAACGACCGTTTCCCCCTTCGCCCGCAACGCGACCACGATCCCCGCGATCTGCACCGGCGTGAGGTCCCCTGACATGATCTGCCTCATCACGGAGGTCATTTCCTCGTTGTCGAGATCGCGCCTTGCGAGCAGCGCATTGATTGCATCCTGATGCTTCATTTTCCTTCCAGAAAATTCCTGAGCATTTCATGCCCGTATTCGGTGAGGATGGATTCGGGGTGGAATTGCACCCCTTCCACCTCGAGGGTCTTGTGCTTCACGCCCATGATTTCTCCATCCTCCGTCCATGCGGTGATTTCCAGGCAATCCGGAAGAGTTTCACGCTCGATCACGAGGGAGTGGTAGCGGGTGGCAATGAAAGGAGAGGGGAGTCCGGTGAAAACGCCGCGGCCGAGGTGATGGATGAGCGAAGTCTTGCCGTGCATCAGTTCCCTGGCATGGATGATTCTCCCTCCGAATGCCTGACCGATGCTCTGGTGCCCGAGGCAGACGCCAAGAATCGGAATCCTCCCGGAAAGTTCCCGGATGAGTGGAACGGAGATGCCTGCCTCGTTGGGGGTGCAGGGCCCGGGAGAAATGACGATATGGGTGTAACGGGCAGGATCGATCTGGTCGAGACCGATCTCGTCGTTCCTTCGCACTTCGACTTCCTGTCCCAGTTCACCCAGATATTGCACCAGGTTGTAGGTGAAGGAGTCGTAATTGTCGATCATCAAAATCATGTCTTGAGCCCGAAAGCGTGAATTCGTGTATTTTCTCACAGATTGGCCTTTCGCAGAATCGGCTGGCATGCCCGATGCGGGTTCCGCGGGTCTATAATTGAATTGAAATCAATCTGTCCTTTTGGGGAATTCATCATGTGGAAAATGCTGTTCATTTCAATCTTCCTTCTGGCAAGCGCCATTTCGCTCGCCGAACAGCCGGTTCCGGAGCAGGGAGGGATGATTACCGATTCTGCAGGCTATCTTTCCGATGCCGAAAAAAATTCCATCGAATCCGGAATGAAATCCCTGGAGGAGGCGACCGGAGTGAACATGCAGATCCTGATCGTGAAAGGGGTTCCGGGGGAATCGATCGGCCATTTCGCGTCCAGGGTCGACCAGGAATGGCATCCCGAGGAGAATGTGGTGAGCAAGGAGGTTCTCCTCGTCGTTTCTCCTTCGGACAAGACTGCCAGCCTCGTGATCGGGGAAGGATTGAGCAGGATCATTCCTGAAGAGCGGACTCCGTCGCTTCTGGATCAGTCCGTGCTTCCCGGCCTCCGCGAAGGACATCTCGCTTCCGCACTCAATTCCGGCGTGAGTCTGCTTTCGAAGGTGATCGAGCAAGCCCGCGTGGACAACGATCTCGCCACGCCGATGCATGCAATGCTCGGCAAGCCTTCCTCCACCAGGCAAATTTCCAGCTACTTGCTTTTGATGGGAGGATTGTTGGGCGTGCTGGCTGCAATCGTCTATTTCGGAAAGCGGCGTGATCTTTCCGAATATTTCAAAAACAGGCGGAAACGCCATGCTCCAGGCAGATAAAAAAACCCGCCACCTGGAAGGGTGGCGGGTTGATCATGCAGTATCTGTTTCTGTGAATCAGAACGGATAGTAGCGGATCGAGGTGAAGAACATGTTGTCGGTGGTGCTGTTGACGCCAGGGATTGCGCCTGGAGTTGCGCCGGTCGTATTGAACGCATCCAGCGTGGCATGCGTATACTGTGCACCGAACTTCAGGGCACCGAAACTGCCCTTGTAGAAGCTCCACCAGAAGCCGATGATCGAGTTCTTGGCGTCCTTCAAAGCACTGTACTGCGCAAGATTGGTGCCGTCGCCGAAACCGCAAGTAGCCGCGCCGCACGCATAGGTGTTGGAGTCAACCTTTTCCAGACCGTAGTTTGCATAAACGACCCATTTCGGATCAGCATTCCACGTGGCGCCCAGCAGGTAATGCGTACCCTTGAGCGGCATGAAGGCGCCTGTGGCATCGTAGGTCCCGTCATTCAACTGGGTCGTGCCGTAGCGGCCGATACCCTTGCCGGTCAGGTAGGTCGCCTGGATGTCCAGAACCTTGGGAATGACAGGAATATAGGCGCCGAGACCAATCGCATTGGTCCAGGTGTTGACCGACGGGCCGCCTGCCACAGCGGTCGAAGAGCTCTGGAAGTTGCGGGACAGGTCGTAGATTTCATAATGACCGAAATCCGTGTCGGCAGCCAGCTTGGCGATGATATCGGGATACTTGTTGTACGAAGGGGCACTTCCGTTCGCCAACAGCGAACCGCCGGGAGTGGCAATTGTCGTGCCATAGGCAGCTACACCCCCAGGCAGGCTACCCGCCACACCATGGGTCTGCGAGTTTTCGAAGGAAAGCGACGCCCAGTATTTCTTGTCCCAGTCCTGGGTCATGCGGAGCTGCCATTGACGCAGCCAGTCGAAACCGATCGAGTACTGCGCATCCACCGTGAGCGGCGTCCAGTGGTGCTTGGCGTCAAGCCCTTCGGTCTGGAGGGTCGCGAGAGACCAGGTCTGGCCTGCGAGCAGGTGGAAACCGGAATTCAGCCAGTCGATGTTGGCATAGACATGGCGGGTCCTGGGGCTGAAGGAATTGCTCTGGTTGGGGTTCGCGGTTCCAGGGGCAGCCAGGAAGTCCATTTCATAATAACCGGTAGCGACAACGTCCGGGTTCACGTTGGCCTTGGCTTCGATCGAGATTCTGGACTGCCTTTCGGTGCCGCGGAATTCTGACTGGTTGTAACGGCTGCTTGCTTGGGACGATGCAAACGGGATTGCGCTATAAGGGGAGCTGATATCGGACTGCAGGCTCCTGGAGCGATATGCCGTTTCAGAAGCCAGGAAGCCTCCGAAGGTCAGGGTTGCACCGCCGACGTGGATTCCACCACCATTTGGCAGTCCCCTGACTGCTTCATCGGTATTGAAGTAGTGAGAGGCCTTCTCCACTTTGACTTCAGTTGCTTTCTGAGCTTGCTCTGTTGCCTTCTGAGCCTGTTTGGTCGATTGAAGATCGGTCTTCATCGCTTCCAGCTTTTGCTCGAGCATTTGGATTTGACTCTGCATCTGCTGGATCTCAGCATCGCTTGCGGCAAATGCCGGCATGCTTCCAGCTGCGAGGCAGGAGGCGGTGACCAGAACGCTGATCGTTTTCCTGGCAAACATGTATTACCCCTATTTGTTGAGAAAGATGAATATTAAAAAATAGAAATCTTCAAATTTTTCAGATAAAGACTTCTTTTCTTTAACCCGTGAACCGTAACCGGAATTCAATTCCGCTACCTGTTCATGTAGGCGTATTAAATAGGAGCAATGTTACATTTTCATGAAATAAAGTTAATTCTTCTCCCGTCTGTTGCGGCCATGCAACAAGCTTATCGGCGCGATAGGAAAATACGCTTTGAAAATGGTTCCCCACTTGTCTATATTTCTTGAACCGACAACCAAAGGAGGCAGGAATGAAAAGGACAGCGATAATCGTGGCATTGCTGGGGCTCGCAGGATCTGCGCAGGCAGCGAATCTTTCAGCCTGGAAGCTTCCTCCCGTGCCCGTTCCGAAGGACAATCCGCAGAACGCCGCCAAGATCGAACTCGGACACAGGCTGCTGTTTGATTTCAGGCTCTCGAAAAACGATTCGATGAATTGCGCGAGCTGTCATCTTCCCGCGGCAGGAGGCGCAGGCCCGACTCCGCGCGCATTCGGGCATGGCGGAGAGCTTGGAAGGTGGGCGCCTTCCTGGGTGAATTCAGGCTATTCCACGTCCCTGTTCTGGGATGGCAGGGCCGATTCTCTGGAACAGCAGACCGGCGTATTTCCGGGGCATCTCGGACCGATCTCGGCGCCGGGAGAAATGGGCGGGGATGTCGATTCCATTGCCGCCCGTCTCAACGCCATTCCCGAATACAGGAGGCAGTTCGCGAAGGCTTTCGGTTCGGAAGCGACCCCGGCCAACATCGGGCGCGCGATCGCTGCCTATGAGCGGACTCTGGTTGCGACCGGCTCCCCTTTCCAGCGCTATGTGAACGGAGACGGCAAGGCGATTTCCCCTGCGGCGAAAAGGGGGTTCGATCTCTTCCAGGGCAAGGCGAGGTGCGCTTTCTGCCATACGCCGCCGCTCATGACCGATAACGGTTTTCACAATATCGGGGTGCCTCAGGTGGGGCCGCTGAAGGAAGACCTCGGACGCTACGAGGTCACCAAGGATCCCGCGGACAAGGGGAAATTCAAGACGCCTTCCCTTTACAATTCCGCTTCCTTCGCCTTCTTCATGCATGACGGCGCCTTCTCGAACCTCGGGCAAGTGGTGGACCATTACAGCCGGGGAGGAAACCCCAAGGATGCGAATCAGGATCCGCTCATGACGAAGCTCGACCTCACCGGAAAGGAGAAGTCGGACCTGATCGCCTTCCTCAAGACCCTCACCGACGAGCGGCTCAACAGGATCAGCGCGCCCTGATTCACTCGGAAGTGAGAATCGGGTTGATGTCGAGGATCATGGCGAGTCTTCCAGCCGCGCTTCTCGCATCACCCCGGTTCGAATAAGGGCCGACATGCACCTTGTACAGTCCTCCGGACCCGACGATTTCGGGAGAAAATCCCGTGAGTTCCGGCCGGTGTGTCTCCACGAAATGTTCCGCGTTGAGGCGTTCCGAAAATGCTGCAAGCTGCAGATAGATCGATCCTGCAGTCTGGGGTGAACTGGTCGCCACGTTCTGGTTGATCTCTTCTTCTCCGGGCAAGACGGTATCGACCGCAACCTTCGCGCTTCCATTCCTGATGATGCCGAGCTTGTGCGCTGCAGTGTAGGAAAGATCGATCAGCCTGTCCGAACGGAAAGGACCGCGATCGTTGATCTTCACGATCACGCTTTTGCCGGTTTTCAGGTTGGTGACCTTCGCATAGCTCGGGATGGGCAGGGTTGGATGGGCCGCCGTCATTCCGTACATGTCGTAGGCTTCGCCTGATGAAGTTTTCGCTCCATTGAATCTCCTTCCATACCAGGAGGCGACTCCCACTGCATGATAGTGTCCAAGCGCGGTCCGCGGGCGGTAATACTTGCCCATCGCATGGTATGGCTTGTTGCAGGAGGCAATCAGCGCCTCTTCCTTCGGGATTGCGTCCGGAATGGAATCGATGTTTGGTGGGGGGTTGTCGCCAGGTCCGTCGTCCAGATAATAGCCCCCTCCCTGGATCACGGAGAGCTGCTTTTTCGGTTCGGGCGGAGGCGGGGAGGGTTTCGCGGCGACGGGAGGCATCCTGGGGGGCTCGACCGCGCAACCCGCGAGAAAGAGGGCGCAAAAGGCGATGAAAAGAAGCGATTTCATGTTTTCACCAGTTTCTTGTGGGTATTGATGCTCATCAATATACCGAATCCCAGCAACATGGTCACCATCGAAGTGCCTCCGTAACTGATGAGCGGCAGCGGAACGCCGACGACCGGCAGGATTCCGCTCACCATGCCCATGTTGACGAAGCAGTAGGTGAAGAAAGTCATGGTGATGGAGCCGGCCATGAGGCGGGAAAAAAGGGTGGGGGCGTTGGAGGCGATGGCGAGCCCCCGGGCGATCACGAGGCAATACAGGAAGATCAGCAGGAGATTTCCGAGCAGGCCGAATTCCTCCGAAAACACGGCGAATATGAAATCCGTGGTGTGTTCGGGGAGGAAATCGAGGTGAGCCTGGGTTCCGTGCAGCCAGCCCTTTCCGCTGATCCCGCCCGAGCCGACTGCGATCATCGACTGGATGGTGTGGTAGCCTGCGCCGAGAGGATCCTTGTAGGGATCGATGAGGGTGAGCAGGCGTTTTCTCTGGTAGTCGTGAAGAACCGACCAGAGAACGGGGAGGCTCGCGAGTCCGGAAACGAACAGTCCTGCGAGGATCTTCCAGTCGAGCCCTGCGAAGAAGATCACGAAGAATCCGGATGAGGCGATCAGGATCGCCGTGCCGAGATCGGGCTGTCTTGCGATCAGGAGCACGGGTACCAGCAGGAGGATCGCAGCGAGCAGGTAATTCCGAAGCTTGAGCGTCGACTCATGGCGGTCGAAATACCATGCAAGCATCATGGGTACCGCGATTTTCATCAGTTCGGAGGGCTGGATTCGCGCGACTCCGAGATTGAGCCACCTTCTTGCGCCGTTGGTGACTTCTCCGTGGACGGCCACGGCCACAAGCAGCACGAGCCCGGCAATATAGAGCGGCAGAGCGAAACGCATCATCTGCTGCGGATGGGTATTGGCGATTCCCCACATGACTGCGAGCGCGATGGAAATGTTGACGATCTGTCCAATCACCTTCGTCATGTTCCTGTCTGCTGCGCTGAAAAGCACGCCGATGCCGAACAGGATCAGGATCGCGACGCAGGCGATCAGAAAGCCATCCATGTGCCCGGTGAAAATCTTCAGGAATCGTCTAATCGGAAGGTTCATTGCCTTTTTCCTGGCCGACAGGGGGTTGCGGCTTCTTTCCCAACAAATAATAGTCCATAACCTGGCGAGCGATAGGGCCGGCAGTAGATCCGCCGTGACCGCCATTTTCCACGATGGCTGCGATTGCGATTCTCGGATGGTCCGCGGGGGCGTAGGCGATGAATAGGGCATGATCCCGGAACTGCTTGCTGATGCGGCTCGCATCGTATTTTTCGCCCTGCTTGATGCCGATCACCTGCGCAGTCCCGGTCTTGGCCGCGATCGCATAGGGCGCATCCTTCCCGACCTGAACCGCAGTGCCGCCCGGTTTCGTGACATCCATCATCGCGCTTCTCACATCCTCCAGGTATTGGGGATCGATGTCCAGCCTGTACAGAAGGGGGGAGGGAATGGGGATCTGTTTGCCGGTTCTGCTGTCGGTGATCGAATGGACGAGGTGGGGGCGGAAGGCGGTGCCGCCGGAAGCCAGGATGGAAGTCGCAAAAGCGAGCTGAAGCGGGGTGGCGAGATCGTATCCCTGTCCGATTCCGACCGGGATGGTGTCGCCCGCATACCAGGGTTGCTTGAATCTCTTTCGTTTCCATTCTGCGGAAGGTAGAACGCCTGGAAGTTCGCCGGAAATGTCGATCCCGGTCTTCTTGCCGAATCCGAAACGACCCAGGAAATCGTGGATGCGGTCGATGCCGAGCAAGTTCGCAAGGCCGTAATAATACGTGTCGCACGAAACGACGATAGAACGGTGCAGATCGACCATTCCGTGCCCGCCCGCTTTCCAGTCCCGGTAATGATGGGTTTTCCCGGGCAGGGCGAAAAATCCCGGGTCGGGAATGGTGTCGGAGGGTTTCCTCACGCCGTAGGAAAGTCCGGCCAGCGCCATGAAAGGCTTGAAGGTCGATCCGGGCGGGTATTCCCCACGGAGTGCGCGGTTGATGAGCGGCTTGTCAGGGGAATCGTTGAGTTCGCGCCAGCTCTGGCTGTCGATTCCCTCCACGAAAAGATTCGGATCGAATCCCGGCTTGCTGACGAAAGCGAGGATTTCTCCGCTGGAGGGATCGATCGCGACCAGCGCTCCCTTGTAGTCTCCGAATGCGTTTTCCGCAATGGCTTCGAGCCGGCTGTCGATGCTGAGGGTGATGGTGTCTCCGGAAACCGGCGCGCTGCGGCTCAATGTGCGGACCTCGCGTCCGCTCGAATCGACTTCGACCTGCTCGTATCCGGCCTTGCCGTGGAGCTCCTTCTCGTAGCCCTGCTCGATTCCCATCTTGCCGATGTAATCCGTACCACGGTAATTCGCCGTTTCGCCTTCCTCGTCGATCCTGTCCAGATCGCTGTCGTTGATCCTGCCGATATAGCCGAGGAAATGGGAGGCGAGCTGTCCTTCCGGATATTGCCTGAAAAGCCTTGCATTCAAGGTTACGCCTGGAAAGCGGAAGCTGTTGACCGCGAATCTGGCAACTTCTTCATCACTGAGGCGGTTCTTGATCGGCAGGCTCTCGAACTTGTGACTTTCCTCCCTGAGCTTCTGGAAAAGCCTTCTGTCGCGGGGGGTGATGTCGACGTATTTCGATAACGCTTCGATAGTCTGGTTCAGATTTTTCACCTTGCTCGGCGTGATCTCCAGCGTATAGGCGGAATAATTCCTTGCGAGCACAACGCCGTTCCTGTCCAGGATCAGTCCGCGGTTGGGCGGAATCGGAACCAGGGAGATGCGGTTGTTTTCAGCGAGCGTCCTGTAATGTTCGTACTGAAAAACCTGAAGATAGAAAAAACGCGCAGCCAGGATCGCAAAGAACACCAGGATCAGCACGAGGCTTGCTCCCAGCCTGATCCTGAAGGAGTGTTCCTCTTTCCGGTGATCCCGGATCTCGACTTTCATATCCGGGTCGAATCCGTTTTCGGCCTTTGCGGCAGCTTCAGCAGGCGGGTGAGCACCGGCCACAGCAGCCCGGCGGTGAGGCTTCCCAGAAACTGGGTCCAGCCGGGGAAGATGTTTTTGGCGGCAAGGCCGGTCAGCAGCATCACCGATTGCATGATGAAAAGCAGCAGCATCACATGGGTGAACTGATGGTCGATCTTCAGCATGCTGACTCTGCGTCTCAGGAGGAGTGCGAGATAGGCCATGAGCGAATAGGCAAGCGCATGCTCCCCGAAAAGGGATGCGTCCGCGACGTCCATGAGGATGCCGAGCAGCCAGGAAGTGCCGATTCCTACCCGCTGCGGCTGATGGATGCACCAGTAGAGCAGGGTCATTGCAAGGAAATCAGGCATCGCAGATTTCAGCAATCCGTCCACCGGGATCAGGTTCAGGAGGTAGCTGATGGCGAGGGAGAAGACGATGAATCCGGGTTTGACCGGAAGCAGGATTTCCTGCCTTGGACCGATTTCCATCACTTTTTCCCTTTTGTTACGGGCTCTGGAGTTTCGGCCGGGAGGGGCGGTGGTGGGGCGGATGGAGCCATGATCAGTACCTGTCGGTATTGGTCCACCCCGGCGATCGGCTTGCAGAGGATGCGCGAGAAGGTGTAGGCGGGATTGCGATCGACCTTGATGACGGTGGCCACGGGAAGTCCCTGGGGGAAGGTTCCGTCTATTCCGGACGTGACAAGGACGTCTCCTTCGCGTATGTCCGTGTTGATGGAAAGATAGCGGAGGTCGAGCAGGTTGCTCGATCCGAATCCGAAGACCACGGCCCGGAGGCCGTTTCTCATCACTTCGACCGGAGTGGGATGGTCCTTGTCCGTGATGAGCGAAACTTCGCTCGCCCATGGATAGACGCGTAGAATCTGTCCGACCAGGCCGGAATCGTCAATGACCGCACTGCCTTCACGGACATGGGAAAACGATCCCGTATTCACGATGACCTTGCGGGAAAATGGATCTCTCGCGCCGTAGATGATCTCCGCCATCACGGCGGGGTTCCTGATTTTCCTTCCGGTTTCGAAAAGCCGTCTCAGGTGGTCGTTTTCCCGCCGGAGGGATTCCATGCGGAGCAGTTCCGCCCTGTTCTCCAGGATCTGCTTCTTCAGTCTGACATTTTCACCGACCAACGAATTCTGGGCGTGCAGATAACTTCCGACTCCTCTTGCGAGGTCGGCAGGCGCCATCACCAGCCTCTGCAACGGGTAAGTGGCGGTTTCAATGCCGATTCTGAGAACGTCCAGGTATCGGTAATGCGCGTCGCTGATCAGAAAGAGCAGCGACAGCAGAGTGAAAAAGGTCAGCCTGGCAGCCGGACTGGGCCCGTGGCTGAATAGCTCCTGTTCCATCAGTCATTCGTGAATATGCCGCCCAGCTCATCCATTTTCTCCAGCGCGATGCCGGATCCGCGAACGACGCAGGAAAGGGGGTCGTCAGCGATGATGACGGGAAGCGCGGTTTCTTCCATGAGCAGTCTGTCTATGTCCCTGAGCAGCGCGCCGCCGCCGGTCAACACCATGCCTTTTTCCGCGATGTCGGCGGCAAGTTCGGGGGGGGTCTGTTCGAGCGCGGATTTCACCGCACTCACGATGCTGTTCAGGGGCTCGGTGAGTGCTTCCAGGATTTCGTTGCTGGAAATCGTGAAGCTCCTGGGAATCCCCTCGGAAAGGTTCCTTCCCTTGACTTCCTTCTCCCGCACTTCACTGCCCGGGAAGGCGGAGCCGATTTCCTTCTTGATCACCTCGGCGGTGGTTTCGCCGATCAGCATGCCGTAATTCCTGCGGATGTAATTGATGATGGCCTCGTCGAACTTGTCTCCGCCCACCCGTACGGAACCCTTGTACACCAGGCCGCCGAGGGAGATCACCCCGACTTCCGTGGTGCCGCCGCCGATGTCCACCACCATCGATCCGGATGCCTCCTCGACCGGAAGTCCTGCGCCGATCGCGGCTGCCATCGGTTCCTCGATGAGTTCCACCTTCTTCGCGCCTGCATTCATCGCCGATTCCTTGATCGCGCGACGCTCGACCTGGGTGGATCCGCAGGGGACGCAAATCACGATCCTGGGACTGGAGGAAAAGGGGCCGCTGTTGCGCACTTTCTTGATGAAGTGCTTGAGCATCTGTTCGGTGACGTTGAAGTCTGCAATCACGCCGTCCTTCATCGGGCGGATGGCGGTGATGTTGCCCGGGGTCTTGCCGAGCATCTGCTTGGCGGCGAGTCCGACCTGCTGGATCACCTTCTTGCCGTTCGGTCCTCCGTTTTGACGGATCGCCACGACGGAAGGCTCGTTCAGGACAATTCCCTGACCGGACATGTAGATGAGTGTATTTGCCGTGCCGAGGTCGATGGCAAGGTCGTTGGGGCGGAAGAGGCCGTTCAGG
>JAJZTT010000212.1 GCA_021848705.1 Pseudomonadota bacterium
GCTACGGCGATGAGCGCTTGCTGCCCCGCATTTTCCTGCGTGGAATGGGTCTTGCCATTTATGCTCGGCGGATTGGTATTCGGGTCCGTTTTGGCCGGTGCATTCGCGTCGTTCATCTTGGACTGGAGGGTCGACTGGAAATCGGTGCCGCTTCCTGAGGAAGCTGAAGAAGGCTGGGGAGCGGCATCCTGTGGCGCACTCTGGAGGGGGGGCAATAATGCTTGCATGGCTATCCCGTTTTTTTGAATGCCCACAGTCAAGCAATCCTCGTGCCAGGGTTTATTCTTCTTCTGCCCGGTTGCGCAAGAATGCCTTGTTCGAGAAGTCGTCCAGTTCCTTTTGCTCCCTCCGGTGGGTCTTGCTATCCTCGAGAGCCTGGTGCCGCTCTGCCAGCGTCTCGAAGGATTTCAGTTTTTTCTGTCGCTCCTGGTATTCGATTTGCCCTGCCTTGACAATTTGGACGAACTCGACCTGCAACTGCCTTTGCTGGTCTATGGCCAGATCCAGTTTGCCCAGGAAATTCCGGTAGTTCTGCAATTCGCCCATGTTGATCCCGCATCGAACCGATTCTTCGAAGCGCAACTGGTATTCCTGCCGGTATTGCAAAAGCAGTTCGAGCTTGGCGTCGATGTCCTGGCGCTGCCGATTCAGCTTGCCCAGCTTGACGACGGCAATGTCCGCCTGTTCTTTTGCCAGATCGATCAGAATTTGAAGCGGGAAAATCTTGCTCATGGCGGGTTAATGAAGCAGAACCGAGGCCAGTTGGTTGATGCTGTCCAGGTAAAGCGTTCTTTCGTGCATTTTCTGCTGCAAAAATGCCTCGAATTTCGGATAAAGGGCGATTGCCTTGTCCAGTTCGGGATCTGAACCCTGAACATAAGCACCGACGTTGATCAGGTCCCTGTTTCTCTGATATCTGGAATAATAATGCTTGAATCGCCTGACGAGATCGAGATGTTCCGCGGAAACAAGACTGGTGAAGGCTCGACTGATGGAGGCTTCGATGTCGATTGCAGGATAATGTCCCTGGTCGGAAAGGCTCCTTGAAAGCACGATGTGACCGTCAAGGATGGCTCGGGCGCTGTCCGCTATGGGATCCTGCTGGTCGTCTCCTTCTGTCAGCACGGTATAGAATGCAGTGATCGATCCGCCACCCTTGGGCCCGTTGCCGGCGCGTTCCACGAGCTGGGGAAGTCTTGCAAAAACAGAAGGCGGGTAACCCTTGGTCGCGGGGGGCTCGCCGATCGCGAGCGCAATCTCGCGCTGCGCCATGGCAAAGCGCGTTAGGGAATCCATGATCAGCAAAACATGTTTGCCCTGGTTGCGGAAATGCTCGGCTACCGTGGTGGCATAGGCCGCTCCCTGCAGGCGCAGGAGGGGAGAGGTGTCGGCTGGGGCTGCGATGACGACCGAACGGGCAAGTCCTTCTTCTCCCAGAATCTGTTCGATGAATTCCTTGACCTCGCGCCCCCGCTCGCCGATCAGACCGACGACAATGATTTCCGCGCTGGTATAGCGCGCCATCATTCCAAGCAGCACGCTTTTGCCCACGCCGCTTCCGGCGAAAAGCCCCATGCGCTGCCCCCTGCCCACCGTCAGCAGTGCATTGATCGCCCTGATTCCGACGTCAAGCGGCGTGCTGATCGGGTCTCGATCCAGCGGATTGAATGGTCTGCTTTGCAGGGTTGCACCCTGATGGGCCTTGAGGGGGCCGAGAGAGTCCAGCGGGCGGCCTGTCCCATCCAGAACTCTGCCCAGAAGGCAGTTTCCTACAGGCACATGTTTGGTATGGTCCTGAATCCGTCTTCTGGGGTAAATTGCCCCATTCAGGTTGGGTTTTTCGGGCGAAGATTCGACTGCAACGACTTTGGCTCCGGGAACCAGGCCGTGGATATCGTTGGACGGCATCATGAAGAGTTTGCTTCCTGAAAAGCCGACAATTTCGGCATCCACGGTCTTTCCGTCAGGCAGGAGTATGGTGCAATCGCTTCCCACCGGGAGCTGCAGCCCCACGGCTTCGATGACGAGCCCGGCGACTCTGGTAAGATGACCGCTGATTTGCAGCGGGTTTGTAACGGAAACGAGATCCGCGCAATCCTGGAGGAAACCCTTCCAGCGTGCGGTATGGAGGGCGGTCATGGCAGCCATTCGCTGTTCTTGGCGATGGCCGAAGTCACCTTTTCCCAGCGTTTCTCAAGCGAAGCATCCACTTGGCTGCTGGATGTTTCTATCTTGCACCCGCCGCGCGCGATGCGCTCGTCTTCGATGATTTTCCATCCGGTGTGTTCCAGCTGCTCGCCCATCTGTTCCCTGACGAGTCCCGCATCTTCCGGATTCACCCTCAGATTGGCATGCTGGTTGAATGGCGGCAGCTTTGCAATGGATTCCCTGACAATGGAAAGCAGTATTTCGGGTTTTACCTCGATGGCTTGGAGCAGCACCTGCTTTGCTATGGCAAGCGCCAGGGAAAGGAGATCTTCAGAGATTTCCCGGTCCAGCAGGGACAATTCCTGGTTGATACTGGACAGAATCGACTGGATCAGATTCACCTTTTCAGTTGCTTCCGCCATTCCCTGTTTGTAGCCTTCGGCATAACCTTCGTCATGACCCTGCTGCCGGCCTGCAGCGTACCCTTCCTGGTGGGCGTTGCGATGGATCTGCTCGATCTCCTCTGCGGTGGGGAGGGTGATTCCAGGATCGCTCTGGTTTTCATCGAAAGAGTCGAGTTCCCATCGCTGATAGGCGCTCAATTGTTCCTTGGGGATGATCGGCCTAGACAAAGCCTTCTTCTCCCTTGCCGCCCAAGATGAGTTGCCCTTCGTCGGCGAGGCGCCTGACGACCTTCAGAATCTCACGCTGCTCGGCTTCGACTTCGCTGATCCTGACGGGTCCCTTCGATTCGAGATCTTCGCGCATCATGTCGGCAGCGCGCTGAGACATGTTCTTGAATATTTTTTCACGCAAGTCTTCGGACGCTCCCTTGAGGGCGACAATCAGGGACTCGGACTGCACTTCGCGCAGGAGCAACTGAATCCCCCTGTCGTCGACGTCCATCAGGTTTTCGAACACGAACATGGCATCCAGAATCTGCTGGGCCATTTCAGGGTCGTTATCCCGTATGTTTTCTATGGCGGCAGTTTCCTGTCCGCCACCCATGTAATTCATGATGTCTGCAACCACCTTGACTCCGCCGAGTGTGGATTTCTTGATGTTGGCGCCGCCGGCAAGCAGCTTGGACATCACATCGTTGAGTTCCTTGAGGGCTGCAGGCTGGATGCCGTCCAGGGTCGCGATCCTGAGCAGGGTGTCGTTTCTCAGGCGATCGGTGAAGTGGCTCAGGATTTCGGAAGCCTGATCGGCCTCAAGGTGGACGAGTATCGTCGCGATGATCTGCGGATGCTCGTTATGGATCAGTTCTGCAACGGTGGATGCATCCATCCATTTAAGGCCTTCAATGCCGCTGGTGTCCCCGCCCTGGAGGATGCGGTCGATCAGGCTGGCCGCCTTGTCGTCGCCGAGTGCTTTTTTCAGCACATTGCGAATGTATTCGTCAGAGCCCATTCCCAGGGTGGTTTTTTCACCTGCTGCGTCGTAGAACTCCGAAAAAACGCTGTCGATCTTCTCGCGGGAAATATTGGTGAGGCTGGCCATCGCCGTGCCGAGCTTCTGCACTTCCTTTGGCCCCAGGTATTTGAAAACTTCCGCAGCTTCGTTTTCCCCGAGGGAAAGCAGCAGAATCGCGCTCTTGTTGAGTCCGTCGTCACTCATTTCCGGATACCCATCCCTTGATGACGTTGGCGACCAGTTGCGGGTTCTGGCG
>JAJZTT010000213.1 GCA_021848705.1 Pseudomonadota bacterium
GTCAAAATGCGAATGCTTAAGGGGAATATAAGAATTCCCCTGTATCATTCGAACCGTACCTCCCCCTTTCACCCGCGCTGGTCGCGGGTGTTTTTTTGCCCGCAAGGCATTCCTTAATGGTCCCGTAAGATTGACGGCGTAGCATCCGAACCGTATCTCCTCCTTTGGCCCGCGCCTGCCGCGGGCTTTTTATTTGTAGGAAAGGACCGGGGCGAGCCATTTCTCCATGACCCCGATTTCCACCCCCTTCCTTCTCGCGTAATCCTCGACCTGGTCACGATCCACCTTTCCCGTCGCGAAATAGGAGGATTCGGGATGGGAGAAATAGAATCCGCTCACTGAAGATGCCGGAAGCATCGCGAAACTTTCGGTGAGCGATATGCCCGCACTTTTCTCGGCATCGAGCAGCCTGAAAAGCGCTTCCTTTTCCGTATGGTCCGGGCATGCGGGATATCCGGGAGCGGGCCTGATCCCGCGGTATTTTTCCTCGACCAATGCTTCGTTGTCGAGATTCTCGTCCGCCGCATAAGCCCAGAATTCTCGCCTCACCCTCATGTGCAAATGCTCCGCGAAGGCTTCAGCAAGCCTGTCTGCAAGGGCTTTGAGCAGAATGCCGTTGTAGTCGTCGTGCGCTTCCTCGAATGCCTTGAGTCTCGTTTCGATGCCGATCCCCGCGGTCACCGCGAAGGCGCCGATGTAATCCTTCACTCCCGACTCCTTCGGCGCGATGAAGTCGCCGAGACAGAGATTCGGCCTGCCCGGCGGTTTCACCATCTGCTGCCTGAGGTTGTGGAAAACCATCGAGACCCCGGTCCTCGATTCGTCGGAATAAATCTCGATGTCGTCGGACTCCACGCTGTTCGCGGGGAAAAGGCCGAAAACGGCATTGGCCGTCAGCCATTTTTCCCTGATGATCCTGCCCAGCATGGCCTTCGCATCCGCGAACAGGCTTCTCGCTTCCTCCCCGACGACTTCGTCCTCCAGGATTTTCGGATAGCGCCCGGCAAGCTCCCAGGTCTGGAAAAAGGGCGTCCAGTCTATGTTCTTGGCGATTTCTTCCAGGGGATAGTCCTTCAGCACCCTGACCCCCAGGAAAGCGGGGACGGGCGGGACGTAATGCGCCCAGTCGGTCTTGAGTCCGTGCCTTCTCGCCTCGGTATAGGAATGATGAGGCCCCTGGCCTTTCTTCCCCTTGTGAAGCTGCCTCACCTTCTCGTAATCCGCCTTGATTCCCGCCACATAATCGTCCTTCAGGGTGTCGCTCAGCAGATTGCTGCAAACCCCGACCGCGCGCGATGCGTCGGTCACATAGACCGTCGTGCCGCTGTATCCGGGCTCGATCTTGACCGCGGTATGCACCCGCGAAGTCGTGGCGCCCCCGATCAGAAGCGGGATGGTGAAGCCTTCACGCTCCATTTCGCTCGCGACATGGGCCATCTCCTCGAGCGATGGGGTGATCAGCCCGGAAAGGCCGATGATGTCGGCATTGACTTCGCGGGCGGTCTGCAGAATCTTCTCGCAGGGCACCATCACGCCGAGATCGACGACCTCGTAATTGTTGCACTGCAGCACGACGCCGACGATGTTCTTGCCGATGTCGTGCACGTCTCCCTTGACAGTGGCCATCAGGATCTTTCCCTTGGCCTGCTGCGCCCCGCTTTTTTCCGCCTCGATGAAGGGAATCAGGTAGGCCACCG
The DNA here is from genome assembly GCA_021848705.1 of Pseudomonadota bacterium. Classification (GTDB taxonomy): domain Bacteria; phylum Pseudomonadota; class Gammaproteobacteria; order Burkholderiales; family JABEVD01; genus JABEVD01. Next base: position 1,698 of record JAJZTT010000213.1, read on the forward strand.
CCTGCTTCATGACCCTCGCGCTTTTCACGACCTGGGGCAGGAACATCTTCCCGGAACCGAACAGGTCCCCGACCACGTTCATGCCGTCCATCAGCGGCCCCTCGATCACGCTGATCGGGCGATCCGCGGCAAGCCTCGCCTCCTCGGTATCCTCCACGATGTAGGTCGTGATGCCCCGCACCAGGGCATGGGTGAGCCGCTCGCCGACCGGCGCGTTGCGCCAGGCGAGGTCTTCGATCCGGGCTTTCCCCTGCCCCTTCACGGTCTCCGAGAATTCGACGAGCCGCTCTGTCGCATCCCCCCTGCGATTCAGGATCACGTCCTCGACGCGCTCGAGAAGCGCCTTCGGAATGTCCTCGTAGACGCCGAGCTGCCCCGCGTTCACGATTCCCATGGTCATTCCGGCACGAACCGCGTGATACAGGAAAACGGTATGAATCGCTTCCCTCACCGGCTCGTTTCCGCGGAACGAGAAGGACACGTTGCTCACTCCGCCGCTCACCTTGGCAAAGGGAAGCGTGTTTCGGATGATGCGCGTCGCCTCGATGAAATCGACGGCGTAGTTGTTGTGCTCCTCGATTCCCGTCGCAACCGCGAAAATATTGGGATCGAAAATGATGTCTTCGGGAGGGAAACCCAATTCACGGGTCAGCATGTCGTACGAACGGGTGCAGATTTCGATTTTCCGCTCTTTGGTGTCGGCCTGCCCCTTTTCGTCGAAAGCCATGACGATCACCGCAGCCCCGTAACGCCTCGCGAGCTTCGCCTGGCGCCTGAAGGATTCCTCGCCCTCCTTCAGGCTGATCGAATTGATCACGGGCTTGCCCTGTATGCATTTGAGGCCCGCCTCGATGACCGACCATTTCGAGGAATCGACCATGATCGGAACGCGGCTGATGTCGGGTTCGGACGCGATCAGGTTGAGGAAAGTCACCATGGCGCGCTCGGAATCGAGCATCGCCTCGTCCATGTTGATGTCGATGATCTGCGCCCCATTCTCGACCTGGGTCCTTGCGACATTCACCGCCTCGGCGTATTCCCCGTTCAGGATCAGCCTCGCGAACATCTTCGATCCCGTGACGTTGGTGCGCTCGCCGACATTCACGAAGAGCGAATCCTCGCCGATGTTGAAAGGCTCGAGTCCGGCGAGCCGGCATTTTTTCTCGATTGTCGGAATTTTCCTGGGTGCGACATCCGCCACCGCATCGTGGATCGCCCTGATGTGCGCGGGAGTCGTTCCGCAGCATCCCCCGACGATGTTGAGAAAGCCGCTCTGCGCGAATTCCCGGATCAGCCCTGCCATGTATTCCGGGCTCTGGTCGTATTCGGCGAATTCGTTGGGAAGCCCGGCATTGGGGTGGGCGCTCACATGCACGCCGGAAACCCTGGAAAGTTCCTCCACATAGGGCCTCAGCTCCTTCGCCCCGAGGGCGCAGTTGAGCCCGATGGAAAGCGGATTGCAATGGGATACGGAATTCCAGAAAGCTTCTGTGGTCTGCCCTGAAAGCGTCCTGCCGCTCGCGTCGGTGATGGTTCCAGAAATCATGACCGGGAGCCGGACGTCATGGGTCTCGAAATAGCTCTCTATGGCGAAAAGGGCGGCCTTGCAGTTGAGGGTATCGAAAACGGTCTCGACCATCAGGATGTCTGCGCCGCCCTCGACCAGCCCGCCTATCGCCTCGAGGTAGGCATTGACCAGTTCGTCGAAGGTGACGTTCCTGAAGCCGGGGTCGTTCACGTCCGGGGAGATCGAGGCCGTCCTGTTGGTGGGCCCGAGAACCCCCGCCACGAATCTCGGCTTGTCCGGCGTGGTGTATTTTTCTGCGGCCTGCTTCGCCAGATGCGCCCCGGCATGATTGAGCTCGCGAACCAGATGCTCCATGCCGTAATCGGCCATGGCGATCGAGGTCGCATTGAAGGTGTTGGTCTCGAGTATGTCAGCCCCTGCATCCAGGTAGGCCTCGTGGATGGCGCTGATCACTTCGGGCTTCGTGATCGAAAGCAGATCGTTGTTGCCCTTGAGATCCCCCGGAAAATCGGCGAAACGCTCCCCCCGGTAATCTGCCTCGGTC
>JAJZTT010000214.1 GCA_021848705.1 Pseudomonadota bacterium
GCCGCAGTGCCAAGCTCCTTCGCGATTTCGCCGTATCGCCGGGTCCGTCCGGCAGGAATTTCCGAGATCTTTTCCCATACCCTTTTCCGGAAGGAGGTTCCGGAAAGAAGCAGGGGAAGGTCGAATTCGAAACGTGGATCGTCAAGATAACGCCCGATCTGGATGCAGACCTCCCTGGTGAAGGGATCGGACGGATCGAGCAGAAGCGTTCCGGGAGGAAGAAATTCGATTCCTGCGAGAAAATCCCCCCGTGTTGCGATGCCGAGCACCCCGAAGGGGGCAGCCATTTTCGCATTCATTGCAGGCCGATCGCCTTCAGGAAAGTCGCATCCCTGGCGTTCCCGAGGATCCATTTCAGCTGAGCCTGCGCATCTTCGTCAAGGCCGGCCTTCTGCAGATTCATCGCGCACGAAAGCCTGGCATAGAGCGCAAGCGCATCGGCCGATTTTTCCGGGATCAGGATGGAGGCCTCGAAATATCGACTGGCGGCGATTTCAGGATCGGCCGAATTGTCCGCCATCAGCATCAGGATTTTCCGCTTCGCATCCGCATCGGCAAGAGGCATCAGGGACTCCAGAAGATCCGGAGATTTCACAGACATCCTTTTTGCCAGGGAAACGAGCCGGTCTCCGGGCATGGGCGGTTTTGCAGATGCGAGCACTTCCTTCGCCTTTTCCCTTTTTCCGGACTCGATCCAGCATCGGGCGAGATCGAGCGGCTCGGATCCCTGAAGCGCCACCCCGTCCCAGAAGGAAGCGCATTTCCCATATTCACCCGCCTTGTAAGCCATGGCGCCCAGCGCATGCCTCGCATCGGCAGTGAGATTCGAAGCTCCTGAAAAAAGCGCGACCGCCGTCTTCGGAAAATCCGAAAGTTCGGAAATCAGGCCGGACGCGGCAAGCTGCCTGGACTTTTCGTCCGAAGCGTGGACATAGATCCATGCGAGCAGGGAACGCCTCGCATGCGGATCGGGAATTGTGGAAAGCGCTTCGAACCAGGACGAGTAATCCCCGCCCTGCAAAAGGGAATACCGGTTCGAAAAGGAAATCGCGCTGTCGGTATAGCGCTTCATGAGCATGGCCGAGCCCATTTTTCCAGACTCCACCAGGGATTCGGAAGCGCCGATGGCGGTCGATGCGTCGCCCTTTTTGTCCGCCGCTTCGAGGAGCAGTGACGGATTCGACCCGGACTGCGCAATCACCTCTTCCGGGCTCATCAAGCCGGTCTCGAGTTCCGCCCTGACCTTCACCGGGTCCCGGTCATCGAGCGGACCGAACCAGGCAATCGCATCCTTTGCACGATTGGCATCGAGCAATCCGGAAACGAAAAGATCGGCCTCATCCTTCTTCAGGGGTCTGTAATCCTGTGAAAAGCGCAACATGGCATAATAGGCGTTGGCAGAATCCTGCTCCAGAAGAAGCGACCGGATCGCATCGAGCCTCGCCTGCCTCATTTCTTCCTTCGAAAGCCTGCCTTCCCAGATCAGCTTTGCAATCCAGTCCCCTGCGATTTGCGGCCTGTCCAGGGCGAAAGCTGAATTTGCGGCAATCCCGGCGATTTCGCTGGAAAAGGGAAATTGCCCGGCGACTTGAAGAATTTTTTCATTCTCGCCGAATTTCGCAAGAAGGCCGATTTCGAGCCGCCCCCACTTCGCCCGATCGGAATCGGCAGGAACATTGCTTTCCAGGTAGGAAAGGGCAAGCCGGGGGGCGCCCGCATCGACCATGTCCTTCGCCACTTCGAGGGAAGCCGCATGGGCAAGCGGAGCGAGGAGCGAGAGCCCGATCGAAAGATATTTCAGCATTGTTCCCATGGGAGCTGATCGAATCTCCACCCGTTCAGGCTGCTGCGTTGATGCGCGTCATCGAGGTCTCCCTCGAAACCGTGAAGGATGTTGTAAACTTCCCTGAAACCGGAGTCCTTCAAGGCCATGCCCGCATCCCGTGAACGCACCCCGCTCCTGCAGATGAGCAGTACCGGGCGGCTTTCGTTCGCGATCTTCTTCACATGGGCGACGAAATCGGGGTTGATTTCCCAGTCCGGACCGTCATTCCAGGGCACATGGATGGCGCCCACAGGATGTCCCACGAACAGGAATTCGATTTCACTGCGCACGTCCACCAGGACCGCGCTCGGATGGTTTTTCAGGAACTGGAATGCTTCCTTTGGCTGCAATGATTTCATGTCAGGAATTATAGCGCAAAGCGGATCCTTGCAGGTCATGTTAAAATCCGTGCGAATATACATAGAGGCAATCTGCCATGCGAGAAGAACTGCTGCGCTCCCTGCTATCGGAGCGCATTCTCATTCTGGACGGTGCAATGGGCACGATGATCCAGAGATACAGGCTCACCGAAGCCGATTACCGGGGGGAGCGGTTCAAGGATTTCCCGCGCGACCTCAAGGGAAACAACGATCTGCTGGTATTGACCCGCCCCGAAGTGATCAGCGAAATCCACCGCGACTATCTGGAGGCGGGCGCCGACATCATCGAAACCAACACCTTCGGCGCGAACGCCACCACCCTGCACGCCTATGGCATGGATTCGCTTTGCTACGAACTCAACGTGGCGGGCGCGAAGGTGGCAAGAATTGCTTGCGACGCCTACGAAACGGAAGAAAAGCCGCGCTTCGTCGCCGGGGTGCTGGGCCCCACCGACAAAACCGCGACCATTTCGCCGGACGTGAACGATCCTGCCGCGCGCAACATCACTTTCGACGCACTGGTGGCGGATTATTCGGTCGCAACGCGCGGGTTGATGGACGGCGGAGCAGACCTGATCCTGATCGAAACCATCTTCGACACCCTGAATGCAAAAGCGGCGATCTTCGCCGTACAGTCGGTTTTCGAGGAGCGCGGAACCAGCCTTCCGATCATGATTTCCGGAACCATCACCGACGCATCCGGCAGGACGCTCACCGGTCAGACCACGGAAGCATTCTACAACTCGCTCGTCCATGCCAAACCCATTTCCATCGGGCTCAACTGCGCACTGGGTGCCGAGGAACTGCGCCAGTATGTGGAGGAACTCTCCAGGGTCGCAAATTGCCATGTGAGCGCCCACCCCAATGCAGGGCTGCCCAATCCGCTGGCTCCGACCGGATACGACGATACGCCTGAAAACATGGCAGGACATATCCGGGAATGGGCCCAAAGCGGCTTTCTCAACATCATCGGCGGCTGCTGCGGGACTTCTCCGGACTTCATCCGGGCCATCGCCGAAACGGTGAAGGACATCCCGCCGCGAAGGATTCCGGAAATCCCGGTCGAATGCCGCCTCTCCGGGCTCGAGCCCTTCAACATCGGCGAACATTCCCTTTTCGTGAATGTGGGGGAACGCGCCAATGTCACGGGTTCCGCGAAATTCAAGAGGCTCGTCCTCGAAGGAAATTACGAGGAAGCCCTGGAAGTCGCCAAGCAGCAGGTGGAAACCGGCGCGCAGGTGATCGACGTGAACATGGACGAGGCGATGCTGGACGGCATGGCGGCCATGGTGAAATACCTCAACCTGATCGCATCCGAACCCGACATCTCGCGCGTTCCGGTCATGATCGATTCCTCGAAGTGGGAAATCATCGAGGCGGGACTGAAATGCGTGCAGGGAAAGTCCATCGTCAACTCGATCTCGCTGAAGGAAGGCGAAGAAAACTTCATCAGGTATGCAAGGCTCGTGCGCAAGTACGGAGCGGCGGCCGTGGTGATGGCCTTCGACGAGAACGGGCAGGCCGACACCTTACCGAGCCCGCTC
>JAJZTT010000032.1 GCA_021848705.1 Pseudomonadota bacterium
CGCATTTCCACCATGCCGACCCAGAACGGTGAATCCATCGTGATGCGCCTGCTTCCCCAGGAAAGCGGCTTCCTGAGCCTGGAGAAGCTGGGCATGCCGGAAGACATGCTGGAAGAGTACCGCAGGCTCATCCAACGCCCCAACGGCCTGGTGCTGGTCACAGGTCCCACCGGAAGTGGCAAGACCACCACCCTCTACGCCACGCTTTCCGAACTCAACACCCCGGAGAGCAAGATCATCAGCGTCGAGGATCCGGTCGAATACCGGCTTTCCGGCATCAATCAGGTTCAGGTGAACGAAAAAATCGACCTCACTTTTTCCAGGGTCCTGCGTTCGGCCCTTCGGCATGATCCCGACATCATCCTGATCGGCGAAATGCGCGACCACGAAACGGCGCAGATCGGCCTGCGCGCCGCGATGACCGGGCATCTAGTGCTCTCCACCCTGCACACCAACGATGCCGCCAGCACCCCGATCCGCCTCATCGACATGGAAATCCCCAAATACATGGTGACCGCGTCGCTCCTCGTGGTGGTCGCCCAGCGCCTCGTGAGGCTGGTCTGCGCAAGCTGCGCAGAGCCTTATCAGCCCACCCCGAACGAAATCGAATGGATGAAGCCCGAGATCGACAGCAGGAAAACCAGCTTCCGGCAAGGCAAGGGCTGCCCGCAGTGCAACGGCACCGGATTTCACGGCCGCATCGGCCTCTACGAAATGCTGGTGATGAGCAAAGCCGTGATGCAGGCGGTGAACGAACTCGACATTTCGGAATTTCCTTCCTTCGCAGCCAGCCGTCTCGCAGGAGGGACGCTTCGCCACCATGCCGCAATGAAGGCGGCAGATGGCATAACCACCATTTCCGAAGCGATGAAGGCAACCAGCCAGACGGAGGAATAGATGCCGCGCTTCTCCTACAAGGGCAGGAATGCACAGGGAGTGCAGGTGGAAGGGGCGATCGAAAGCGTCAGCGCCGACGCGGTGGCCGACCACCTCGCCACGATCGGCGTCACCCCGGTCGACATCCATCCTGCAGTTTCCGCAAGACGCAGCCTCTCCCTCTTCGCGCCCCGGATCGGACCAGACGACATCATGCTGTTCAGCCGCCAGATGCATACGCTGATGAAGGCAGGCGTACCCATCCTGCAAGCGCTCACCGGCCTGCAGCAGTCGACAGGAAACTCCTCTTTCGCCAGGGTGATCGGGGAAATCCGCGAAACCCTGGACAGGGGGCAGGAACTCAGCGAAGGACTGCGCCTTCATCCGGATCTGTTTTCGGCCTTTTACGTGAGCATGATCCGGGTCGGAGAAATGACCGGAATGCTCGACGAGATTTTCCTCAGGATGTTCCACCAGCTCGAATTCGAAAAAAACATGCGCGAGCAGGTGCGCGCAGCCATCCGCTACCCGGCCTTCGTGCTCTTCGCCATGACCATTGCGGTTGCGATCATCAATCTTTTCGTGATCCCCTCCTTCGCCAAGGTGTATGCGGGATTCAGGGTGGAATTGCCGCTGATGACCCGGATCCTGATCGGGGTTTCGAACTTTTTTGTCACATGGTGGCCGCTTCTGCTTTCGCTCATCGCGGGATCCGCACTCTTTTTCAGAAGCTGGATTTCGACTTCCGGAGGAAAATACCAGTGGGATGCACTGAAGCTCAGGCTTCCGCTCGCTGGCACGATTCTCTTCAAAATCTCCCTTGCGAAGTTCAGCAGAAGCTTCGCCCTTGCGAGCCGCAGCGGGGTTCCGGTCGTGGAAGGGTTCGCCGCGGTCGCCCAGGTGCTCGACAACGATTTCATGTCGAGAAGGGTGATCGGGATGAGGGAAAGATTGCAGCGGGGGGAATCGATATCCCGGGCGGCGACCGAGGCCGGCGTGTTCACCCCCATCGTGTTGCAGATGATCACGGTCGGGGAGGAAACGGGCGAACTAGACACCATGATGCAGGAAGTCGCCGAATTCTACGAACGCGAAATCGATTTCGCGCTGAAGTCGCTTTCGGAGAAAATCGAGCCCATCCTGATCCTGGGACTCGCGGTGCTGGTGCTCATTCTCGCGCTTGGCGTGTTCCTGCCGATCTGGGACCTCGGCAGGGTGATGCTGCACAGGTAGACGGCATGATCTGGGAAATGCTCCACACGGTGTTGCTTCAGGCAGCCCTGCTGTTCATCATCCTCGGATGCGCTGCGAGCCTCGCAATCGGCCTCGTCATGCTGGTGAAACCGCAATGGCTGGAAGCCTTTTCGAAGCAGGCGAACAGGAGGTTTCCCGCTTCCCGCCCCCCGGAATCGTGGCATCCCGGTCCATTCCTGCCGGGCCGCGAAATCTTCTCGAGCGTCTTCGAAGTGACCAGAAGCTTTCCTGACCGACTCGCCTCGCATCATCCGCGCCCGATGGCGCTCCTCATCATCGCTGCCAGCCTTTATGCCCTTTTCGTCATCCTCCCCCTCCTCTTCGGGTGAATCCGGATTCACCCTGTTCGAACTGATCGTGGTGATCTCGATCGTGGGGCTGCTCGCCGCGGCGCTGCTCGACAGGCTGAGATTTTACCAGGAACTTGCGGAGAAGGCCGCCATGGAACAGACGGTCGGAATCATCAGAAGCGCGATCCACCTGAAGATCGCCGAGCTGATTTCGCAGGGCAGGATCTCCTCGATCCCGGGACTCGCGAGAGAAAACCCGATGAATCTGCTCGCCGAAAAACCGCCCAACTATGCGGGAGAATTCGCCGGGAAGGCGCCTTCCGCAAACGGCATCTGGTATTACGACAGCCGCGACCATCTGCTGGTCTACCGGGTCGAAATGGGGGAGCATTTCTCCTCCCCCGCCGGGCAAAAGGTGCGCTTCAGGCTGCAGGCCCTGCCCGGAAAAAGGATCGGAAAGGATTCCATCGAGCTCAATGGACTGGTGCTCTCCCAGGTCGATCCCTACCGGTGGTTTTAGTCTATACTCGGAATAAAGAGCACTATAGGGAACATTCCGAATGGACAGGCAACAAGGATTCACCCTGATCGAGCTCGTGGTGGTCATCGTCATTCTGGGCATACTCTCCGCCATCGCGCTTCCCCGCTTCATTTCCCTCGATACCGACGCAAGAATGGCCAAGATGAACGGCGCCATGGGCGCCATCAAGTCCGCGGCAGCCCTTGCCCATGCCAATGCGATCGTGAAGGGAGACACGGCGACCACCACCATGGAAGGGATGGCGATCGATCTGGTGGGCGGATATCCCGCCGCCACCGCTGCGGGAATCGGGGCAGCCGCAGGCGGACTGGCCGATTATGCGGTCAATTATTCCGGAACGACCGCCACCGTCACGCCGGACGCATCGCACCCGGACTGCTCCATCGTCTACACGGAAGCTTCCGCTCCGGCAGCTCCTTCCTATTCCAGCAACATTTCCTCAGGGAACTGCTGAAACATGCCGATTCAATGATATATAATCAGATCATGAAACAAAAAGGGACCGAAATGAAAACGCAAAAGGGCTTCACACTGATCGAACTGGTCGTGGTCATCGTCATTCTCGGCATACTGGCCGCCATCGCGCTGCCGCGCTTCATTGCGCTCGATACGGAAGCCAGGATGGGCAAGATGAACGGCGCCCTGGGCGCTGTGAAAGCGGCGGCTGCGCTCGCGCATGCCAACGCCATGGTGAAGGGGGATGCCCTCGTCGGGTTGGGTACGACCATCATGGAAGGGGCATCGATCGCGATGTTCAACGGCTACCCGGATACGCCTTCGGACGGAACCGGAATCACTGCCGCAGCAGGCGGTCTGACCGACTATTATGTCACCTATGCAGGCGGAACCAGCATGACGGTGGCCCCGGATGCGTCGCATACCGGCTGCGCATTCACCTACACCGTGGCCGCCTCCGGGGCGCAGCCGGCCATCACGAACAACATCCTCCCCGGAAACTGTTCGTAATCGATGGATGAAAGGGCGGGCGACAGGATGAGGGGTTTTTCCCTCGTCGAACTGATCGCCGCCCTTTCGATCGCAGGATTGCTCGCTGCCGTGGCAACCCCGCTTTTCTTCAACCGTCTCTCCTACGATACCCGTGCATTTTCCGAAAAGGCGGAAAGCATGCTGCGTTATGCGCAAAAATCCGCGATCGCAAAACGGCGCACCGTCTGCGTGAGCCTCTCTTCGCAAAGCATCAGCCTCTCTTTTGCCTCCTCCCGGGGAGGGCCTTGCGACCATCCCCTGCCCGGCCCGACCGGGGATGCTGCCTTCGACATGAATGCGCCATCCGGGGTGAGCCTTTCCACCAATCCGGCGATTTCCACCTTCAGCTTCGATGCAGCCGGAAGTCCCAGCCTCCCCTCGAGACTGGACATCGAAATCACCGGGGATTCGAGTCATGTTTTCCATGTCGAGACGGAAACCGGATACGTGCACGGCCAGGACTGAGTCCGGCACGACCCTCGTCGAACTGGTGGTGTTCATCGTGGTGGTGAGCATCGCCGTGGTGGGCGTGCTCTCTGTCTACAGCCTGGCGGTCGGCTACAGTTCCGATCCGGTCATGAGGAAGCAGTCGGTCGCGATCGCAGAATCCATGCTCGAGGAAATCGAACTGAAAAATTATGCGCCGGGAGGCTATTCCGGACCGGACCGCTCCCGCTTCGACGACGTGCTCGACTATGACGGATATTCCAGTCACGGCATCCACTCCATAGACGGCACGCCGATCCCTTCCCTTTCCGCCTACAATGTTTCGGTTTCCGTGCTGCAAAACCAGCCGCTCGGCCCCGTCGGGGAAGAAACGAATGCGCTTCTCATCCGGGTCACGGTCACCGACCCGGCGGGAGGCGCCATCACCCTCACCGGATATCGGACCGGCTATGGAACGTGATCGCGGCTTCACGCTCGTCGAACTCATCGTGGTCATCTCGATCACCGGCATCCTCGCGGGAGTCGTGGCGACCTTCATCGCAGGACCGGTGCGCGCCATGATGGACACGGCCCGAAGGGCGGCACTGGCCGATGCTGCGGATACCGCATTGCGCAGGATCAGCCGCGATCTGCACAGGGCCTTGCCCAACAGCATCCGGGTCACGCAGTCGGGCGGGATCTATTACCTCGAATACCTCGATGTGCTCACGGGAGGGCGCTACCGCAGACAAAGCGCCGGGGCTGCAACCAGCCCGACCTGCCCTGCAGACGACCCGGCGCTGTCCGACAACGATCTTCTGGACATCGGCTTTGCAGACACCTGCCTGAAAACCCTCGGGCATACCCCGGACCTCGAACAGGTCACCTCCCAGGATTATCTCGTCGTCTACAATCTCGGGGAAGGCATTGCGTCGAGCGATGCCTTCCAGTACGGCGCAGCGACCGGAGGGAACAAGAGCAGGATCACCGCCGTATCGTCCTCCGGCAGCGAGGACAGGATCGCATTCGAATCGAACGATTTCGCGCTGGGCTCGCCCGCTGCGCGCTTCCAGATCGTGGATGGACCGGTGAGCTATGCCTGCGATCCATCTTCCGGAACACTGACCCGCTACCGGGGCTATGCGATCCAGGAAACCCAGCCCACATCCGGGCTTTCAACGGCACAGGGCGCGCTTCTCGCCACGGGCGTCTCTTCTTGCAGCATTTCCTACCAGCCCGGCGTGACCGAAAGAAGCAGCCTGGTTTCGATCTACCTGCAGCTCTCCCGCGAAGGAGAAAATGTGAGCCTTTACCATGAGATCCATGTCAGCAATGTCCCGTAGCGGCGGCTTCGCCCTGGTGACCGCCATTTTTTTGCTGGCGGTGCTCGCCACCGTCTCCGTGTATTTCGTCGACGTGATCGCGACGGCACACCAGGGGGCTGCGCTCGACATCACGGGCTCGCGCGCCTATCAGGCTGCGCGGGCGGGAATCGAATGGGGAGCCTACAGCGTCCTGAAAAATCCTTCGGGCAGCTATGCCGCTTCCTGCAGGGCAGGGAGCGCGACCAGGACGATCGATTTTGCCGGCTACGGCCTCCATGCCACCGTGACCTGCACTTCGAGCGCCCATGCCGAGGCGGGTGAATCGGTTCAGGTCTACAGGATCCAGTCGACCTCCTGCAACGAAGCAGCCGGCTGCCCCGGCCCCGACCCGGGCAGTCCGGATTATGTGGAACGTCAGATCGAAGCGATCATGAGCCAATGAAGAAAGTCCTTTTCCTTTTCCTGCTGATTGCCCGTTTCGTCCAGGCTGCCCCGCTGCCGACCGTCTGCAGTTCCACTCCCCTTGCCGCGAAACTCAACGAAATCAAGACGCAGGGCGGAGGTCAGCAGATCCGCTTCGTCGAGGTGCTGATCATGGGGATCAACGTCGACATCGGCAACTGGGAAATCGGTTATGCATCCCAGAACGGCGTGAACACCTTGCAGATGGGCCACAACCAGGGGCAGGTCCACGACGGCGCCGGAAACCTGCTGGGAACGGACGGCCCGGGCGGGGCCGGAACGATATTCAGCTACCCGACCTTCATCACCTACGAAATCAGCCCGATGAACCCGAAATGGGGGGAAATCATCCTGAGGGACACGACTTCGAATCAGGTTCCGGTCCCCGGACTCACCGATTATCTTGCCTACTCCACCGACTCTTCCTGCACCGCCCATCAGTGGGAGATTCCATCCGGAGGATGCGTATCCTCTTCCTGCGTTTCCTGGGATTCGCACAACAGCGACATTTCCCGCGACACCGACGGAACGGGGGCATGGGTGCCCGATCTTCCGAACTCCCCCACCGCAGGGGAATCGAACGCTGAACCCGCCCAGCCCGGGGAAAAGATGCTGCTGAATTTCTCCTTCTTCCCGAATTCCGGCGGCTTCTGCACCAATACCCCTGTCCAGATCACCATCCAGGCAAGGGACACGAGCGGCGCGATCAAAACCGATTACGCCGGGACGGTCCGGCTCACTTCGACTTCCGGGATCGGCAACGGAAATGTTGTCTTCACGGCTCAGGATGCAGGGCAAAAATCGATCGCCATCACCGATCCATACGAGGAAAACATCACCCTCACCGTTGCGGATGTGCTGATCCCGGGAACGGCTTCGACTTCCGGTGTCATGGGATTCCACCATTGCGTGGGCGGCTTCGACGCCTATGAAACTTCCACGCCCGCAGGAAGCATCTCGGGGGTGCTGAAGACCAGGATTTCCGGAAATCAGATCGGACTCGATCTCGTCGCGCTCAATCCTTCCGGCACCGCGATCGACACAGGGTTCAACAACGATGTCCGGGTGGAACTCCTCGGCAACCTTTCCCCCGGCGTACCGCTCGATTCGAACCGTTGCCCGACTTCCTTCACGTTGCTCCAGAGTTCCACCAGGCATGTTTCAAACGGACGCAGCACAGTCAGCCTTGACGCGGTTTCAGACGCATGGCGTGACGTGCGGGTGCGCATCGGATTTCCTGCGAGTTCACCCACCACTTTCAGCTGCTCTTCCGACGATTTCGCCATTCGCCCCGCTTTCCTCAGCGATGTGCTCGCCACCGACTCGGATTCCTCCACGGCAGGATTTTCGCGCATCCTGAACAATGCCGGCGCGGCGGGAGGCATCGTGCATCGTGCAGGAAGATACTTTTCCATCCGTGCTACCGCGAGAAACTCGGCAGGGGCGATCACTTCGAACTATTCAGGATCCCCTTCGGTTCAGGGGGTCTCCTGCACCCTCCCTTCCCCCTGTTCGAACGGCAACCTCACCCCCGGCACCTTCTCAGGATCCGGCACGGTCTCAAGCAGCACGGCCCGGTATTCCGAGGCGGGAACATTCGACCTCACGCTCGAAGACGCAACCTTCGCGTCGGTGGACGCATCCGACTCCTCCCCCGGCGAGCGGACCGTTCCCCAGTATCCCGCGCCGCTTGCCGTCGGGCGCTTCGTCCCGGATCATTTCACACTCTCCTCCTCCGTCGACCCGCAGTTCCTGACCTTCAACGACGCAACCTGCCCATCCCGTTCCTTCACTTACATCGGCCAGCCCTTCGGCTATGCGGTTCTGCCCCAGGCGCAGGTTGCCGCCAGGAATGCATCCGGAACCACGACCGTGAATTACAGCGGATCGCTGTGGAAAATCGCCGCGAACGACATCCTGCAGAACTATTCGGGCACGCCCGCTCCGGATCCAAGCGGCATCGCCATGCCTTCCCTTTCCTCGAATTCGAACGGCACCGGGAATTATTCGGCCAATGCCGCAGACCGGCTGGTGTTTCCGAGAATCGCTCCGGAAGTTCCTTTCGATGCCTCGATCCTCCTTGCGGTGAGTGTGTCGGATTCGAGCGAAAATGCGGTTCCGGGCAACGGCATCCTTTCCACCCAGACGCCTTTTGTCTTCGACGGAAGCGGATCAGGGATCGATTTCGATTCCGGAAACCGCTTCGTCTACGGCAGGATTTACCTGCCCAATGCGCACGGATCCGAACTCGCCGCCCTTTCCGTCGCAATGGAAGCACAGTATTACAATGGAATCGGCTTCGTTACCAACATCGACGACCAATGCACGACTCTTTCTTCCGGAAGCCTCGCCCTTTCCAATTATCAGAAAAACCTCGACCCCGGGGAGACTTCGCCTGCGATCTCGGGAAGATTCCAGTCCGGAAAATCGAACCTGACCTTTTCCGCGCCGGGGCTCGGCAACTCGGGAAGCGTCGACCTTTGCGTCGACCTTGATTCTGCAGCCGGCAACGGCGATACTTCCTGTCAGGCGCCCATCCCTGCCAATCTGGGATATCTTCAGGGCAGGGGCAGCGGGTCTCTTTACGACAGGGATCCCAGGGCGAGAGCGACTTTCGGCGTCTACGGCAACATCAACGAATTCATCTATTTTCGGGAGAATTATTGAACTTCCAGTGGCCTGCACTCTTTCCGAAGCGCCGGATGGAATCCGGCTGGATGGCCTTTTCCTTCCAGCCGGACGGTCTGAATTATGTCCATCTTCGTCAGGGAAGGAACGGTCGGCCGGAAGCGACCCATTTCGGCTGGAGGCAGCTCTCCGTCGGTGAGCGGGAAGGATTCAGGAAGCTTTCCAGGGAACTCTTCGCATCCAGGTTTCCTTCCATCCTGGTTTTGGGAAGCGACGAATACCAGCTTCTTTCCATGGAGGCGCCCGGGGTTCCGAAGGAAGAGCGAAAGACTGCGATGCGCTGGAAGATCAGGGACATGATCGATTACCGGATCGACGATGCGACCTTCGACATGCTGGAAATCCCGGGAGATCCGGCCCAGCCATTTCGCGATCCGCAGATCTATGCGGTGATCGCGAAAAACGAAATCCTGAGCGAACGCATGGCGCTGTTCGCCCGGGCTGAAATCCCGCTTTCCGTGATCGACATTCCGGAAATGGCGCAGCGCAACCTCGCCAGCTTCTTCGAGACGGAATCGAAGGCGCTCGCGATGCTTTCCTTCGGCATCCACAAGGTGTTGCTCACCATCACCAGCGAGGGGCAATTCTACCTTTCCCGCCACATCGACATTGCACGCATTTCGCTTCAGGACCGGGAAGAGGCCGTGCGCCTAGATGCATTCGAAAGGCTCACGCTGGAATTGCAGCGATCGCTCGATCATTTCGAGCACCAGTACAATCACATCGCGCTCGACAGGTTGATGCTCGGGCCGCTTCCCGGCGTGGAAGACCTCTCCGGCCATCTCGCCCGGAACCTGCAGATTCCGGTGGAAAAAACCGGTCTGGAAAACTGGATCGATTTCACTTCCACACCGGAACTCGCAGAACCGGAATGGCAGGCAAGATGCTGGCTGAGTCTCGGCGCAGCCCTCAGGGAGGTCGAGCCTTGAAGCCGCAGATCAATCTCTACAATCCCGGGTTGCAAAGGGGAAGACACGGCTTTTCCGCCCGTTCCCTGCTGATTTCGCTCTCCCTGCTGTCCGCGGGCGGATTCCTGTTTTATTCCTATACCTATCTTTCCGTCAGCCACCTGAGGATGCAGGACAAGGCAACGACGGACCAACTCGGAAAAGCCCGGGCGAAACTCGCCTCGGTCAGCCGCCAGTATCCCCCCGGAAAGAAGAGCCGGGAACTCGAAGAGCAGGTCGGCAATCTGCAGAAGGAACTGCGCGATCACGAGGCTGCGATTTCCTTTCTGAAAAAGGCTGGCATGTCCCCCGGCGAGGCGGGCTTTTCCGAATACATGCAGGCTTTCGCGCGCCGGATCGTGAACGGATTGTGGATCACCGCCTTCACCGTCGACGGGGACAAGCTCGTCATCGAGGGAAGGGCGCTCGACGAGGACCTCGTTCCGAAATTCATCGACAGGCTGAAACAGGAACCGGTGATGACGGGCTACCGGCTCGAAAAACTCGAGATGCACCTTCCGAAGAATGTCGATCCGGGCAAGGCGCCCTGGTTCATCGAATTTTCCATCCTTTCCTCGAAGGGGGGGGCATGAAGGATTTCCTTTGGGGATTTTCCGGAAAATTCGACTCGATGGATGAGATGCGCAGGAAACTCGCATTCCTCGCCATCCTGGTCCTTTTCGCCTTCTCCATGCATCTCTTCTTCATGGAACCGCTCCTTTCCGAACAGAAATCGCTTTCGAACAGGATCGCCAGGAACGATGCGCAACTGAAAGGCGTGAATGCAGCCATCGAAAACCAGTTGAACGCCAACCTCACCGACCCGGATCTCGACAACAGGAGAAGGATTTCGGAATTGAAGAAGCAGCTCGCCGATGCAGACGCAAGTCTATCGACGATGCAGCAGAAACTGATGACGCCGAAAAAAATGTCGGATCTCCTGGAGAAGGTGCTGAAGGAAAACCCGCGCATCCGGCTGGTGCAGTTTCATTCGATTTCCGACAGCAGCGGGAAATCGGTGCTCTACCGGCAGGGCGTCAATCTCACCCTGCGCGGCAGCTTCCCGGACCTGATGGAGTACCTTTCCGAACTGAAAAACCTGCCCTGGCAAATCTATTGGGATAAAATGGAATTCAGGGTGGACGATTATCCGGATGCGACCATGAATCTCACCTTGCACACGTTAAGCCTGGAGAAGTCATGGCTCGATATCTGATGATTCTCCTCCTGCTCCGGGTCGGCGCCTGTCTCGCCGAAGAACTTGCGGATCCTACGAAACCCTGGAGCCCGTCCGGGCAGATGGGGAAAGCGGAAAAAAAGGGCGAGCAGGAACCGGTGCTGCAGTCGATCATGATTTCCCGGAACCGGAGGGCGGCGATCATCGACGGGCGCACCGTGACGGTGGGGGAAAAGGTCGGGGATGCCGTTCTGGAGAAAATCGGGGAAGGGCAGGTCGTGCTGAAATCGGGCGGTTCGCTGAAGACCCTGAGACTCTTCCCTGACATGGAAAAACGGCGTGTGGACCGGCCATAGGAACTGGAAATGCGGGATATCTTCTTGATGTTGTCGATTCTCGGACTGGCGGGATGCGCAGGAGAGCAATATGCCTCGACGAAGCACGCGATCGACCGGGAAATCGACCATGCAGCTGCCCAGAGCGTCCCGGCCCCGAAAGGGCTGGAAAATGCGCTGCTCCCTCCGCTGAAAATGAACCTCCCGGTGGCGCCCGAACCCAGGTTCGATCTCACCGTGAACCGTGCCTCGGCGCGTGAAGTGTTCATGGGGATCGTCTCCGGGACCCGCTACAACATGCTGGTGAGCCCGGAAGTGAACGGAACGATTTCCGTCAATCTCAAGGATGTGACCGTGTTCGAGGCGCTCGATGCGATCCGCGAACTGTATGGTTACGATTACACCCTCGACGGCAACAATATCTACGTCCAGTCGATCTCCCTGCAGACCCGGGTTTTCAAGGTCAATTACCTGATCGGAAACCGCAAGGGCAGTTCGGACATCAGGGTCATTTCCGGCTCGGTGAGCGATTCCACGCAAGCGCCCGCCTTTGGAACGGCCGGCCAGTCGGTGATTCCTGGCGCCACCAGCCGTTCGCTCGAAAGCAGCAGGGTTTCGACTCATTCCTTGAGCGATTACCTGGTCGAAATCACCGATGCGCTGAAAACCATCGTCGGCACAGACGGGGGGCGCAAGGTCGTGGTGAGCCCGCAATCCGGGATCATCGTGGTGCGCGCAATGCCCAACGAACTGAGGAGCGTCGAGGCTTTCCTCAAGGCATCCCAGCTTTCCGTCGACCGCCAGGTGATGCTTGAGTCCAAGATCATCGAGGTGCAACTCAACGATTCCTATCAGGCCGGGATCAACTGGTCCGCATTCCGGGTGAAGCAGAACAGCCGGGTCTCCATCGGCGTGATCGGTCCGGGCTCCACGCTTTCACCGGCAGGAACGCTCGCCGGAACCCCCATTTCCGGAACGCCGGGATCCAACATCTCCAATTCGGCGACCACCGGCACCATGTTCGGTACTGCCTTCCAGACCGGCAATTTCGCAGCCCTGCTCTCCTTTCTGGAAACCCAGGGAACGGTCCACGTGCTCTCCAGCCCCAGGATCGCCACCCTCAACAACCAGCAAGCCGTCCTGAAAGTGGGAACCGACGACTTTTTCGTGACCAATGTGAGCTATACGACCACCACGGGAACGGCAACCACCACCACGCCCTCCGTGACGCTTCAGCCCTTCTTTTCCGGAATCATGCTCGACGTGACCCCGCAGATCGACGACCGGGGAAACATCATCCTGCACATTCACCCTTCCGTGAGCCAGGTCACCCAGTCCACCCAGAAGATCGATCTGGGAACGGGCGGGATTCTCAACCTGCCGCTTGCAAGCAGCAACATTTCCGAAACCGACAGCATCATCCGCACCGACGACGGCCAGATCGTCGCGATCGGCGGGCTGATGCGCCGGTCCACCACGACCGACCGTTCAGGGGTTCCCGGGCTCGATAAACTTCCCCTGATAGGCGGCGCGTTCCGGCAGGAAAGCCAGGTAATGCAAAAACGTGAACTGGTGATCCTGCTCAAGGCCACCGTGATCCGGAACAGCGACGACTGGTCCAGGAACATTCTCGAGACGAAAAGGAAATTCCGGGAAATGGAAAAGCCGTGATGTACCTGGATCATTTCGGCCTCCGGGAAGCTCCTTTCAGTCTCACGCCCGACACGCAGTTCTACATCGCCTGCAACAGCCATCAGGAAGCCTACAACACCCTGCTGGTTGCCGTGACGAACGGGGAGGGATTCATCAAGATCACCGGGAACGTGGGTACAGGGAAGACCCTGCTTTGCCGGAAATTCCTGGGGAGCCTCGATCAGGAAAACTTCGTGACGGCCTACCTGCACAATCCCTACCTCGACCCGAGATCCCTGCAGTTTGCACTCGCAGACGAACTGAAATTGCCGATCGATCCGGCAACCGATCCGCATCAGCTCATGAAGGCGCTCACCATGCATCTCATCGGCATCGCCGGAGCAGGAAAGAATGCGGTGCTTTGTCTCGACGAGGCCCAGGCGATGCCGCTCGAGACGCTCGAAGTGCTCCGCTTGCTCACCAATCTGGAAACGGAAAAGCGCAAGCTGCTGCAGGTGGTGCTTTTCGGGCAGACGGAACTGGATGCGCATCTCTCCCACGAATCGGTCAGGCAGATCAGCCAGAGAATCACCTTCAGCCATGAACTGCAGCCGCTCGACCGGGAAGAGGTGAGCTATTACGTAATGCAGCGACTCGGCATCGCGGGAAACCGCTCCGGGCCCATTTTCAGCGAAAGGGCGATCGACGAATTGTTCCGAGGAAGCTCCGGCATTCCGCGCCTCATCAACATCCTTGCGCACAAGGCGCTGATGCTCGCCTATGGGGAAGGACGCCGCAGGGTCGATGCAGCAGAAGTACGGGCCGCGGTCGAAGACACCCCTTCCGCGAGCAGACTGGCGAAACCTGCCTGGAAGCATTGGCTCTCCCTCCTCGGGAAGAGGGCAAAATGAGCGTCATCAACCAGATGCTGAAGCAACTGGAGGAAAACAGGGAGGCGCGCGCCTCGATGCCGCCCAGGGTACGTCCGGTCGCGCCGGTTCCTGCAAGGCGCAGCTTCTCCTGGATCTTCCTGTTCGCACTCGCAGTGGTCGTGGTGGCGGGGGGCTATTATGCGACGATCCGTCTCGAAAAGGCGGCAGTCCCCGAGCGGCGCCCGCCTGTGACGGCAGTCGAAAAACCTGTCGCAAGGATTCCCCCTCCCGCCCCCAAGCCGGTCGTGAAACCTGCAGAAATCGTAAAGCCTGTCGAACCTGTCGCAGCCCCCGCCTTGCCCGCCCCGGCAAAACCGAAAAGAAGGATGGCCGGAATCAGACGCCATCCTGCGAAGGCTGAAACCGTCGAAACGGCGGACGGACTGTACCGGAAGGCGCTCTCCCTCATCGACCGGGGTGAAATTTCAGAAGCGGAATCCGATCTCCAGGATGCGCTACGGATGCAGCCGGATCACCTTTCCGCCCGTCAGGCGCTCATCGGCCTTTTCCTGCAGCAAAAGCGCTACGGTGATGCGGAGAAGATGCTCGCACTGGGCCTGCAACAGGATCCGCGCCAGGTGGAATTCGCAATCACCCTCGCCAGATTGCAGGTGGAAATGGGCAAAAACGGCGCAGCGCTTTCCACGCTACGCGCCATCGAACCTTATGCAGAGAAAGACGCAGAATTCCAGGGATTCATGGCGGTCCTGCTGCAACAGGCAGGAAACCACCGGGAGTCCATCGGTTATTTCAGGAAAGCGCTTGATCTCGATCCCGCCATGGCGAACTGGTGGCTGGGGCTCGGCATTTCCCTGGAAAAGACCGGTCGGCGTGACGAAGCGCTCGCCGCTTTCAGGCAGGCCCGCGAACAGGGAGGGCTCTCGTCCGAACTTCAGGACTACGTCGACCGCCAGATCTCATCCCTGGAACGACGCTAGGAACGGATTCTTCGATTCCTTCCGCCCTTTTCCGCTGCCTTGCTGCGCCACAGGAGGCCTTTTCGCCGAGCAATGCGCCTGCTGAACGGCTTCCCTTCTGGCAAGATCATGCCGAGCCTGGTGGATCACTTCCCAATCCGGGCCGGCCGATGCTGAAAGCGGCGAGAAAATGGCCGCGCTGAAAAGTGCCGCATGGAGATGCTTCATGATGACTCCTGTAAAATGGTTCCGCATCCTGTATTAGCAAATTCGATGCCAGGGTTCTTTCTTCGGTGCATCAATATGTTGGAACGTGAAATGCAGGTGAAGCGCCCTGGGGGAGATCATGCGCACCAGGATGGGGCGCTAATCGTCCCTGCAGATCAGCTCGGACTGCCCTCCCCGGATATCCCAGATCACGCTGAAGGTGCTCGCCTGGTAGAACCCGGGCTTCAGCAGCGCGTACGGCAAGCCCAGCCAGGACTTTCCGATCTTTTGCACCACCTCCCCCGCTGAAGCGTTGAAGATCGCTCCGATCTCACGATCGGAAATGAAAACCCAGGCGAGCGGCTCGCCAAACAGGTTGAAGCCCGTTTCATTGAACCAGGAATATCCGCCTTGCTGGAACGGCGGACTGGCATAGGCCCCCCTTCCGTTCAGCCAGGATTTCAGGTAATTCCCATCGATCCGGTCGAGACAGAGCAGGGAGGTGTCGAGCAATACCTCGAATCCTGGAGGAGCTGCGGCGGCAGGCTGGGCCAGCAGAAGCGCCGCCACCAAAGCACCCGCCCCGACAAGGCGGGATGCGGCCGGATTGCGATCTGGTTCGGCATGAGACATGAAAATTCCGCTGCAAGCACATGCTGCCATTCTAGCCGCTATGTGGATCGCACACTCAGTATTCGAAATGCAGGCGCGCACCGTACAGGTTCACCGGGCCGCGATCGCGATTGTAGGCCGGATTGACCACATACTGGTAATCGAGGCTGACGTAGAGGTGCTGCGAGGCCTGGATCGAATAATAGCTCTCCATGATTTTTTCCAGTCCGTAATGGAGATGACCGTCGCCGATGAGGATCCCCATTCCGCCCGCCGAAAAATAGTCCCGGGCGGCTCCGGACAGGCCGTTCGCCACCATGGCGAGGCCGAAAGTGTCTCCGGGCCGGTTCCAGGAATTTCCCTTGAGGGAAAGTCCCGTCGAAACGGAGCGGTTGATTTCCGTGAAGTCGAAGGCTTCCTGGGCGCCATCGTTGTAGCTGGCCCTGGCAAATGCGCCGAGATCGGAACCCAGTTGCTGCTCGAAATTGAGGGCGAAGCCGGAATTCGTGGCGCCGCGCCTCACGAGCGCCGTGTCCGGCGTGGAACTGGTCTGCCTCGCCAGCCTCAGGGCGTCGGCATAGCTGCCCATCAGACCGGAATTGACGAAGCCGAGCAGCTTGAGTTTTCCTTCGTGGCCGAACAGGGTGTGCCGCTCCTCGATCTCGCCCACATATTCATGCTGGGCGAAGGTCGGATCGAGCTTGGTGCTGTTCGGTGTCTTGGAAAGATCGAAAAATCCCCCTCGCAGCGTCCAGCGGGATCGGGTCCATTCCAGGGAAGCGCCGTAGGTATATCCCCAGGCGTCGGCCGCATAATCGAAGGCCCCGGATTCGATGATCGACCAGTTCATGAAATCCATCCTCGGATCGTGCGCATAGGAATTGGTATCGAACACGTCGACGACGGAAAATTTCCCCAGGGTGAGGACGAGATTGTCGGAGGTCTGGCTGCCCGCCAGCTGGTTGAGGCCTGATTCGACCCTTTGCTCATCCCCTCCGAGATCGAACACCTTCCTGTAGAACAGTCTCGGCAGCCTCTGATAGGGGGCATTGGCGCCCACCTTGTAGGCTTCTCCGCTCGGAAAACCGGCCATGCCCAGGGTATTGGACAGGCCGAATCCCTGGTCGATTTCCGGATTGATCCACAGCTCCCCCTGGTCGAACATCCTGACCCCTGCGTAGAGCGTGACATCCGAGGTTTCGTTGTTGCTGGCGGCCGGATTCATGCTGTTCTGCCCGGAATAGGCGGCCGGAAAGGCGGGATGCCACTGGCTGACATTCGTGGCCTGCACATGCAGCCCCCAGGTTTCGTCCGGGGAATCCGGAGAATCGGCGTGCGCAATCCGCAGGTTCAGGGCGAGCGCGAGAAGCACAGCGTTTCGCAGCTTCGGGCGAAAAAAAATCATTTTCTTCATGTCTTTTCGAAAATGCTACTTCCGAATTGTTGCAATCATTCGCGCCCGCCGTCCTGGCAGAATCCGGGCAAGCCCCTGGGAAAAGCGGCGCCAATGCTTCGATTGCATCGAATGAAACCGGATCGCGACTGCACCGCAAGACTCGGAATTTCTGCAGGAGGAAAGTTTGTTTGAAACTGGTTGACGCGCCTTCCCGCTTTTCAGCGAGAGGCGGTGAGAGCTATGGACTCTTGCCGTGGATCCCGCCGTTTACTTCCAGGGTTGACCAGGGCAACTGTCCATTCGGGGAAACCCCTGCTGTTGAGATGGCGCGATTATCTGGAAACTTCGCAAGGATGTCAACTTGGGCATTCTGCATCCGGCATGACGAATACCCTGTCGTCGAACAGGATTCGCACCAGGTCGGGGCATGCGCTCCACCCCGGTAGATCAGCTTGATCCTGGGGCGGTTCAGTTTCCGCATGGCTGGTTCGTTCTTCATGAGCAAACCGTAGCCCATGCCTTCGTCCGGAATCATGTAAAGCGGCGCGCTTTTTGGCGTAAATTTGCGCGAAATTTGGCGAAACGAATTCAGATTTTTCCGCGCGTTTTAGCCAGAGTCAAAACATCCGCAGAAGCTCCGCGAACGAGGGTATTTGCGGCATCAATTTGAGCTTGAGGAAAAGGGAGTTGAACACCAGAAGGAAGGCGGGAAAAGGCCGCCAAAAACCGATATGCGTGCTCATATTCGATGGTGCTCCGCAAAAGCGCGGCTTGCGTCTTCGCGGCAGCCAGGTCCGCGCTTATGGCATCGATATCTGAGTTATATTGATCGAAATTCTGTTTCGAAACCGGATCAGCCGGATTCACCAGCATCATGCGGTGAATTTTCATCTCCTGACCGACGGAATACATCTCCCGGATCATTTGCGTCGCGATCGCGTTGAGCTGGTCATCGCCGGGGACGTGATCAGAAAGCAAATCCACAGTAATCATTGAATCATCCTCGTTTTATTGAAAATAAACACGAGCAGCTCATGGTTGCGCTCCAGGTAGCGCCTGAATTCATCTTTTCCACGCGGCGAAAGATGCCGATGGATCGCCTGGAAATCGCCGCCGTGTCGCAGCTGCAGGAAATCAATCTCGCGCATCGTCGCATCCGATAGATCGCGCAGATTTGCGTGATCTGCGACTTCGAGCATGGAAAGTTCCGTCGCGGAGGGACGAAGCACACACTCGAAAGCCCGGATTTTTCCACTTTCGACCTCGTGCTGGATTTTATTCAGGAGCTGGCGCCACAAGCGCATAAACGATGAGGGCCTGAAAAAAAGGCACTCCATTGAATACAAAACAGGATCTTCGCCCCACGATGCAAATGGCCAATATCCACGCAGCTCTTCGTGATTCCAGGAGTATCGAATCTCGGCAGGGACATTCGGAATGGTGTACGTGTCCCGGATGCGGTCGATTAGCTGATCGTCGTACTGGATAGCGGCATGGTAGCTCTTGTCCGGCAGCCGCATATGCACCAGGTGCAACCTCTCCATCGAAACCCCGGCCCGCCGCAGGATGAAATATTTCGCAAGTGCGAACGCTTTGCAGTCACCACCTCCTGCAGCCTGCATTTCGCTCGGGGTGAGGAATTCATCGTGTTCGAAATATCGGTAATGAGCAAAAAAATGCTGAATCCGCCGGATCTGACGATACGGCCGCTTCTCACGGATCGATTCGGCGAGCGCCTCCATGGGGCCCGGTAATATGAAATCGATCATTGCGCCATCCTCGTGCCACAGGTCGCCGTTACGGTAGTGTATGCGGCCAGCGCCGTCGATCCGCTGGAAAATTCCACCTGGATCGCGCCGTTGGTTGTGTCCGGCGTAACGTTCACGGTCCATCCAGTTGTTGCCGTCTGGTTCGTGGCTCCGGAGGATACAATGACAATCGAACCGGGGGTCGACCCGATGTAGCCTGCGGCCCAGAAATCTATTGCACACGCCACCTGATTTTGTGTGGCAGATGACGCCTGGCGAACAACCGCAGACCCCCGCACATAGAAACTGGAATTCGCCAACGGGACGATCTGATTATTCGCTGATGCGGCATTTCCATCCGTGGTCAGGATAAGCGACGTAACTCCGACTCCGATCCCACTCCCCTTCAGCAGATCACCACGTTCGTGCGGGTCGCTTCCCAACCTGTACCAGTTCGTCCCGTCGCAGAGAAAAGCTGCAACCTCGCCGTATGCAAGGGACGATACCCCGAGCGATGCGGGCAGGCCAGCGAGTGTAATTGCAGGAAGGTTGATGTTAGCGATGATGACCGGAACTGCGGATGCAAACGTCGATGTCGGAGTCGGGAACGTCACCGTCACCGGCCCAGTGAACATGATCAACGTGCCCATATCTGCCGGCAGTACCGTGTAATCGGTCTTGAGCGACTGGCTAGGGACCATGGCATGCGCGGCAGCAAGAGCCGCGACAGCAGCGCTCGATGCTGCCGCTATCTCGGACAAAGCGGAAGCGCCAGCACTTGCGGCAGCATTTGTTGCACTGAGGGCGGCATTGAGCACATCGACAGTGTCGAGGTTCGTCCAGCCAGCAGATCCGTAAACCCGTATCACGTTTGTAGTGGTGTTGAAATATTCTGCCCCCACTACGAGCGCTGCGCCATTATTGTCCACAGTCGGATCGGCGGCTTTTTTCCCGAGATAGAGCGCGTTGAATTGCTGGAGCGCAGCAGTCAGTGATGCTGCGCTACCTGCCGCAGCAGCAGCCTGAGTCGTGGCCGTGCCAGCCTGCGCGGTGGCAATAGCGGCCTGGGTTGTCGCTATCCCCGCCTGAGTCGTGGCCGTGT
>JAJZTT010000215.1 GCA_021848705.1 Pseudomonadota bacterium
AAGATCTTCTGGTCGACGTGACGGTGCTCTCCCGCGAGGAAATGGGTGAACTCATGGACGAGCAGGACGTCGTCCTGAGCTTCTGAGAAAGGGGAAACCATGTTGCACATCATCAACAAGTCGCCATTCGAAAACAGCACGCTGGATTCCTGCCTGCGCGTTGCGAAGGGAGGAGACATCCTGCTCGTCGAGGATGCGATCTATGCATCCGTTTCCGGCGGCGCTTTTGAATCCAAGATCAGGGAAGCAATGGGCAGATTCAAGGTGTACGCCCTGCTGCCCGACATCGAGGCGAGGGGACTTTCCGGCCGCGTCATGGAAGGCGTGACTGCGGTGGGTTACGACGGATTCGTCGATCTCGTCGCCGCGAACGAAAACTGCCAATCCTGGCTTTGAACCACTACCTATAAAGGAGATAGAAATGCCATCCATCGAAGTCAACGGCAAAAGCTACGAAACAGACGAGGAAGGATACCTCGTCAATCTGGGCGACTGGAACATGGAAGTTGCGGAATACATCGCCAAGACCGAAAACCTCAACATGACCGAACAACACTGGGAAGTGATCGATTTCCTGCGCAAGTACTACGACGAGTTCCAGATCGCGCCCGCGGTTCGCGTGCTGACCAAGGCGATCGGCAAGAAGCTCGGACCTGAGAAGGGCAACAGCCAGTACCTGTACGAACTGTTCCCGTACGGACCCGGCAAGCAGGCGTGCAAGGTTGCAGGTCTTCCCAAGCCCACCGGCTGCATCTGACGCACAGAAGCCATGGCCAGCATCCTGTTCACAGCGCTTTTCTACATCGCCGCCGCGACTCTGGCTGGCGGCCTGGTCTTCAGGATCAGGTCGTACCTCGCAACGCCTGCGCCGCTCAAGATCCCGACCACCCCCGCCCCGACGACTCAGGGCGGCGTGGTTCTGAGGATGGTGCGGGAACTCGTGTTTTTCGAAAGCCTGTTCAAGGGAAATCTCTGGACCTGGGGATTCGGCATGATGTTCCATGGCGGCATGGCGCTGGTCCTGATGAGGCATTTGCGCTATTTCACGCAGCCGGTGTGGTCCTGGGTGGATCTCGTCCAGCCATTCGGAATCTATGCGGGGTTCCTGATGGCTGCGGGCCTTGCCGGGCTGTGGGGAAGAAGACTGTTCGTGGACAGGATACGCTATATCTCGACTCCTTCGGATCACCTGATGCTCGCGCTGCTTTTGCTGATCGCGGCGTCCGGTCTTTCGATGAAATTCCTTGACCATACCGACATCATCGGCGTCAAGGCGTTCTTTCTCGGACTGATGCAGTTCGATCCGCAGCCGCTGCCCGCCAGTCCGTTGCTTTACCTGCATCTTTTTCTGGTGGCATCCCTGATGATCATATTCCCGTTCAGCAAGCTGCTGCATGCGCCGGGCGTATTCTTCTCGCCGACCCGGAACCAGACCGACAATCCCCGCGAGAAGCGCCACCTGGCGCCCTGGGCCGCGAAACTGGAATCGGAGAACTGATATGGCCGCAAATATCACGGCACCGGCTTTCAGGGTCATCCCCATCATTCCGGCCATCGAGCCGGGCGCGATGGAAGGCTTGAAGCCATTCGTTGCAAGCGACAAGATACAGGAAGCGCTTGGTTTCCCGGGAGAACTCGTCGAGGACTGGCACGACAGGGCCATCGCCAAGATGGGCGAATTGCTCAAGAAATACCGGTCCCTCAAGGTTTACATGGACGCATGCGTGCACTGCGGCGCATGCTCCGACAAATGTCATTATTTCATCGGCACCAAGGATCCGAAAAACATGCCGGTGGCGCGTCAGGATCTGATGCGAAGCGTCTATCGTCGGTATTTCACGATTCCGGGAAAACTCTTTCCCAAACTGGTGGGCGCGCGCGATCTGACGCGCGAAGTGCTGGACGAATGGTATTCCTATTTCCACCAGTGTTCCGAATGCAGGCGCTGTTCTGTGTTCTGCCCCTACGGGATCGATACCGCGGAAGTCACCATGGCCGCCCGCGAGATCCTCGATTCGGTGGGTTACGGCCAGAAATATTCCAACGAGATCATCGGCAAGGTTCACAAGATCGGCAACAACCTCGGACTTCCCGGTCCGGCACTTGAAGATACGCTGGAAGGACTGGAGGAGGACGTCAAGGAAGACACCGGGATCGACATTCGATTCCCGCTCGACGTGAAGGGCGCGGAGGTCCTGCTCATCACGCCTTCCGCAGACTTTTTTGCCGAACCCCACATCGACAGCCTGGTCGGCTATGCGAAGGTGTTCCATGCCGCCGGCATTTCCTGGACGCTCTCCTCCATGGCATCGGAGGCCGGCAACTTCGGTCTATTCATCGGCAATTACGAGCAGATGAGGACGATCGCGCTCAGGATCCGCAAGGCTGCGCTCGATCTCGGCGTCAAACGCATCATCGTCGGCGAATGCGGTCATGCCTGGCGGGTTGCCTACAGCTTCTGGAATACCCTGAGCGGGGTGGGCGACGGGGCGGAAGACAAATTCGCGATCCAGTTGCAAAGCCAGCTCGATCATCGCTACAAGCAGCCGACCCATATCTGCGAATTCACCTGGGATCTCATCGAACGCCGCGTGATCACCCTCGATCCGGAGGCGAACGACAACTATATCGTCACTTTCCACGATTCGTGCAACGTGGCTCGCGGATCCCGCATGGGCGACCTGCCGGGAGGACAGTTCGAAATCCCGCGCAACATCATCCGGGCAGCGACGAACCGATTCGTCGACATGTCGGAAGCCACCACCCGCGAAAAGACCTTCTGCTGCGGCGGGGGAGGGGGGCTGCTCACCGACGACCTGATGGACCTCAGGGTGAAGGGAGCGCTTCCCAGGATGGAAGCATTGAAGGAAGTGGTGGATCGCGACGGCGTCAACTTCATGGCGACGATCTGTGCGATCTGCAAGACCCAGTTCACCAAGGTGTTGCCCTATTACGGCTACAACATGCGCATGGTGGGCGGCGTGCATCAGCTAGTCAGCAATGCCATCAGGCTTGGCGACAAATAGACCATTAAAATGAATCGGAGGCAGGAAATGTCAGAAACGATGGAAGAAAGCAAACTCACTTTCCGGCGCTACAAGGACGGAGACTTCAAGGTCCGTTCCATGCGCGAAAAGATCTTCCAGGCGAGCTATACGCACAAGTGCCCGACCTATGTCCAGTCGACCCCTCCCTGCCAGGGAAGCTGCCCTGCCGGGGAAGACATCCGGAGCTATCTGCAGATCGTGCGCGGCATCGAAAAGCCGCCCGCAGGAATGGGCTGGCAGGAATATGCATGGAGGCGGCTCACCGAAGCCAACCCCTTCCCGTCCGTGATGGGGCGCGTCTGCCCGGCTCCCTGCGAAACCGGATGCAACCGCAACGAAGTCGAAGATCATGTGGGCATCAACTCGGTCGAGCATTTTCTCGGCGAATACGCGATCGCCAATAACCTGGGATTCAGGAAGCCTGAAGTTTCCACCGGAAAGAAGGTTGCGGTGATCGGCGGCGGCCCCGGCGGTCTTTCCTGCGCCTACCAGCTCGCCATGAAGGGCCATGAAGTTACCATTTTCGACGAGCACGATCTTCTCGGTGGAATGATGCGCTACGGCATTCCGGGGTTCCGTACGCCGCGCAATGTGCTCGACGCCGAAATCAACAGGATCATCGACCTTGGCGTGAAAACCCGCATGAACTGCAAGGTCGGACGC
>JAJZTT010000216.1:0-1509 GCA_021848705.1 Pseudomonadota bacterium
GGGCCGGCATTTTTCATCACCATGATCGTATCCGAGCTGGTTCTGGGGATACTCGCCACCCTCATCGTGCTCTGGTTCTCGAGGCGCAGGGAGTTCCGGGCGGATGCGGGCGGGGCGCGGTTGTCCGGAAGGCGCAACATGATAGACGCCTTGAAGCGCCTGGGCAGCCTTCATCCGGCACCGTTGCCCGAAAAAATGGCCGCCTTCGGCATTTCCGGCAGTTCGGGGGGAGGGATCAGGCGCCTTTTCATGACCCATCCCCCTCTGGAAGAGCGCATCGCAGCGCTCGAGGCGGGCTAAATCCAGTCGCGCCCGGTCAGAAAATCGGTGTAGAGCCCGTCTTCCGGGCTGCCTTTTTCCGGATGCCAGTCGTAGCGCCACTTCACGATGGGGGGAAGGGACATCAGGATCGATTCGGTCCGCCCGCCGGACTGCAATCCGAACAGGGTTCCCCTGTCGTAGACCAGATTGAATTCGACATAGCGGCCGCGCCTGTAAGCCTGGAAATCCCTTTCGCGCTCGCCGTATGGGGTGTCCAGCCTGCGCTCGAGAATCGGCACATAGGCCGAAAGAAAATGATCCCCGACGCTTTCGGTCAGATTGAAGCAGGTTTCGAAATCGGGTGCGTTGAGGTCGTCGAAGAAAATGCCGCCCACGCCGCGAGGCTCCTTGCGATGCTTGAGGTAGAAATACTCGTCGCACCATTTCTTGAATTTCGGGTGATAGTCCGGGCCGAAAGGCTGGAGCGCATTCCTGCAGGTCTGGTGGAAATGAATCGCGTCTTCCTCGAAGCCGTAATAGGGGGTGAGATCCATTCCTCCGCCGAACCACCATACGGGATCCTGTCCCTCCTTTTCGGCGACGAAGAAGCGCACGTTCATGTGGACGGTCGGGGCGTAGGGATTTTTCGGATGGAAAACCAGGGATACCCCCATGGCCTGAAAGGAGCGCCCGGCAAGTTCCGGCCTCGCGGCGGTGGCGGAAGGGGGAAGCCCCTTGCCGAAGACATGCGAGAAATTGACCCCGCCGCGCTCCAGCACATCGCCTTCCTCGATGACGCAGGATATCCCCCCGCCCCCTTCAGGGCGATCCCATCTGTCCCGGCGGAATGTTTTTCCGTCGACCTGCTCGATCCGTTCGACGATCAGCTCCTGCAATTCGGTGAGGAAATCCTTGACGCCTGCTATGTTCATTTTCTTCTCCATAATGATCCCATGTCGATTGTACCCTATGCCTTTGGCGGCTCGAAGCGCTGGCAGAAAGAATCGATGACCAGCCTGGACAATTTCAGACTGGAGTTCACCAGCGCCTCGAACATTGCAGGAGAGAGCGTGAACAGAAAGCATTCCGTTTCGGCCACGAAGGTTGCGCTGGCGGAAACGCCGAGCAGATAGTCGAGCTCGCCGAAAAGCCCGTCTTCCTTCACTTCACCTATCCGGACAGGTCCTTCCGGGCCAGCTTGATAGATCCCGATTTTGCCGGAATACAGGTAGTAGATTTCGGAGGGTT
>JAJZTT010000216.1:1519-3710 GCA_021848705.1 Pseudomonadota bacterium
ATCGGCCATATTTCTCGAAAAGGCGCCTGGACCGCCTGAACAGGAAATGTTCGATCCTGTCCGCCAAGGGGCCCCTCTCCCCGCTGTCCAGAAAGATCCTTTCCATGGCAATCACATCTATCTTGCTGGAAACATGAAGAAATTCAGCGAAAAACAGGAAAACAAGGCTGATGACATAGGCCCAGATCAGAGAGAAAATGATTGCGCCGAGCGATCCGTAGACGCGGATGTATTGATCGACCTGAAAGACGGTATTGGTTAAATACTGGAACAGCGCGACGGAAAACGCACAGGCGAAGCCGGTTGCGATCGCAGGGGGCAGCCTGGGTCTGCTCGGAGGCATGAAGAAGTAGGTCAGGAATACGATTGCCCACGTTACGAGAAACGGAGTCAGCCTGCTGATGAACAGGAAGCACGCCTTCATCGCCTGAACGAGCAGGGGGTTCCTGATGTCTTCGTAACTGAAATGGATAGTGAGATAGTCTCCGAGCGACCATAATTCCAGCAGGAGAAATGCAAAAGGAATGATCATGAACGCTATGAGATTGACGGCGATAAAATGCCTTCTCCTGGGTGATGCAAATATGACGGCGAACGCCCCATGAACGGAGCGTGTCAGTCCGCTCGAACTCCAAAGCAGCACCAGCAGGCTTACCCAACTGGTAATCTTGAAAAGCCCGTAATACTGGTCCGAGGATCTGGAAAAATCGACGTTCATGAAATTGAGGTGCAGCATGCTGAGCAGGAAATAGAGAGCCTCGCTGAGTTCGAGATTTCCCGAAATGAAGGTATTGAGCAGATAGGCGAGCGGAATGGCGGAAAGAAAGAAATAGAGGGCCAGCCCGGAAGCGTGATTCCGGATTTCCGTCTTGAAGAAAAGGGTCAGTGTCACGTATACGGACTGGGAAAGCCAGTTTGCGCCGTTCCTGAAGAGTCTGATGGTGTTCATGGCGGGTTTACGGAAGCTCCAGCATCACTTTCACATCCTTGGTCACATGGTCGGCGCGGACGTAGCCGATTGCCCCTGGAATGCTGCGCACGAAATTCAGCACGCCTTCGTCCGAAGTTTGAACGGAGGGTGGAAGTTTGCCCTGGAACCGGAGGCGGTTCCAGTAGTCCGCCATTTGCTGGGTCGAAAGATTGAAGACATCTTTCGAGAATTTTTCTCGCGCAGCGCTTGTCACTTCCCGGTTGACCGGGATGACCCTGGTTCCGTTCGACCAATACTGTTTCTTCATGATATAGATATCGGACAATTCCTTGACCGAGATCGTACTTTCCGGAATCAGGGGGGATGCGATGATCAACAGCCTTTGGGCGTGACCGGACAGGGTCCATGCCAGGATCAAAAGCGGGGCGCGATTCAGAAAAGGGTCGAGAAAGAACAATTGAACCCCGTTAGGATAGGTGCGAAGGAAGTCGGCGTTCCTCCCTGGTGAACATATTCGAATTTCCAGACCATATAGGGTTCGGGCTTGTAATCGACTCCGATCAACGTATTTCTGGACGCTCCGCCGACGAGATGGTCCTGATAGCGTTCCCATTCCAGAATGCCGTGCCATTCTTCGGTGAAGGAATAATCTGCAAGCCCGAAAATGCCCGATTCGTTCGAATGCAGGCGGGGCGGAGCCCAGGGCAGCTCCCTGCCGTAGAAGCGAGATGTGAGCGCTTCGCTCTCTAGCATCAGGTTGCCGAATGATCGAATGACATTGACGCCGTACACCGTATATTCCTCTCCGGTTTCGACGAGTTCGCCGTGCTGGAAGGATGCGCCAGCCTTGTCGATCAGCCCGAAGGGCTTGTTGATGTGCGCCCCGTACACATTCTGGAAGTGCCTCAGCGTTTCCCTCGGCAGGCGTTCGAACCATTCGTAGTCCGGCTGCAGGTACAATTGCAGGTCGGGAGTTTCGCCGTCCTGGACGTTGTGCATCCAGGTGACCCCGCTCTCGTTGGTTTCGAAACCCAGTGCTGTCGTGTTGGGGCGGGTAATGGTGGGAACCAGCGGAGCAGCGAAAACGGTATTCCAGTCTCCGAGCGGCGTCAGCATCTTGCCGATGCGCAGCGTGTCGTTATTTGATAACAACTCGTCGTTATAGAGGCGCTCGACGACGACATTGCCGTGGCCGGGATTGCCGCCCTGCTTGATCAGGGTTTGCCTGGCGAATTCGATTTCTGTGAAGGGATTGAGCCA
>JAJZTT010000033.1 GCA_021848705.1 Pseudomonadota bacterium
TGCGCCGCGGATCCATTCCGGCTTTCCCTTTTCCTCGAAAAGAACGGCATCGAAGCGGCACTCCGGAATTTCCTTCAGCTTCGAAAGATAATATTTCGCAGCCCTTGCGATCCGCTTCTGCTTGGACAGGGTGATGCTTTCCGCTGCGCCTCCGTGATTCCTGTCCGCCCTCGCCCTCACTTCGACGAAGACGAGCGTGTCCCCTTCGGCCATGACGAGATCGATTTCCCCGGTCCTGCAGCGGAAATTTCGCGCGAGCAGCTTCAATCCTTTTCCTGCCAGGAAGGAGAGGGCTGTCTCCTCGAATGGATCGTTCCTCGAACTGGAAATTGAATGAGGGCTCAAGTATAGTTCCGGGATATTCGTGAAAGGGGGAAACATGGGTGAATTATATGTCGTTGCGACCCCCATCGGAAATCTGGGCGACATCACGCTGCGCGCGCTCGAAATCCTGAAAGGGGTGGATGTGGTTGCGGCGGAGGACACCAGGACGAGTGCCGGTCTTTTGAGGCATTTCGGCATTTCCACGAGGCTCGTTTCTCTCCACCAGCACAACGAAAGGCAGAAGAGCGAGGCGATCGTCACCCTTCTCCGGGAAGGAAAAAAGGTCGCGATCGTCACCGATGCGGGCACCCCGGGAATCAGCGATCCGGGAGACATTCTCGTGGAAAGGGTGCGGGAAGCGGGGTTCAGGGTGGTCCCGGTTCCGGGCGCGTGCGCCGCGATCGCAGCCCTTTCCGTTTCCGGGCTTGCCGGAAACGGATTCCTGTTCAAGGGATTCCTTCCAGCGAAATCCTCGCAGAGAAAAAGGGAGCTCGAGGCGCTGAAGGAGATTTCCTTCTCCCTGGTTTTCTACGAGGCACCTCACCGGGTGATGGAGTTTGCACGCGACCTCACCGAAGTCTTCGGCGAATCCAGAAGGGTTTTTTTTGCACGGGAAATCACCAAGCTTCACGAGGAAATCCACCGATGCATGGCGGGAGAGTCCATCCCCTGGCTGGAATCGAGGCAGCGGGGGGAATATGTGATCGTGGCCGAAGGGGCGCAACTGGAGCCGCCTTCCGGAATATCGGAGGAGGCGAAAAGGATATTGGGGATTCTGCTCCGGCACATGCCGGTCAGCCAGGCGGCGAAGGCCGCCGCGGAAATCAGCGGAGAGAAGCGCGGAGAACTGTACGACTTTGCGCTGAAGAGTACGAATCGACTATAGTTGTCTTCAACATGACCGGGGAGGTCCAGACTTGAAAGCGATGCTCATGCATGAAGCAGGCAGCCCGATGGTGCTGTCCGATGTTCCGAAACCGCATCCCGGAGCGAGGGATCTCGTGATCAGGCTGCATGCGGCCGGCGTGAATCCGGTCGACACCAAGCTCCGGAGAAGGGGAACCTATTTTCCGGAGAAGCTTCCCTGCATCCTCGGGCTGGATGGAGCGGGCGTGGTCGAATCGGTCGGGGCATCCGTGAAGCGTTTCAGGCCGGGGGACGAGGTGTTCTTCCTCAATGGCGGGATCGGGGACGAGCCGGGCAACTATGCCGAATACGCGCTGGTTCGGGAGGATTATGTGGCGAAAAAAGCCGCTTCCCTTTCAATGATTGAGGCGGCCGCCATCCCGCTCGTCTTCATCACGGCATGGGAATCGCTTTTCGATCGTGCCGGACTCGCTCCGAAGCAGTCTGTCCTGCTCCATGCCGGCGCGGGCGGGGTGGGGCATGTCGCCATCCAGATCGCCAAATATTTCGGTGCGAAGGTCGCGACCACGGTGAGTTCTCCGGAGAAGGCTGCATTCGTGACGTCCCTCGGCGCGGATCTTGCCATCAATTACAACGAGCAGGATTTTGTTTCCGAAGTCCTGGAGTGGACGAACGGGAACGGGGTGGACGTGGCGCTCGATACCGTGGGGGGGGAAACCTTCTGCAAATCCTTCGGAGCGGTGCGGCATTACGGCAAGGTGGTGACGCTGCTCGATCCACCCTGTCCTTCCATGAAGGAGGCGAGGATCCGCAATCTCATGGTCGGATACGAACTGATGCTGAGCCCGATTCTCCATGGAATGCACGACAGGCGCCTTGCGCAGCGCGCCATGCTGGAAGCGGCAAGCGAAATGGCGGAGGCGGGAAGGCTGAGGGTGAGGATCGCGGCCGCACTCCCTCTTGCGAGCGCCAACGACGCGCACGAACTCGTCGAATCCGGCCACACCACCGGAAAAATGGTGCTGAAGATCGCGTGAATCCATAACAGGGATTGTCGAGGCGAAGGCCGATTGAGCGATTCAATCCGTCCCCGAAGGTTTCGGCGCTTTCCGGCGGATATCACAATCCATCAGCCGCCCTCGCCGGATGCTCACAGACAAAAAGGCGGAAAAAAACGGGGTCTTGAAACCGATCATTTCCACCCTGCTTCAAGTCTGGACGGGGCGTTTTCTCCCTCGATTTTGTACGGAAAAGACTCCGCCTGAAAACAGACTGCCCCTGAAATTTTTCGAAAAATTCCTTACTTTCCGCACGGCGGCAAGATTGGAAAGTCATCGTCATTGATGCAAATATACACCCATAGCATGACTTTTCCTGGAGTGCCAAGCATGGGAACCGTACGCAAGACCATCACCTTGACCGACCAGCAGCATGCATGGGTGAAAGCCCGGATCGACGGTGGCGGCTACGCCAACGATAGCGAGCTGATCCGTGACCTCATCCGCCGCGAACAGGAAAGAACCGTCTCAGTCGAGAGCATCCGGCAAGCGTTGATCGAAGGGGAAAATGGCGG
Source organism: Pseudomonadota bacterium (assembly GCA_021848705.1). Classification (GTDB taxonomy): domain Bacteria; phylum Pseudomonadota; class Gammaproteobacteria; order Burkholderiales; family JABEVD01; genus JABEVD01. The sequence continues at coordinate 2,765 of JAJZTT010000033.1, forward strand.
CGAACCGCAAGAATTCGACCCGGAAGGATTCAAGCTGCGCATGGCTGAACACCGTCCAACTCCTGCCGCAGACGCGACCTGAAGAATATCCGGCAATACACCCGCGAACCATGGGGGATCGAACAGGCGCACCGCTACACGGATACCCTGATGAAGGCTTGTGTGGAATTGGCCGAAGCCCCGAAGACAGTCCCTGCCTGCGACCCAATCCGGTCGGGCTATCGACGGCGCAGTATCGAACGCCATGTTATCTACTTCCGCGTCACCGACTACGGCATTGCCGTGGTGCGTATCCTGCACGCACGCATGGACGTCACGCGCAGGCTATGACTTCCGAGTTTTGGCATGGAAAGGCTTTTGCCTGTCTGCTACGCGACATGCCAGCCTGAGGCATCGCAATGTCATCTGATCGGCGAAGCGCGGCTGAAAATGCATCCCCGATGCCGCGCGAATCAGCCGGTGCGGATCAGCCAGGCGAGCAGCACGCCGGCGAAAAGCACGAGGAGGGCGAGCAAGCGGTTGCGGTTCTTTTGCAGTTCGATCAGGGTCTTCAGATCCGAATCGAGCGGTTCAAGCCTGTTTTCGTGCAGCGCCATGTGGATGAGGCGTGGAATCTGCGGCAGGGTCGTGCCCCAGTTGGGGGCTTCGAGTTTCAGCGTGTTGAGAAAACCTCTCCATCCCACCTGTTCGGACATCCATCTTTCCAGGAAGGGCTTTGCGGTCTTCCACAGATCCAGATCCGGGTCCAGTTGTCTCCCCAGTCCTTCGATGTTGAGCAGCGTCTTCTGCAGCAGCACGAGCTGGGGCTGGATCTCGACGTTGAAGCGGCGCGAGGTCTGGAACAGGGAAAGCAGCACCTTGCCGAAAGAGATTTCCTTCAAAGGCCGGTCGAAGATCGGCTCGCAAACCGCGCGGATCGCCGCCTCGAATTCGTCCACCCGGGTGTTTTTCGGCGCCCATCCGGCCTCGATGTGCGCAATTGCCACCCTCCTGTAGTCGCGCTGGAAGAAGGCGAGGAAATTCTGCGCAAGGTAATTCTTGTCCTCGTCGGTGAGCGTGCCCATGATGCCGAAATCGAGCGCGATGTATTGCCCCTGGCCGGATACGAAGATGTTTCCGGGGTGCATGTCCGCATGGAAAAAACCGTCCCTGAAAACCTGCGTGAAGAAGATTTCCACCCCCATGCTGGCCAGCCGGTGCACGTCGATGCCAAGCTCCCTGAGGAGATCCACCTTGCTGATCGGGGTGCCCGTCATGCGTTGCATCACCATCACCGAAGTGGAACAGTAATCCCAGTACACTTCCGGGACGATGAGGATGGGGGATGCGTTGAAGTTGCGCCTGAGTTGGCTCGCGCTCGCAGCCTCCCGCATCAGGTCGAGTTCATCGTAGAGGTGCTTGGAAAATTCTGCGACCACCTCGCGGGGTTTCAGTCTCTTTCCGTCCGCCCAAAGCGTCTCGATGATTCCGGCAGCGATGTCCATCAGCGCGGTGTCGTTGGCGATGATTCCCTTCATTTGCGGCCTGAGGATCTTGACCGCGACTTCTTTCCCGTCCGGAAGGGTGGCGAAGTGTACCTGGGCGATCGAGGCGCTGGCGACCGGAGTCGGGTCGAAGGAACCGAACACTTCGCTCCAGGGTTTTCCATAGGCTCTTTCGATTTCCCTGAGGGCGATTTCGGAAGGAAATGGCGGAACCTTGTCCTGGAGCCTGGCGAGCTCGTCTGCGAGGTCCTGCGGAAGAAGGTCGCGACGGGTGGATAGCGCCTGACCGAATTTGACGAAAATGGGGCCGAGGCGCTCGAGCGCCATTCTCAGCCGCTCCGCCCTCGGTCTGGATAGGTTGCGGAAAAAGAAGATGCGGTTGACGAATTTCCGCAACAGGCTCGCTTCAGGATGGGCGAGGATGAATTCGTCCAGTCCGTAGATGAAGCTGATGTGGAAGATCTTGATGAGGCGAAGAATTTTCAAGCGTTTTCCAGTCTTTCCATCCTTTTTTCGAGGCGTTCCAGATCGTCACGGACCCTGTCTACCTCGTCGATGTAATGGAGAATGTCCAGCCTTCCGGCAAGAATCGGTTGCTCTTCCGTCCAGTATTCGACCAGGTTTTCTGCGAGATTCCGGCAGGCTTCCTTCTGCCAGGAAACGAAGGAACCGGCTGCCTGCGCGATTCTGTGTGCGACGACGTCGCCGGTGTATTTTCCGAGGTCTCCCTCGAAATCCCATCTCAGATGGTTGAAGAGCAGGTTGAGCGCCTTTGCGAATTCGATGTCCCCCGAAAGCTCGACTTCCGGGATTTCACCCGCTGCGGCTCTGGCAAGCGCAAGGGGGGTCGCCTTGATCCTGGTTTCCGGCGCATCGGCGGATTCTTCCACCAATCCGTCCGGAAGCACCTTCAGGTCGAAGTCGAAAGGCGGCACTGAAAGCCTCGCCGACTTCCCCGCGTGCGGCTGGAGCGAATTTCTCGCCCAGGATTCCGCCGCGAGCAAATGGTTGACGACGAGAACGAAAGGGCGGTTCAGCATCAGAACTTGTAGCCCGTATGGAGCGCGACGATTCCTGCGCTCAGGTTGTAGTAGTCGACTTTTTCGAATCCGGCTTCGTTCATCATTTTTTTCAGTTCTTCCTGGGAAGGATGCATGCGGATCGATTCTGCGAGATACCGGTAGCTTTCCGCATCGTTCGCGACTAGTTTGCCCATGGCCGGCAGCAGCTTGAAGGAATACAGGTCGTAGACGGGCTGGAGCGGCTTCCATACCTTGGAAAATTCGAGCACGAGCAGCTTTCCTCCGGGACGCAGCACCCGGAACATTTCCTTCAGGGCGAGATCCTTGTGGGTCATGTTGCGAAGGCCGAATGCGACGGTCACGCAGTCGAAATAGTCCGAAGCGAAGGGGATTTTCTCCGCATCGCACTGCACTGCGCTCACCCGGTGGCCATGGTCGAACATTCTGTCGCGACCCCTGGAAAGCATCTCGTAATTGATGTCGGTGAGCAGAACCCTTCCTTCGGGTCCCACCTTTTCGGCGAACCTCAGGCTGAGGTCGGCCGTCCCTCCTGCGATGTCCAGCACGCGGGAACCGCGCTTCGCGCCGCTCACCTCGATCGTGAAATGCTTCCAGATGCGGTGTAGTCCGCCGGACATCAGGTCGTTCATGATGTCGTAATTTCCGGCAACCGAATCGAAAACGCCGCGAACTTTCGAGGCTTTTTCGTTCTCTGCGACGGTCTGGTATCCGAAATGCGTGGTTTTTTTCATGATCAGGCCTCCCTGCTGGCTCCGGCCGCCTGCAGCCGGTCGAGATAATCCTGCCAGAGGGTTTCCTGGCGTTTTCCATACTCGAAAAAGAGATCCCAGGAATAGATCCCCGTATCGTGCCCGTCCGAGAAGGCGAGACGCAGTGCGTAATTTCCCACTGGATCGATGCTCTCGATGTCTACATCCCTTTTTCCGGTCTGCAGCACCTCCTGCCCCGGGCCATGTCCCCTCACTTCCGCGGAGGGAGAATAAACCCTCAGGAATTCGAAAGGATAGGAAAATCGGCTGCCGTCGGAAAAGCTGATTTCTAGCTTCTTCGATTTCTTGTGCAGCTTGATTTCAGTGGGCGTAGGCGTGTTCCTGTCGAGTCCTGCCATGACGTTCCTTGAATGCGCTGGATCCTATATCATAAACCACACCAATGGAAACTCAAACCTGTCACATTCCCGTAATACTTGCAACATAACATTGCAGATCAAAATTCGAGAGGTAACGAAATGGCCGCAACCATCCTTGTCGTGGAAGACGAACCCGCCATTCAGGAGCTGATTTCCTACAACCTGGAGCTCGCGGGCCATCGTGTCGTATGTGCCGAGACCGGGGAGCAGGCTTTCTCTCTCATCCAGGGCGAGCTGCCCGATCTCGTCCTGCTGGACTGGATGTTGCCCGGTGCGAGCGGGATCGACGTGGCGAGGAGACTCAGGGGAAACGAGCGGACCAGGCAGGTTCCCATCATCATGCTCACCGCGAGGACGGACGAAAGGGACAAGCTTCTCGGGCTCGATACCGGTGCGGACGACTACATCACCAAACCTTTCTCTCCCCGCGAACTGATCGCGAGGATCAAGGCGGTGCTGAGGAGGCGGGCGCCGCAGATGACCGACGATCTGGTGGTCATGGGCGAACTGAAGCTCGATCCGGTGTCGCACCGGGTCACCGGATGCGGGAAGCCGATCGAACTCGGTCCCACCGAATTCCGCCTGCTGCATTTCCTGATGACCCATCCCGGCAGGGTCCATTCCAGAGTCCAGTTTCTTGACCAGATCTGGGGGGATCATGTTTTCGTCGAGGAAAGGACGGTCGACGTGCACATCAGGAGGCTGCGCAAGGCGCTGGAAAGCTGCGGCCTCGAATCCATGATCCAGACCGTGCGGGGTGCCGGTTACAGAATGTCAGTGGACTGAGATGCCTCGCTTCTGGCTACGCATCATCCCGCAGCTGCTGTTTGCAGGCGGGATCGCACTTTTGATCTGGGCAGCAGACGATGCGGTCGCGGCGCTCGCTTTCCTGGTGGCCTGCCTGCTGATCCCCTATGTCAGGATGAACCAGAAGCTCGATCTGGTCGACGAATGGCTCGACTCTCCCGGAGTGGACAATGTCCCGGAAGGCAACGGAGTCTGGGGAGGGGTTTATTCCAGACTGAGGCGAATGGTCCGGGAATTCCGGGAGGAGAGGCGCAACATCGAATCCCAGTTCCAGGACCTGCAGGAAGCGATTGCAGCGCTTCCGGATGCCATCGTGATCCTGGATGCGGGAGACCACATCGAGTCCTGCAATCCGATGGCGGAGGAATATTTCGGGCTCGACAGGAATCGGGACATCGGACAGCAGATTTCCTACCTGATTCGTCAGCCGCAATTCGTCGGGTATCTCTCCGAGCAGGCGACCAATTTCGATCACCCCTGCGTGCTGAAGCTGACAGGAGAAAGAATCCTTTCCATCCAGCTCATCCCCTATTCGGAGCGGAAGAAGCTGCTGCTCGCCCGGGACATCACCAGGCTCGAGAACGTGGAAAGGATGAGGAGGGATTTCGTCGCCAATGTTTCTCACGAGCTGCGGACACCGCTCACCGTGGTGAGCGGATTTCTGGAGACGCTCTCCGACATGAGCGGGGAACCGGACATGGCGATGCTCAGGCGCTCGCTGGTGCTGATGACCGGGCAGGCGGACAGGATGAAGCGCCTGATCGAGGATCTGCTGACCCTTTCCCGGCTGGAAAATGCGGAAAACGTGCTGGTCGAGGAAGAAATCAATGTGAGAATGCTCCTGAAGCAGATCCATCAGGACGCATTGAGTCTCAGCGGTTCGAATCACCTGATCGAACTGGAGATCGATACCGAGGCGGGATTGCGCGGCAGCACCGACGAACTGAGGAGCGGTTTCGGCAACCTCGTGAGCAATGCCGTCCGCTATACGCCCAAGGGCGGAAAAATCTCCATCACCTGGAAGATGGAAGGGAAGAACGCGGTGTTTTCGGTGAAGGACAGCGGCATCGGCATCGAACCGGAACACATTCCGAGGCTCACGGAACGCTTCTATCGGGTCGACAAGAGCCGCTCAAGGGGAACTGGCGGAACCGGGCTCGGCCTTGCGATCGTGAAACATGTCCTGAATCGCCATCATGCCAGGCTCGAAGTGACCAGCCAGATCGGAAAGGGCAGCGTTTTCAGGGCGATTTTCCCCGCTTCCATGGTGATTGCGGAAATTCCTGAAACAGCCGCATTCCGGTAGAATTGCAATCCGGTTCCGGAGTTTCGACAAGGATTGCAGATGTTCAACAAGGGATTCTTGCCGAGGATGCTTCCCGTCCTCGGCTTTCTGGTATGCGCGGGACTTCTGTCCGCAGCCTACTATTTCCAGTTCGAAAGGCATCTCGAACCCTGTCCGCTTTGCATTTTCCAAAGGCTTTTCTATCTTGCGGCTGGAGTGATTTTCCTGGTCGCAGCGATCCACAACCGGGCCCGCCTGATTTACGGCCTTCTTTCCGCGCTCTTCAGCCTGGGCGGGGCGGCGGTTGCGACAAGGCAGGTTTGGCTGCAACACCTTCCCGCGGACCAGGTTCCGGAATGCGGGCCCGGTCTCAATTACATGCTGCAGGCGTTTCCGATCGGCAAGACGTTGCGCATGGTGCTGCGCGGCTCGGGAGAATGCGCGAAGGTGGACTGGAGATTGCTCGGATTCAGCATGGCCGAATGGTCGCTCGCAGCCTTCGTCTTCCTATTCGTACTGGCTTTCATGATCGCAAGAAGCAGAAAATGAACGACATTCTGAAAAAGATCCTTTCCGTCAAGGCGGAGGAAATAGAATCCGGAAAGAGGAGTCGGCCCGAAATCCGCAAGGAAGCGGAAGAAGCATCTCCCTGCAGGGGATTTCAAGATGCGATGACGCGCAAAATTGCGCAGGGCAAATCGGCGGTGATTGCCGAAATCAAGCGGGCCAGTCCCAGCCGTGGAATCATCCGGGAAAAATTCCATCCCGCAGAAATCGCGTCCAGTTATGCGGCAAATGGGGCTGCCTGCCTTTCCGTACTGACCGACAGGCAGTTTTTCCAGGGCTCCCCGGAATATCTCGCCGAAGCGAGAGGCGCATGCTCGCTCCCGGTGATCCGCAAGGATTTCATCGTCGATCCTTTCCAGGTTTACGAAGCGAGGGCGATGGGGGCGGACTGCATCCTGCTCATCGTCGCTGCCCTGGAAAAGGCGAAGCTGCTCGAACTGGAAGCGCTCGCCATGGAACTCCGCATGGATGTCCTTGTCGAGGTGCACGACAGGATGGAGCTCGAAGTGGCGCTCGGGATGAACACGTCTCTTCTCGGTATCAACAATCGCAACCTGAGGACTTTCGAGGTCAGCCTGGAAAACACGCTGGCTCTCCTTGGGCATATCCCGACCGGGAGGATCGTCGTCACCGAAAGCGGGATCCTCGACCGGGAAGATGTGGCCCTGATGCGGCAAAACGGGGTGAATGCCTTCCTGGTCGGGGAAGCTTTCATGAGAGCGGAAGATCCCGGCGCGGAACTGGCAAGGCTCTTTTCGTCATCTATATAATTCAGTAATTTCATTGCATTTCCGATCATGGCCCTACTTGAACTCTGCAACATTGAGCGACATTTCGGCGATTTCGCCGCCGTCAACGGCGTGAGCATGAGCATAGAGTCGGGAGAATTCTTCACCCTGCTCGGACCTTCCGGCTGCGGCAAGACGACCCTGCTCAGGATGATCGCGGGCTTCGATTCCCCCCAGTCCGGTGAAATCCTGCTCGATGGAAAGGACCTGGTTTCGATCCCGCCGGAGAAGCGGCCGATTCACACCGTTTTCCAGAGCTATGCCCTTTTTCCGCACATGACGGTGGCGGAGAACATCGCCTTCCCGCTCAGGATGAAGAAGGTTGCGAAAGAGGAAGTTTCGAGACGCGTGGCCGAAGCGCTGGAAAGCGTCCGGCTCGGAGACCGCGGAAGCCGCTATCCGGGGGAGCTTTCCGGAGGTCAGAGGCAGCGCGTCGCGCTTGCCCGGGCGCTCATCAACCGGCCGAGACTGTTGCTGCTGGACGAGCCGCTTGCCGCCCTCGACATGAAACTGCGCGAGCAGATGCAGCTTGAACTCATCAATCTGCAAAAGGAAGTCGGCATCACCTTCATCTATGTGACGCACGATCAGACCGAGGCGCTAGCGCTCTCGCACCGGATCGCCGTGATGAACAAGGGACGGGTGGAACAGCTGGACGAGCCTTCGAACATCTACGATCACCCGAAAAACCGCTTCGTCGCCGATTTCATTGGAACCTGCAATCTGCTTCCGGCCTCGGTTTCGGTGACCGGGGAGGAAAAAATGGTGATCGAAATCGAAGGGCTGGGGGATGTGGCAGCGAAAAATCCTGGCGGAGCCCATGGTTCAGGCACGCTCGCGCTCCGGCCCGAAAAGATCAGGATCGCGCAGAAGCTCGAGCCGGGGATCGAGGAAAATCATTTCCGGGGGACGGTGCACGATTTTCTCTACATGGGAGACGTCACCGTATACATCGTGGAAGTGGGAGACGGGGTGCACATCGAGGCGCTCCTTCCCAACTCGGCTGCGGGGAGACCACGGATCCTGGCAGCCGGGGATCCGGTGGAAATTTCCTGGAGATATGACGCCGGGACTTTCCTCCATGAATAACCGGATCGCGAAATGGCTGATCAGCGGCCCGCCGTCGCTTTATCTGCTCTTTTTTTTCGTCATTCCAACCCTGATCATGGTGCTCGCTTCCTTCCGCTATGCAGGGGAATACGGAGGGCTCGCCCCGGTTCTGCTGCACGATGCCAATGGCGCCCATCTCAACCTGACCCTGGAGAGCTACCAGGAATACTTTTCGGATTTCATCTATACCTGGCTCCTGCTGAAGACCGTCCTGTACGCGGTGGTCACCACTTTTTTCTGCCTGGTGATGGCCTATCCTCTCGCGCTGCTCATCGCGAAAAGCGAGAAAAGGCGCCGCGATCTCCTCATCCTGCTGGTGATTCTGCCTTTCTGGAGCAATTTCCTGATCCGCATCTATGCCTGGATGATCATCCTGGGGCCGCAGTCAGCCTTCTCGGTGGGGTTGAACGATCTGCTTTCCCTGTTCGGAATGGGGCCGATGCGGATGCTTTTCTCTCCCTTCGCAGTGGTGCTCTGCCTGATCTACGTGCAGTTGCCCTTCATGGTCCTCCCCCTGTATGCCAACCTGGAAAAGCATGATCCTGCGCTGCTCGATGCTGCCCAGGATCTGGGCGCGAACGGCTGGCAGCGCTTCTGGAAGGTCACTTTCCCCCTTTCGCTGCCGGGAATCTATGCGGGAGTGGCGCTGGTCTTCATTCCCGTTCTCGGCATTTTTGCGGTGCCCGACATCCTGGGCGGAACCAAAGGCATCATGATCGGCAATCTCATCAAGCAGGAATTCCTGGAGGCGCGAGACTGGCCTTTCGGCAGCGCGCTTTCCATCATCCTCACCGTTGCCGCAATGCTGATGGTGGGCATGGCTGCCTTGCTGGCGAGAAGAAAGGGAACCGATGCCTAAAAAGCTGCTCGCGATCTCCGGAATCGTCGTCTATCTTTTTCTCTATCTTCCGCTCGCCATCGTCGTCGCGTATTCCTTCAACGATTCGAAACTGAACGCGGAATGGGTCGGGTTCACGTGGAAATGGTACGGAATCCTTTTCCAGGACGATGCGATGCTGAAGGCGGCAGCCAATTCCCTGATCATCGCGCTCACTTCGAGTTTTGCCTCGACCGTGCTGGGCACCATGGCGGGTTACGCGCTGTACCGCTACAAGCTGAAACTTCTCCCCTTTCTCGTCATGGCGCCGCTCGCGATTCCGGAGATCCTGGTCGGGGTGAGCCTGCTGATTTTCTTCGTTGCGATCAACTTCACGCTGGGTCTGTTGTCGATCATGCTGTCCCACATCGCATTCTGCGTGGGATTCGTGGCGATCGTGGTGCGTTCCAGGCTTTCCGGTCTCGACGAAAGCCTCCCGGAAGCGGCGAGGGACCTGGGGGCGACTTCCTGGCAGGCTTTTCGACTCGTCACCTTGCCGCTCATCGCGCCCGGTATCATGGCGGGCGCACTGCTCGCCTTCACGCTCTCGATCGACGATTTCGTGATCACCTTCTTCACTGCGGGAGTCGGTGCATCCACCCTGCCTTTGCAGATCTATTCGATGATCAAGATCGCGGTCACTCCTGAAGTGAACGCGGTTTCGACGCTGCTGATGCTGCTCACCCTGCTGCTCATCGTGGTCGCTTCGAAAATTTCTCCCGATTCCGTGAGGGGGGGCTGATGAGATTCTGGCTTTTTCTGCTTGCGTTCCTCCCCCTTCGCGCCTCCGCCGGGGACGAGCTGCATCTGTACAACTGGAACAATTACATTGCGCCGCAAACGGTCGAGCGCTTCGAAGCCTACTGCAAATGCAAGGTCATCCAGGACTATTATTCGGACAACGAGGAACTCCTCGCCAAGCTCGCTGCCGGCGCGCGGGGCTATGACATTCTGGTGCCCACGGGGTTTGCGCTGGCCTCCCTGGTGAAGCAGGGGGCGCTCCTTCCCCTCGACAAATCGAAGCTTCCGAATCTTTCCAACATCAACCCTGCCTATCTCGACACCTCGTTCGATCCCGGCAACAAGTATTCTGTGCCCTATGCCTATACCACGACACTGATCGGCTACAACGTCGAAAAAATGAAGCAGTACGGGATTCCGACGGATACCTGGGCGGCGATTTTCGACCCGAAATATCTTGCGAAAGTGAAGGGCAGGGTGACGGTGCTGGACAGCCAGCGCGAACTGATGGCGGCGGCCCTAAAATATCTGGGTTATTCAGTGAACGACACGACGGAGGCGCACTGGTACCAGGCGATGAACGTGATCCTTCGCGCCAAGCCCTACTGGGCGGCTTTCAACTCGTCGAGCTACATCAAGGAGCTGACGGTGGGGAACATCTGGCTGGTGCATGGTTATTCCAACGACATGTTCCAGGCGATGAACGATGCGAAGGCTGCAAAAAGAAAATTCACCATAGGATTTTCGATCCCGAAGGAAGGTGCGGTGCTCGCCCTGGACAACATGGTGATCCACAAGTATGCCCCGCGCCCCGATCTCGCGCTGAAATTCATCAATTTCATGCTCGACGGAAAGAACTCCTCGGAGCTCACCAACATGATCGGTTCGGGCAACCCCAATCTCGCCGCCTTGCCCTACATCGCTCCCGAGATCCGGGCCATTCCCGCGATTTTGCCGGACAGGCAGGTTCTTTCCCGCCTGGAAATGCTCCACGATCTCACCATGGAACAGCGGCGCGTCCTGAACCGCCTCTGGATCAAGATCAAGATCGAGTGAATCCTCACCGGATGCGGATCACCACGCCCGATCCGCGCAGCGCGACGGTTTCGGTCTGCGCGCCGAGAACCGATAGATTCCTGCTCAGGATCTCGTTCTTCGGATCCCTTGGATTGAACACCATGTAATTGATCCCCTTCAGCATCGCGAGCTGGGTTGCCGGATCCTTCGCCGGGCTCGGCAAAGGGAGCACGTCGCACTGGCAGGCGATCATGGTTTTACCCGGCCACTGGCTCGCCACCAGGATGTGACTTTTCTGTTCGGATCTTGCAACCTGCGCGACCGCGGCGAGGAGCTTGTCCTCTTCGGTGAGGGGGAACATCTTCCTGTATTCGTAGTCGCCCCGGTTGTTCACCATGAAAGCGGTCGCCAGCACGAAGATGAGGAAAAAGACGCCTCCGCGCTTTGCCAGGAAGCCTTCTCCAGGGATGGATTCATGGATTTCGATGATCCTTGCCGTACCGACATAAAGCAGAAAGGCGAGCACCAGAACGGCCCAGGAGAAATCTGCGCTCAGGCTTCCCAGAACGACCCCGATCGCCAGGGTCCGCCCGCCCAGATTGCCGAATGTCCTGGAGGGGTTCCTGAACAGGGTGAAAAGAAGGATGGCGGCGATGATCGCGCCGGTCATCCATCCCGCAGTCGAGACAAGACTGGTCGGTCCAGTGACCATCATGGCGAAAATGCGGATCGGGTTTTCCAGCCAGGGGAGGTCGCTCCATCCCGTGCGGATCAGCAGGACGAAAACCGTCATGGCGGCAATGCCGAAGTAATAATGTCTCTGCTGGCGGGCGTCGACAGGATTCCTGTACCAGTGCCAGGCGAGCGAGATCGGATAGGCGAGTCCTGCAGGATGGAGGCTCACGGAAAGGCCGATCAGAAAAATCTGGGAGAAGTACCAGCCGCCCAGAGGCCTGGGTTCCGCCCGGTAAGTGCGGTCCAGCCAGAACCCGAGCCCGGTTGCAAGGAGGAGGTAGGGGCCTGCGCCCAGGGAATCGATCTGGGTGATCGCAAGCGGTGAAACGAGCAGCAGACCGGTACCGATCAGCGCGGATTCCCTTCCGAGCGTCCTGTCCGCCCAGTCGTAGAGCAGCAGGGAAGAAGCTGCCATGACGAGCAGGGAGAGCACCTTGGCCGCGGCAATGTTCCCGGTCCACATCAGTCCGATCGGAATGAAAAGAAGCGCACGGAAGTCCGGCGCGCCGAGCACCACGACCGGGTGCGCGACGCCGTCGACGATCGACCAGACGAACATCAGCGCACGGGCGGCATTTTCCTGGATGCCGTAACTGTCGTAGCGGATGAAGAAAAACAGCAACAAGGCGCCCCATGCCAGGAAAGCGAGCAGCACCTTGTAACGCAGGGGGATTTCGAACTTGACCGGGCTCATGGTATCTGGATCGGGACCTGAATTGCGGAAAGGGCTCATTCTATCGGCATCTGCGCGGCCCTTCAACGACTTGGAAGAGATGGTCCGAATCGATTGACACCCTGAAGCGTCGTGTATTATATTTCGCCGAAGCAGGCTGGAATTGGTTGCTTAATAATGAAATTCACGGGAGGAAGCTATGCTGTTCGAAACGGATACGACGACGACGCAGGTTGTGACGATGTATGTCTGTTTTTTTGTGTTTTTCTTCGGATTGGCGTTCTTGTTGTTCAAGAAAAATTCGTGAGTCCGGGCCTTCTGGTTCGACCCTGAAGGAAAACAGGAGGCGGGTTATGGCAAAGACAACAAGAAGGAAATCTGAGATGAAGGTACTGAAGTGGGGTGCGGCGTCTGCGGTGGCGCTGGCGCTCGTGTCCGGGACGGCATGGGCGGAAGGCGTGACGGTCAGTCTGAGCGCCGGGGAAAAGATTTTCAAGAACGGCAAGGGAGATGCGGTCCCTGCCTGCGTGAGCTGCCATGGCGATACCGGCATGGGTAACGACGGCATGGGTACGCCGCGCCTTGCGCACCAGGGATATACCTATCTGGTGAAGCAGCTGGACGACTTCTCCGCGGGAAAGCGTACCGACATGACGCTCGGCGTGATGAACGGTATCGCCAAGGGGCTTTCCGATCAGGATCGCCGCAATGTGGCGTATTACCTGCACACGCTGAAGGTGAAGTCCGAGCTTTCCAATCTGGATGACGTGAAGGCGAGCGGCAAGCCGGTGGGCACCGCCTACGAAGGCGAAGTGATCGCCAAGTACGGCCTGCAGGCGAAGGGCGTGAGCGCATGCCTGACCTGCCATCAGTACAACGGCCGTGGCGCTGCGCCGATCTACCCGATGATTGGGCAGCAGAAGTATGTCTATCTGGTGAACCAGTTGACCCACTGGCGCGACGGCAGCCGCGCAAACGACCCGATGGGGCAGATGAGGGCGGTGGCGAAGAATCTTTCGGATGCGGACATCAACAACGTGGCGACCTACCTTTCGCAGGCGCCCGAATCTACCGAAGGCGACAGCTACCAGTACACCAATTCTCCCGAAGAGGGCATCAAGGTAACTCCCTGATCGGCGTGAAGTTGGAAGGAACGGGATCCGGAGGGATCCCGTTTTGCTTTGAGGAAACGAAATCTGGCCGTCGCTGTCGGATGATTGTATTGGTGAGGTGAAGATGGCGGAAGGCAGGCGCAGTTTGAAGGTTGGCGAGAAGGTTCTGTTCGGGATCTTCGGCGTGTTCGTGTTGCTTGCCGGGATCGGATTCTATTTCATGGATGCGGCGGTGCAGCGGCATCCCGGGATGTTCAAGCCGACCACGCATTACAACCTGAGCGCGGAAGGTGAAAAGGGCTCGGTGATTTTCCTGCATCAGGGCTGCACGGACTGCCATCGGGCGATCCAGGACGGCACCAACAGCGGGCTGAGCCTGGACGGGGAAGGATCGAAGCGCACGAAGCAGTGGATCTATGCCTTCCTCACGCACCCGGAGGAAACCTACGGGGCGAAGACGATCGACCATCTCGATCCCGGCGAAGGGGTGGCCGGCCCGCCGACAGCGGCCTCCTACAGGACCGGGCAGGCTGCGGCGTCCTATGTGGCTGCGCTGCCTGAAGACAAGATCCGGGCGCTCACGGCGTTTCTATCCGAGCTCACTGCCGATCGCGGGTCGACTTCGGCGGCGATCCCGCCCGAGGCGCACGATGCGTTCATCGACAAGATGGTGGGGATGTGGGCGCCGGATAGCTGGAAGAAGAAGTACGGAGACGTTCGCAAGAAGGAAGAGAGTCAATGAGTGAAGAAAAGCCGAAGTGGGAGGCCGATACGGCCTACACGCATTACACGCTGCTGTTCATCTACATGTGCGTGATCTACAGCTTCATCGGATTCACCTGGGGCGCGGTGATGGGCGGGGTGGAGCATTTCCGTCATTTCGTGGATCACCGCATGTATGGAAACCTGCTGGTTCGGGCGCATGCGCACATCAATCTTCTCGGCTGGGTGGAATGCGCGATTTTCGGGGCGATCTATTACATCGTGCCGCGCCTGGTGAAGAAGCCGATCCACAGTCTGAAACTGGTGAAGGCGCATTTCTGGCTGCACAATTTCGGTCTGATCGGCATGGTGGTGTTTTTTTCTACGGCCGGATTGATCGGCGGGGAGGCGAGCCTCACGGCGAGCCCGCAGGAACTCGATGCGCTGGTTCGGCCATGGCTGGCGCTCGTGGGCATCTTCGGCAGCATCGTGCTCGCAGCGAACATCATCTGGGGCTACAATATTTTCCGAACCGCTTCCGGATGGAGGAAAACCGTATGAGAAACTTCGCGATCGTTGCTCTCGGCCTGCTGCTTGGCGGCTGCAATCTGGCTTCGCTTCAGGGCGACAGCGGAGATCTCAAGGTTGGGGAGAAGGCCCCTGTATTGCCGACCAAGACCCTCGCAGACGTGAAGGGGGATCTTTCCAGGATCACCACCTATCGTTATCCTGATCCCCGCATGTACCAGTATTCTCTGGATCAGGCACTGAAAATGAACAAGCCCATCGTGCTGGCCTTTGCGACGCCCGCGCACTGCACGGTCTGCGACAACCAGCTTTCGATGCTGAAGGGGCTTCAGGACAAATATGCCGGGCGGGTGATCTTCCTGCACATGGATGAATACGACAATCCCCAGGCCTACAAGGCCTTCAAGGTGGTTGGGGATCCCTGGACTTTCGTGATCGGGAAGCACGGTGTGGTTCGATGCGTGGCCATGGGGCGCGTGCTCTACAGCGAGCTCGATACTGCGATCAGCGATGCTCTGCAAGGGAAAACGGACCATGCGTTGTAACCTGGTCGCAGACAAAAAGGGGATGGTCTGGGATCTTCTCCTTTATATTCCCACCGTATTCTTTCTTGCCCTGCTCGCCACCAAGTTCTGGTATGAGGACACCAAGAATCTGGCCTATCTGCTCGCCTTCCTGGCGAGTTTTTTCGCTTTGGCAGGTTCCAACCGGGTGTTGAAGACCCGGCTCATGGCGGTTGGCAGCGCCCCCGTCTTCGTCGAGACGGGAAAAGATTTTGCGAGGATCGGATTCAAGTCCGGTCTGAGCGTCGACCTCCTCAAGGAGGTGAAGCGTTACGGGGACTATGCGGGAAAAAGTTTCGGCCTGACCGGTCTGGATGGAACCGGAAGGAAGCAGCAGTTCGTTTTCCACAAGGCGCAGTTCGGGAGCGTGGAAGAATATTCCGCGCTGCAGAAGGAGCTGGATGGATTGCGGGATCAGAAAAAAAAGGGCTGACGGCTGACCGTACAAAAGGGGGGATTCAATCCCCCCTTTTTCTTTTTCTGAGGTCGAGACCCATGTAGGCGAGGAGCGCGGCGACGACGAGCACGGCGGCTGCGATGATGAATTTTTCAGTGGAAGGGGAGACGGAGCCGCCGACGATCATGTGTGCGGAATAGCCCGTCATGAAGAGGGAGATGGCGGCAACGAAAATGGCGGCGAAAATGTCTCTCATTGCGACATTGTAGGCGGATGAAGGGTTTGAGGGAAGGGGGCTGCAAAGACCCGGTTGTTTGAAGGGAGATTCTGCGAATCAGTTGCAATTTGGACTTGACGGTTCTTGCGGGGAGTGATTATGATGCGCAAATATTTATTAAGGGTTCATTAAGGTTCGACAGGCTGTATCGAAGCGGTAGGGTGAATGGGGGAGTGGGTGCGGAGGCGCCTCAGGCAAACTCGGGTTAAGACAAATTGGAGGGGTATGGAATGAAAAAAACATTGGCACAGCGTTCTTTCTGGATGATCATCATCGGCGGCATGCTGACCGGGATGGGCAACGGAAGCGTATTTGGCGCCGCGATGATGTGCCTGGTGGGGCGCGGGTCGTTCGGAGACTGGGGAGGCGCGGGTCATCTTGCCTACAATCCCTACACGTTCACCGGTTTTGTGGACTGGTGCATGCTGGTGTTCGGCGCGGCGTACGTGGTGACGCTGGCGATTTCGATGGTGCGCCACGGTGCACTGGAAGGCAACCACTAAGAGTTTGATCAAAAAGGAGAGGGATATGCTGCCAATGATAGCGGGTGCTTTGGGGATCATGCTGGCGTTTTCCAGCATGGTTTTGTCGTGGTATTTGTTGATGCCGCACAAGCGCAACAACCATCACTAAACGTCAGCGGAATTTACGGGCTGGGGAGAAGGAGGAGAAATGTTCAAGTATCTGTTTGCAAAAAATGAGGATATTCCGACAGGATCGGCAGCGGTCTATTTCGGATTTTCGGCGATCATCTGGTTCGTGATCGGAACCGGGCTGGGATCGTTCAATGCTGCGAAGCTGGGCTTTCCCGATTTCGTGACGGGATCGTTCGTGTTCGCATTCGGCCACATGCGCCAGGTTCACGTGATGGCGGTGATTTTCGGCTGGATCTCGATGGCGTTCGCGATGGCGATGATGTACATCACGCCGATCATCGGCAACACCAAGCTGTGGTCGGAGAAGCTGGGCCTGTGGAACTGCACGCTGTGGAACATCGGCCTGTCCCTCGGCCTGATCCT
>JAJZTT010000217.1 GCA_021848705.1 Pseudomonadota bacterium
TGCGATGATCGAATCGCTCGCGATCTACGTGCTCGTGATCGTGCTCATCGTGCTTTTCAGGAACCCGCTTCTTGAATACCTGCTGCACAAATAGGCGATGGAACTCGACTGGAGCACCTTCCTGCTGGAAATCTTCAATTTCCTGATCCTGATCTGGATATTGAAGCGATTCCTTTATCGCCCCGTGCTCGAAGCGGTTGCTTCCCGCAGGCGCCAGGTCGAGGAGACCCTGGCTTCGGCAAAAGGATTGAAGGAGGAAGCGCTGGGCGAAAAGCGCGAGAACGAGCGCCTCTTGCAGGAATGGGAAAACCGCAGGCAGGTCCTGGAAGCGGAACTCGCCGGAGAGATCGGGGAGAAGCGCAGAAAAAAACTGGAGGAGCTGGATTCCGATCTGGAAAAGGAGCGCGCGAAGCGCCTCGCGCAGGAAGAGCGCAGGACCGGGGAATGGATGCGCAATGCCGAGAGCGGCGCGCTCGAAGCTGCATCGAAATTCGCTTCCCGTCTTCTTTCCCGTTTTTCCTCGGCGGAACTCGAATCCGGGATCTGCGAAGCCTTCCTGGAGGATCTTGAGAAGCTGGAATCCGCTCCGATCCGCGAAATGCTCGCCTCGCAGCCGGAATTTTTCCTTTCCGTTTCGAGCGCCTTTCCGCTTCCGGAAGGATGCAGGGATGAGATCGTCTCTGCGGTTTCCAGGCTCGCCGGACGAGAGGTGGAAAGCCATTTCAGCGAAGACCCCGGAATCGTCTGCGGTTTGAGGGTCAGGATCGGCCCCTGGGTGCTGGCCGCGAATCTTTCCGACGAACTCGCCTTTTTCAGGGAAGCGGCGAAAAATGGGAGCTGATTCGACGCGCATCGATTCGCTGCGGGACTGGGCGCAAGGCTATTTTTTCGGACTCAGGGTTTCCGAGCGGGGAACGGTGATCTCTGTCGGGGACGGAATCGCCTGGATTTCGGGATTGCCCGATGCGAGCATGGACGAGATCGTTTCGCTCGAAGACGGCAGCGAGGCGCTGGTCTTCCATCTCTCTTCCGACAGGATCGGCGCAATTTTGCTCAGGCAGAGCGAAAATCTCGCAGCTGGAACGACGGCGAGGCTCTCCGGGAAGCGCCTTTCCATCGGCGTGGGGGATTCCCTGCTCGGACGAATCCTTGATCCGCTCGGCAATCCGCTCGACGAGCAGGATCCCCCGGCAACCGGCTCCTTACGCCAGATCGACGTTTCCTCTCCCTCCATCATGGAAAGGGATTTCGTCGATCGGCCCCTCTACAGCGGGAACCGCATCATCGACGCGCTGATCCCGATCGGAATGGGGCAAAGGCAGCTACTCGTCGGCGACAACGGCACCGGAAAGAGTTCCCTCGCCCTCGACATGGTGCTGAACCAGAAGGGCAGGAACGTGCGCTGCATCCACGTCCTCATCGGGCAGAAGCGCTCTGCAGTGGCCGGGGTTGTGGAAACATTGAAAAAAACCGGCGCGCTCGAATACACCACGGTGGTGGTAGCGGAGGCGACCGCGATGCCCGGACTGAAATATCTCGCCCCTTTTTGCGGAGCCGCCATCGCCGAGCACTGGATGTGGGAAGGGCATGACACCCTCGTCGTCTACGACGATCTCACCACCCATGCCAGAACCTACCGGGAACTTTCGCTTCTTTTGCGGCGACCGCCCGGGCGGGAAGCCTATCCGGGGGACATCTTCCACCTGCACGCACGCCTGCTCGAACGCTCCACCTGCCTCGCACCCCATCTCGGCGGGGGCAGCATGACCGCCATTCCCATCGTGGAAACCGAGCAGGGGGAAATCGCTTCCTACATCCCGACCAATCTCATCTCGATCACCGACGGACAGGTCTATCTCGACGCACAGCTCTTCTCACGCGGATTTCTCCCCGCGATCGACATCCGAAAATCCGTTTCCAGGATAGGCGGAAAGGCCCAGCATCCCGCGATCAAGCGCGAAGCGGGCAGGATGAAGCTCGATTATCTGCAGTTTCTCGAACTCGAGGTGTTCACGAGATTTGGCTCTAAGCTAGAAGCGAGCATGGAAGAGCGCATCCGCCGCGGCAGGATCTTGCGAGAACTGCTGAAGCAGGAAAGGCTTTCCCCCATTCCCATCGAAAAGCAGATGGCCTGGCTCATTGCCTATAACGAAAATTTCTTTTCTTCGGAAGACCGCGAGGCGCTTTCCTCGGAATTGCGCAAAATCGAATCCTGCAGTTGCGATCTCACCCTGTCCGACAGCCGGGAAGCCTGGCGGGAAGCTTTGAAAAAGGCATATGGGCAGGCGTCATGACCTATCGACGAGGCTGGCGAGCCTCGGCGAGATCGGCGACATCATGACCGCGATGAAGAATCTCGCCTTCATGGAAACCAGAAAGCTCGCTTCCTTTCTTTCCGCCCAGCGACTCGCAGTGGAAGCGATGGAAAATGCGATCGCGGATTTCACCTCCTTTTACGGCAGAAATCCTCAGGCGGAAACGCGCGAAATCTGTCTGCTGATCGGATCGGAAAGAAGTTTTTGCGGCGATTTCAACGTGAAACTGGCCAGGACCAGGGAGGAAGTCCTGCCGGGAATCCCGGTCGTCGCTGTGGGAAATCGCCTCGCGAACCTCGCCCCGGACATCCTGATCCCCGGTGCGAACGTGGCTGAAGAAGTCGAGCCCGTTCTCGCTTCCCTGGTCGATGCTTTGGAAAAAATGCAGGGCGAGTCTGGATCCGCGCTCGGCATCACAGCGATCCATCATGAAGAAGAATCGGTAAAATCGAGGAGGCTGCTTCCGCTCCCCGATCTGCCTTCCCCCGGATTTTCCCACCCTCCCCTGATTCAACTCGAACCATTCCTTCTTTACGAAAAACTGTCAGGGCATTACCTTTATGTTGCGCTGCACGAAGTGCTCTACAGCTCGCTCATGGAGGAGAACCGCCACCGGATCGACCACATGGAAAATGCGATCTCCAGGCTGAAGGAAAGAGTGGAAAGGCTGAAAAAGCGCTTCAACATGATGCGGCAAGAGGAAATCATCGAGGAAATCGAGGTCATCATGCTGAGCGTGGATCCGCCCGGAATCCGTCGGTAAACAGGCCGTCCGGAAGACAAATCAATTTGTTTCGAAAATTGCCTCCAGGAAAGCGCCGATAGGCGAAGAACTTGCAATGCCCCCCAGGTGTAAGGGGTAAAGAGTGGCGGACTCAGGTCAGCGAGTGCGAAGTCAACCCTTGTCCTGTTTCTCATCCCGAAGAAGTAGCGCCTGGCTGTAAAGGAGGAATTCGTCCATATTTTTTTAGTTATATCACCATTTTCTTGTGGTCTACAATGAGGTTATGAGAATCAACGAGATAGGTGTGACGATGAAAAGCACTGAATTTCATGAAATGAAGGACACGGTTCAGGATTTAACGCCTCGTCAACGCAGCCAGCTGGTCGATAGTCTGCATCGGATCGAGCATGTCGAGGCGGTCAACAGTCTGATTGAAAACCGGGTATTAACTACGCCCGTGTGTCCAAAATGCGGCCATGATCACATTGCGCGTTGGGGCAAGGCTTCCGGACTGCAGCGTTATCGATGCGCTTCCTGCCATGTCACGTTCAACGCATTGACGGGAACGCCGCTGGCGAGGCTCCGCCACAAGGACAAGTGGCTGCAATACGCGCAGCAACTG
>JAJZTT010000034.1 GCA_021848705.1 Pseudomonadota bacterium
CGCTGGAAATCCATGTCGACCGGGAAAAGGCGGCCCTGGAAGGGCTGGATCCCGCCGCGGTCACTTCCATGCTCCAGTCCGCCATGTCCGGCATCGTCGCCACGCACATCCAGCGCAGCGTGAAAATGGTCGGGGTGAGGGTCTGGATTCCGGAATCGGTGCGGTCGAATCAGTCTGACATCGAAAAGCTTGCGATCCGGGCGCCGGACGGACATGTTTTGCCGCTGGACCGGATCGCAGAAATTTCGACGGTGAGCGGGCAGCCCGAAATCAATCGCGAGAACCTGAAGAGGATGATCGCGGTCACCGCCAGAATCAGCGGGCGCGACATGGGCTCCACGATTTTGGAGATCCGCAGGCTCATGGACAAGCAGGATCTTCTTCCTCCGGGCGCCTATTATGAATTGGGCGGGCTCTACAAACAGCAGCAGATCGCCTTCGCCGGGCTGATGCGCGTTTTCGCAGCCGCCGTGGCGCTGGTTTTTCTGCTGCTTCTCTTTCTATACGAGCGCTTCAGCATCGCCCTTTCCGTGATGGCGATTCCGCTGATGTCGATTTCGGCGATGTTCGTCGGGCTTTGGATTGCCGATGTGGAACTCAATATTTCCGCGATGATGGGCATGACCATGATCGTCGGCATCGTCACCGAGGTCGCGATTTTCTATTTTTCCGAATACAGGGAAATCAGGGGAATGGACAGGCGGGAAGCGCTGGTGGCGGCGGGGATGAACCGGATGCGACCGATCGCGATGACCACGATCGCCGCGATCCTCACCCTGCTGCCGCTCGCTTTCGCCATCGGTCAGGGTTCTGCCATGCAGCAGCCGCTCGCGATCGCGATCATTTCCGGACTCATCGTGCAGTTGCCACTGGTGCTCCTCGTCATGCCGGTTCTGTACGATCTTCTGCAGAAAGCTTCTGGCGATACAGGAATTTGAGGCCGCCGCCTGCGGCTTCTTCCAGGCTCAGGGTTGCGCCTATCCTCTGCGCAGCTTCCTTCGCGATGGAAAGCCCGAGCCCGCTTCCTTCCCCGCCCTGAAGCCTGTAGAAAGGGGAGAACACTTTCTCCCTTTCGCTTTCAGGAATTCCCGGGCCGTTGTCGGAGACTTCGAGCCGCACTTCATCCATTCCGATTTCCGAGGACAGGGTCACCATCCCGCCTTCCGGGGTGTAGCGGAGCGCGTTTTCCAGCGCGTTGCCGAACAGGAGTCGCAGCAGTTCCGGATCCGCTTCCAGCACGATGTTTTCGCATTGGCCGAGCCCGAGATCGATCTTCCCGGATTCGGCAATGGGGAGATATTCTTCCAGAAGCGCGCGGAAAAAGGCGGGAATGCAGACGGTCTTTTTCGTAAGCGGCGCCGATTCGCTTCTCGCAAGCTTCAGAAGCTGGTCGGCGAGGCGCCTTGCGCGTTCCACCCCGGATTTCAGCGTATCCAGCCTTTTTTGCAGCATTTCCCGGTCTTCCGCGCTTTCGAGATTCTGCACCTGCAGGGAAATCGCTGCGAGCGGTGTCCTGAGTTCATGCGCTGCATCGGCGATGAAGCGTTTTTGCTGATCCATGAGCGATGCGATCCGCTCCATCTGGTTGTTGATGGCTTCGACGAAAGGGGAAATTTCTCCTGGGAGGGTACCGGCCGGCAAGGGGGATGGGGAGCTTCTTTTCTCCAGGAGGCTGGAAAGGCTTCTCAGGGAGGAAAGCTCCGAGCGCACGATCCGTGAGGACAGCCAGGCGAGCAGCGGAAGCAGCAGGGCGAACGGGGCGAGCGTGCGCAGCGAGCTGTGGATGGCGATCTCGTCGCGCGCTTCGGTCGCCTGGGCTGCCGCGATGCCGGCTCGCACGAAAACCCGCCATTTTCCGTCCGGTCCTTCCAGGGTGTGGAATCCGGGGGGGATGCCTTTCGGCAGCCAGGGCTTGTCCCCCGGCGCGAGAACCTGGATCCTGACTTCCGGGTCGATCGCCGAAGAAGGGGAGAAATCGCGAAGCAATTCGCCTTTCGATGCGAATGCGGCGATCTGTTTCAGGGTGTCGTCCTGAAATTCCTGCGCTTCCCCGTAATTGAACCAGAAGGAGGCAGCAGCGGCCAGGATCCCCGCAAGCAATATGGTGAGGGAGAGCGCGGATTTCAGTCGCCCTTCGAGGGTGCGTTTCACGAGGCGGGCACCATCCAGCCCGCCCCGCGGATGTTGCGGATGGAATCCGCCCCGAGTTTTCTTCTCACGCCGTGGATGAGGAAATCGATCGCATTGCTCTCCACTTCCTCGTTCCAGCCGTAAATCCTCTCTTCGAGTTCCGTCCGGGTGAGGATCGCGCCGGGGCGAAGCAGCAGTGCGTGAAGAAGCGAGAATTCGCGCGCGCTGAGGAGATGCACTTCATCCCCCCGGCGAGCCTGCCGGGTCGCGGGGTCCAGGCTGATGATGCCGTTGCCGAGGAGCGGTGCGCCCTGTCCCCCCTTGCGTCGGGAAATCGCCCTGAGTCTCGCGAGCAGTTCCTTCATTTCGAAAGGCTTCACGAGATAGTCGTCCGCGCCCGCATCGAGCCCGTCGATCCGGTCTTCCAGGGAATCCCTTGCGGTGAGCACGATGACCGGTATGTCGTTTCCGGACTGCCTGAGAAATTTCAGCAGTTCCAGCCCGTCCATGCCGGGAAGTCCCAGGTCGAGGAGAAGGACCTGGTGCTCGCCAGAAGCGAGCGCCTCCCGGGCGGTTTTTCCCTCCTTCACCCAGTCGAGCGCATGCGCCGCATCGCGCAGCGCGATGGCTGTCGCCTCTCCGATCATTTGGTCGTCTTCGACGAGCAGGATGCGCATTATCCGTCTTTCCGTCTTCCCCGATACCAGTCCAGGAATTCATTTTCCTTCATCGGATGGGCGATGGCATAGCCCTGCCCGTACAGGCATCCCATTTTTTTCAATATTTCTACGAGTTCCGGTGTTTCCACCCCTTCCGCGACCGTCTTCCTGCCGAAGGTCCTGGCGAGCGCGATGATGCCCTCGACGATGGCCCGGTCCCCTTCGTCTTCCAGCATGCCGCGCACGAAGGTCTGGTCGATCTTCAGGGTTTCGGCGCGAAGCTTCCTGAGGTAGGCGAGGGAGGAATATCCGGTTCCGAAATCGTCGAGAGCGAAGCCCACCCCGAGTTCGATGCAGGATTCCATGGTTTTCGCGGAAAGGGAAATGTCCTCGAGAGCCGCGGTTTCCAGGATTTCGATCTGCAGCCTTCCCCGTTCCAGTCCGGGATGGATTTCCAGCTTTTGCGACAGATCCGCGAGGAAATCCCGGGACTGGAGACGGCGGGCCGAGATGTTGACGGCGATCCCGAACGAAAGTCCCTTTGTTGCCCATTGCTCCATCGTGGCGAGCGCCCGGTCCAGCACCCACTTGTCTAGGATGATTTCGGCATCCGAGTCCGCGATGTGTGGCAGGAATTCTCCCGGAAGCTGGATGCCGAAGGAGGGATGATTCCAGCGGATCAGCGCTTCCACCCCTTCGACTTCTCCGCTTGCGAGCAGGATCTTGGGCTGATAATAAAGTTCGAATTCCCCATTTTCCAGTCCCTGCAGGATGCGTTTCCTGGATTCATGCAGGGAGCGCATTTTCTGGTCGTGCCTGGGGTCATAGAGATGATAGCGGTTCCTTCCGTTCTGCTTCGCGACATACATGGCCTGGTCGGCGTGGCGAAGCAGGGTGTCGCCATCCTCTTCGTCGGAAGGAAAAAAGGTCACGCCGATGCTGGTCGAGACGGAAAGCTCCTGTCCTGAAACATGGACCGGTTTCGCCACGTTTTCCAGGATCCTGTCGAGGATCTGGAAGCATTCGATTTCGCTTCCAAGGTCGCCGATGAGGGCGGCGAATTCGTCCCCGCCGAGCCTTGCCAGGGTGTCGTCCGAGCGCAGGGATTCCTGCAGGCGGCGGGTGACGGCGACAAGCAGCCTGTCCCCGATTTCGTGCCCGTGGCGGTCGTTGACGAGCTTGAATCCGTCGAGATCCATGTAGCAGACGGCGAACATCCTGCCGGAGCGCCTTGCCCGATGGATCGCCTGGGAGAGCCTGTCTGCGAGCAATACCCGGTTGGGGATTGCGGTGAGGGCGTCGTAATGGGCGAGCCGGCTCAGCTCGGCTTCGTGCGCCTTCATGTGGCTGATGTCTGAAAATACCCCGACGTGACGCTGCACGCGGCCGTCATCTCCATTGATCGCTGAGATGGAAAGGAGTTCTGCATAGATTTCGCCGCTCTTTCTCCTGTTCCAGATCTCTCCGCGCCAGGATCCGTTTTCCTTCAGCGAGTTCCACATGGCTTCGAAAAATGCGGCGTCGTGCCGGCTGGATCCGAGCATGGATGGATTTTTTCCCAGCACTTCCTTCCGGCTGTAACCCGTGATCCTGGTGAAGGCGGGGTTGACGTCGACGATTGAATTTTCCGAATCGGTGATCAGGATCGCTTCCTGGCTGATCTCGAACACGCCAGCGGTGATTTTCAGGCTTTCTTCCGCCCGTTTTCTCTCGGTGACATCGTTCCAGATGCCGACCAGGAGCTTCCTGCCCGCATGATCCAGGATTCTCGCCTGGATTTCCACGTCGAGGATTTTGCCATCCTTGGTGCGATGGCGGTTCTCGAACGCCTTGATGCCGATCGATTCGGTGCGTTCGATCGAGGCTTTCAGGCTTTCCCGGTCGAGATCCGCCTGGATGTCGGGAAGGGACAGGGCGAGGTATTCCTCGTGGGAATAGCCGAGCATTCGGCAGGCGGCCGGATTGACTTCCACGAAGCGCAGCGTTTCGGGATCGATGAGCTCGATCCCGCTGGGGGCCTGGCTGAAAATGGCGTGGAAAAGCTCCTCCTGCTCCCGCAGGCGCCGCTCGCTCTGGAGCAGGGCGAGTTCTGCGTTCTTGCGGCGAGTGATGTCGCGTGCGATGCCGAGCACGCCGATGAGGTTGCCGTTGCCGTCCCGCATCGGGGTTTTCACGGTTTCCAGGAGTTCCATGTGCCCGTCTGCCGCGAAAGTGACTCTTTCCTCGCGGAGGATGGGGATGCCTGAAAGGACGGCCGACAGGTCCCCATCGCGGAAGGATTCGGCCTGCATTTGATCCATGAAATCGTAATCGGTTTTGCCCACGATTTCCTCCTCTTTCGTGCCGAAAAACTGCTCGAAGCGGGGGTTGCAGGCGAGATAGGTTCCGCCCAGATCCTTCAGCCAGATCATGTCGGGGATGGTGTTGATGAGCGAATGCAGGAAGCTGCCCTCCTCGATCAGCTTGTCGTTCACCATTCCTGCAGCCATGGCCTGAGTGAGTTCGTGCTCGCCGAGAAGTCCGCATGCATGGCCTGCCGGATCGACTGCGACGAGGTGCCGGATGCGGTGCTCGAGCATCCTGGAAGCGGCTTCGTTGATGGTGGCGGATTCGGAAATGGTGAGAACTGGGGAAGTCATCACCTCGCTCAGGGGGAAATGCTGCCGATGCCGGGAACGGCTGTAGAGCCGCACGATGTCGCGTTCGGTGAGGATCCCGGCTGGAAGCCCTTCCTCGATCACCACGATGCAGGAATCGTGGTGGGCATTCATGTGCTCCAGGGCCGCCACGAGCGGGGTTTCGCCAGGGAAGGCGAAAATGCCGCGGTTCATGACCGAGGATACCTGCCTCCTTCCCGCAAGCGTGGTGAGATGGATCGAGCGCCTGAAATCGGTTTCGCTGATGACCCCGGAAATGCTTCCTTCATCGTCGACGAGGACCAGGTGGCGAATGTCGTTTCTCAGGCACTGCTGGTAAGCCGACATGCAGGAAATCGATTCGGAAACGGTGACCACCGGGAAGGACATCATTCCGCCGATTTCGGTTTCGGGATCGAGATCGTTCTGCAGAGCGGCCAGCATGTCGCGTTCGGTCAGGATGCCGATGGGGCGTTTTCCTTCGGTCACGACGATGGAAGAGATCCTCCGATCGGCCATGATCAGGGCGGCTTTTCCGATGCTGTCGGAGGGGGGGAGGGTGACGACCTCGCGGGTGGCGATTTCGGAGAGAGGGGAATCGTTCTGTCCGTGGGAAATGGCCCGGTATTTCATTTTTTGGATCGGCGAGGTTTGAATCGAAACGTTGCCGGATTATACAGGCTTTCCTGGTTCTTATCCCGTATTTTCAATGAATTCAATAGGTATCGGAAACGCCCCGATGCGGTCATTCCCCCTGGAATCCGAAAAGCTGAAGGGACTTCAGGGCTTTCCTTCCCCTGGGGGCGGGCAGGGTAGCCGGTTTTTTGTGGTTTTCGTTCAATTCCAGCTTTCCCCTTGAAGCAAATGTCTCCCGGCACCCGGTCTTTTGCGGCGCGAACCAGGATATTTTGTGCCAGCCGGAATGAAAGTAAAAGATAATTCACCGGTCCGGATTGATATGGATTTTGACTTGGCATGGAGGCATCCCTTCCGGGGGGGCAAACTTGAACCGGAAATGGAATTTGTATAACATCGCGGGTTGGGCGTGGGGTGGATTCACGAAACATGTTCGTCGAAGAGCGGATATGTGCTTCATGCTCCGATGGGAACATGCCATCGAAAGAGGTGCATTTGTTTGTATATCAGAAAAAGGGATATTGAAAGTGAAGAAATCGTTGGTTTTTGCAGTGGCTGCATTCGGTCTGATGTCCTTGTCCACGACGGCGAGCGCCTTCTCGACCGGCGTTTGCAAGTCCTGCCACGCTCTGGATAAGGACATGGTCGGCCCCGCCTGGAACACTGTTGCCAAAGAATATGGCAGCGCGGATGCCCTGGCGAAGGTTTTCAAGAGCGGATTCGCCGTGGCTGACCGCAAGGTGGCCTCTTCCAATCCCAAGTGGAAGGGCATGGCGGCTACCATGACGGGCGCATACGGCTCCTTCATCAAGGGTCACGAAGACGATGCAGCCAAGGCGCTCTTCGCTGCCGTCAAGGCCGGCAAGATGTAATTCCGGTTTCGGCTGGAAGGGGTGAAAGCCCCGAAAAAGGCGGCCTCGAGCCGCCTTTTTGATTGGGCCGGCGAAATTCAGGCGTTTTCCGGTTTGTTCCCAAGGAATCGGGCCACCGTGCCGGCGAAGGTGTTCACGTCGATGGGCTTGTCGATGTAGCCGTCAAAGCCGCTGGCGAGGAGCTGCTCGCGTTTTCCTTTCATGGCGCTGGCCGTCAGGGCCACGACGGGAATGCGCCTGGTCCGGTCGCTCGATTTGAGATGCTGCATCGCATTCTCGCCATCCATCACCGGCATCCGCAAATCCATCAGTACCAGATCCGGCGGCTCCCTTTCGCAGATCTCGATCGCCTCCTTGCCGTTCGATGCGACGAGCATTTCGTGCCCGACCATTTCCAGCGTGATGCAGGTCAACTGCAGATTCAGTTCATGGTCGTCGACCACCAGAATTCTGCTCATGATTCGAATTCGTCCTGACAGTTGCAGCAATCTCCGCCTGTGCTTGCGGCTTTTTCGATGCGCAGGTTGAGTTGCGCCACAAGATCGTCGCATTTGAATTCGTTGATCCCGAACTGGACGCAGGCAAAGGATGCGGTGAAACTTCCGAAGACCCCGCCCGGGAGAGGGAATTTGTGAAGGCGGATCCGCACCCGCAGCTTTTCCGCCACCCTGTCCGCCACAGATTGCGTGGTGCCCGGGAGAATCATCATGAAAGACGATTCCTTGGTGCGGATCAGCACATCCCCCTGACGGGTGACTGCATTGACGATCTCGACGACTTCCTTGAGCGCTGCCATTCCCCAGCGCTGCCCATGTCTTGTGACATATTCTTCATAGCCGTCCATCTGCCAGCCGACCAGGGAGAAGGTTTGCCCGTACCGCTCTGCACGGTTGCATTCCTGGGCAAGGCGAAGCTGCTTGTAGCGCAAGTTGTAGCAGCGCAATGCGCTGTCCATCAGCCTCGCCTGCACCGGATAAAGCAGTTCCATGGACCTCAGCTCCCGCAGCAGGTCGGAGTGGCTGGTGCTCCCCTTGGTCAGCACCTTTTCCACTTCCTGTCCGAGCCGCATGACTTCCTCCCGGGTGAGATCCTTGGCCGAGAAAATGACGACGGGGATGTCGCACGCGGTGGGGTGGCGCTTCAGTTCCTCGACCACCTCGAAGCCGCTGATGCCGGGCATCATCAGGTCCAGGATGATGAGATCCGGATCGTGCTCGATGGCGGCCTGAATCCCGTCGCGACCATTGGCAGCGAGCAGCAGGCGGTATCCCTGGCCGCGGAGGCATTCCTTGATGTATTCGCGCACGCTGGCTTCGTCGTCGATCACCAGCACCGTCATGGTCGGGACATGGCGGCTCTGGCGCCCGTGACGGCTGATCAGATCGACGAGGTCGTTCCTGGAGACATGCTTGTCCATGGTGTCGACCGTGCCGAGCGAGAAGCTGGGGGATTCCGCCTCTCCGCCCAGCAACACGATCGGGATGTGGCGCGTGGCCTTGCGGGAGCGCAGCAGGTGAAGTTGGCGGTAGATGTCCACCGGATTCTCCGGAATGCCGACCATGATCAGAAAAGGGAATTTCATTTCGGCCACCTGCTCGATCCGGGCCAGATCGCTCATTTCGCCGTTGTATCCTTCTTCCCGCAGCATCGATGATACTGCGGCGGCGCGCGCCTTGTTGTCGTCGATGATCAGGATGACCGGCATTTCGGTCAGGTCGGGCGCTTCCTCCTCGATTTCGACCACTTCCATCGGCATGCGGGATTCCGATTCCCGGTTGTCCGCATCCCCCGTCGCGGGTCCGGCATTGGATACGAGCCGCACGGGCAACTTGAAGGTGAACAGGCTGCCCACGTCCGGCGTGCTTTCCACTTCGATGGATCCGCCCTGGATTTCCAGCAGGCGGCGCACCAGGGTGAGCCCGAGCCCGGTGCCTCCGAATTCGCGCGTCAGCCCGCCTTCGGCCTGGACGAAAGGCTGGAAAATGCGCTCGATGTCTTCCGGCCGGATGCCGATCCCGCTGTCTCGCACCCAGCCTTCCAGCGTGGCGTAGGAATCGGCGCCGCGAATGGTGAAGCCCACCTCGATGTTCCCGCCTTCGGGAGTGAACTTGATGGCGTTTCCGACCAGGTTGACCCACACCTGCTGCAGCTTGCCCGAATCGAGGTAGGCCGTCACGTCCTTCTCTGGCGTGACGACGCGGATCTCCAGATTCTTCCTGCTCAGGAGCGGCATGAGATGATTGATCGTGAATTTGAGCACGGTGCCCGGGATCGCGGGTTCATGGTGGATTTCCAGCATTCCGGCCTCGATCTTCGAAAGGTCCAGCAGGCTGTTGATCAGGTCCAGCAGGCGCCTTCCGCTGACATTGATGTGCTCGATGTATTCCCTGTATTTGACCGGCATTTCCTTCGCCTGCACCAGGAGCAGGTCTGAGAAACCGATGATGGCATTCAAAGGCGTGCGCAGTTCGTGGCTGGTGTTGGCCAGAAACTGGTTTTTCGCTTCGCTTGCATGGCGCAATTCATCGTTCATCAGCTCCAGTTCGATGGCGTGGCTGCGTAGCAGGCGATTGGCGTTGTTGAGTTCGATCGTGCGCGCGTTCACCCGGTTTTCCAGTTCGGCATTGGCTTCCTGCAGGCGTCCGAACTGCTGTGCATTCGAAAGGGCAACCGCGCAGCTTGAAGCCAGTATGCGCACGATCGCCTCGTCGTTCTCGCTGAATGGCAGGCCGCCTTCCTTGTCCGTCAGATAAAGCGCCCCGATCATCTGTCCTGCGAATTCGATGGGCGCGCCGAGGAAGGAAACCATGGGCGGATGTCCCTGCGGGAAGCCGATCGATTTGGGATGGGAAGAGATTCGGTCCGAGCGAACCACCTGGCGGTCCTTCCAGAGCAGTCCGAGCAGGCCCAGACCTTGCGGTGGATGATGCTTGAGCTTCTCCAGTTCCTGGCCGTCGATTCCCAGCGCGATGAACTGCTTTTCGCCGTCCTCGATATAGGAGAGCATGGCGTAACGCGCACCGGTGAGCTGCATGGCCAGATCGCCGATCTTTTTCAGCACCACGTCATCGACCAGTTCCCGGGAGAGTCCGACGACCGCCTCGAAGATGCTGGCTTGCTGCTGCAGGTCAAGTATGGATCTGAACATGTTCCCTCCCGCTGATTTGGACCATATTGCCATCACTTCCGGGATTCGTACAGTCCTGTCCAGGAGATTTCATTCTGGATGATATGAAGAAAATTGACAGTATGGATAGTTTTGGATAGGATTTGAACAAAGTTTTCCGCCCCGGGATGTTTCCTGGATGGAACCCATGGCAGCTCGAGAAGATTCGCATCGGGCAGTTCCTGAACGGGTTGAATGGCGCCATGACGAACATGGATTGGTGCGGCTCAGCCGCCGAAAGGGAGTCGATGATGAATGAAGCATGGCCGGAAGCCTTCCGGAGCCGGGTTCTTGTGGTGGATGACGATCCTGCGACAAGAAGCCTTCTGGAAGCGCTTCTTCAGCAGGACGGGCTGGAAACCGCATTGGCGGAAAGCGGGGAACAGGCACTGGAAGCAGTCAGGGAATTCCGCCCTCACCTGGTCCTCCTGGACCTCATGATGCCGGGCATGACCGGATTCGAAGTGGTGCGCAGGCTGAAAATGGCCGCCGATACCCGGACGATCCCGATCATTCTGGTCACGGCACTGGAAGACCGCACATCCAGGCTGCAGGCGCTGCAGGAAGGGGCCGAAGAATATCTGACCAAGCCCATCGACCAGACCGATCTGCGGATGCGCGTGCGAAATCTTCTGAAACTGAAGGAATTCAACGAGCTCCTGGAATGGCACAATCAGACGCTGGAAGCCAGGGTGAAGGAACGCACCAGGGCGCTGCGCGAATCGTTTCTGGAATCGATTTTCGCCCTGATCTGCGCTGCGGAGTTTCGCGACGACGAAACCGGCGGGCATGTGAAAAGGATCAGCAACTACAGCCATGAGCTCGCCAGGCACCTGGGAATGGACGGCGAATTCAGCGACAACATCTATTACGCCAGCCCGATGCACGACATCGGAAAGATCGGCATTCCCGATCAGATCCTCCTGAAGAGGGAAAGATTCAACGAGGAGGAATGGGCGGTCATGAAGGGGCATTCGGCCATAGGCGCCAGGATCCTGGAGAAAAAATCCTCCCCGTACCTGAATATGGGGCAGGAAATCGCGCTTTGTCACCATGAAAGATGGGATGGAAGCGGATATCCGAGCGGCCTGAAGGGAGAGGAGATTCCCCTTTCCGCGCGCATCATGCAGATCGCGGATGTCTATGATGCGTTGCGCAGCAGCCGTCCCTACAAGCCCGCCTTCGACCATTCGAGGTCCGTCGAAATCATCTGCAAGGGGGACGGCAGGACCCTTCCTTCCCATTTCGACCCGGCGGTTCTGGACGCATTCGTCCGAATCGCGGACACCATGGGGGACATATTTTCTTCGGCAAGCGAAGTTTCATTCTGACGATGCGGCGCTCGTCCGGATTCCTCATGCAGTCGTTGCGCGAAAGCTAGCCGTGGGCTCCTTCCTCCTTCAGCGCGAGACAGGTGCCGACAATGTCCAGCAGCCGCTGCGGTTCCAGAGGTTTTGGCAGGATCGCCACCACGCCCGAGGCCTGCAACGTTTTCGCCACTTCGGCCTGATCGAAGGTCGCCGTCACCACGATGATGGCCATGTCGTCCAGATCCCGGTCGGCGCGGATGCGGCGCAGCACTTCCAGTCCATTGATGCCGGGCATGATGATGTCCAGGATCAGCACATCCGGACGCCAGGTCCCGATCCGGATCAGCCCGGTATATCCGTCGTCGACGCACTGGACTTCGGTCGGGAAATCGGCGTGCTCCAGGATGGCCTTGTGCAGGGCGCATACAGAAGGTTCGTCATCGATCACCAGTACTCTTCCGGGCATTTTCCTCGCTTTCGGATGCATGCCGCTCGAGCGCATGAATTCGCGAAGATCTTCCTTTGCAATGCGCCAGTGTCCGCCCGGCGTGCAGACTCCCCGCAATGCCCCGTTGCTGATCCAGCGCTTGACTGTATTCAGGCCGACTCCGAGCATGCGCGCCGCTTCTCCGGTCGAGATGTAAGCCATGAAATTCCCCTCCCGGAAACAGTATAAGGGATAAAATGGATGTAATGCATATATTTGACAAAACCGGCTTGTTGTCGATAATCGTCGTTGCGGGTCGATTCATGGCCCTCTTTCATTCCAATTTCAAGGTGGCCGGATGAAATTCAACACCGTTGCATTCAAAATCGAGTGGGCTGTTCAAACCATTCTTCTCCTGGTGGGCATTGTGGTTGCCGTGTCCTTTTACAATGTCGAAAAGAGATCCATGCGTCGCGGAGAGCAGGACAAGATCGAGGCATTGGCCGACGGCGTGATCAACGGCGCCAACATGCTGATGATCAACGGCATCATCAGCGATGTGACGCAACGCAGGCTTTTCATCAAGAAGATGGGATCGAGCAAGAACATCAGATCCCTGAGGCTGATCCGCAACAAGCTGGTTCAAAAACAGTTCGGCACAGGGTTGCCCGAAGAGCAGCCTGCCGCGGACGATGAGCGGGCTTCCCTGCAGGACGGCAAGGAAAGATTCGAAATACAGGGGAGCATTCTGCACGGGATCGTTCCTTATACGGAAAGCCACAATTTCAGGGGGACGGATTGTCTGCTGTGCCACCAGGTTCCGGTCGGCTATCACAATGGCGCATCGGTCATCGATCTGGACATTTCCGCTGACGAGGCCAAGCTGAGCAGGCTTGCCTGGACTTCCGCCATCGTACTGGTCGCCGTTCAGGTCGTGCTCTGGTTGCTGATCCGCTTCATTCTCTCCAGGCTGGTTTCGTCGCCGGCCGGCAGGATGCAGGCCACCATTCACGAGATCGTGCAGACCGGGGATTTCACCCGGCGTCTGGACGTGCGTTCCGGGGATGAAATCGGCATGACGAGCCGGGCTTTCAACGAGCTCATGACAAGCCTGCAGCAATCGTTCCGTCAGATTCACGACGGGATCGAGCAGCTGGCCGAATCATCCCATTTCCTTTCCAGTTCCTCGCATCAGGTTGCAACAGGGTCATCCCACCAAAGCGATGCCACTTCTTCCATGGCGGCAACCGTCGGGCAGATCGTCGTCAGCATCGGCCATATTTCAGAAGGAAGCCAGGAGGCGATGCGGATCTCTCAGCATTCCGGGGAGCTTTCCGAGAAGGGCAGCGAGATCATTCATCAGACTTCCAGGGAAATGAAGCGTATTGCAGAAGTGGTGAAGGAAACCTCCCGTTCGATCGAAAATCTCGGGGAGCAGTCCACCAGGATTTCTTCCATCGTCGGGGTGATCCGGGAGATTGCCGATCAGACCAATCTGCTCGCCCTGAATGCGGCCATCGAGGCGGCGAGGGCAGGGGAATCGGGCAGGGGCTTTGCCGTGGTCGCGGACGAGGTGCGCAAGCTTGCGGAGAGGACCAGTGCTTCCACCTCCGAAGTGGGGGCGATGATCGAAACCATGCAGCATGCCGCGAGGACCTCGGTGGAAAACATGGCGCACATGGTCGCCCAGGTCAATCACGGGGTGGAGCTTTCCGAGCAGGCTGGCATGGCCATCAACCAGATCAGCAAGG
The DNA here is from genome assembly GCA_021848705.1 of Pseudomonadota bacterium. GTDB lineage: Bacteria > Pseudomonadota > Gammaproteobacteria > Burkholderiales > JABEVD01 > JABEVD01. Next base: position 13,588 of record JAJZTT010000034.1, read on the forward strand.
AATCCGAGCAGGTCGCCACCACGGTTGGGGAGATTTCGAAAGCCCTGAACGAACAGACTTTCGCGAGCAATGAAATTTCCAGGCATATCGAAAACATTTCGCAATTGACGGCGAAAAACCATGCCGCCTCCGAAGCCACTGCCGAAGCAGCGGATCAGCTCGAACGGCTGGCGGACGAAATGCGCATCGCGGTCAACCGCTTCAGAATCTGACGCGGGGCTCGCCGTCTCCGGGTACTGCCATGAACCGCATGATCTCGCGGCAGGAAATCTTCTTGCGCGGCGCACATCGTCCAGCCGGAGTTCTTCGCCTGACTAGTCCTCGTTCGAACAATTCGGCGAGCCCTTTTCCGATGAAATAACTTCATGCCGGACAGTCGATTGGCAGCAGGTTCGGCTATCATGGTGGAAGGAGGGGCAATGATGAAAATGGAGCTGTATTTCACCGTGATGGCCGGGATGGTGCTGGCCTTTTTTCTGATGGTGAGCGAGGTCGTCGCGCTCAGGAAAGTCGGGGCGAAATTCCATCTCAGGGTGAAGAATCTGCTGGGCACGGGAAGGCGGGGGAGGGCCTGGGCCGAAATGTCGCTGGTCGCCCTCTTTTTCCTGGTGCAGCCCTTCATCGTCGCTTATCTGGTGGTGGGGGTTCTCGAAGGATTCCACCACCATTTCACCGATCACCTGCTGAAGGAATTCAGGCAGAGCCTGAAAGAGATCTTCGCCTAGTCTGCGGGACGCATCTGCGGGAACAGGATCACGTCGCGGATGCTCGGCGTGTCGGTGAGCAGCATCACCAGCCGGTCGATGCCGATTCCTTCGCCCGCGGTGGGCGGCAGCCCGTGTTCGAGCGCGCGAATGTAATCCGCATCGTAATGCATCGCCTCCGCGTCCCCCGATTCCTTCTGCCTCACCTGATCCATGAAGCGCTCCGCCTGGTCCTCGGGGTCGTTCAGTTCCGAGAATCCATTGGCGATTTCACGTCCCGCGATGAAGAGCTCGAAGCGGTCGGTGATCGAAGGATTGGCATCGTTCCTTCTCGCGAGCGGGGAAGCTTCAGCCGGATAATCGACGATGAAGGTGGGGTCGAAGAGAAGCTCCTCGGTGGTTTCCTCGAAAAGGGAGAGTTGCAGCCCGCCCACGCCGTCGGTCCTCCTGAATTTCGAGCCGAGTGCTTCGAGCTTCGAAATCAGGTAGGGACGGCTTTCCAGGTCGGCAGCGTCGTATTCCGGATGGTACTTGCGGATCGCCTCCGAAAGGGTCAGCCTCGCGAAGGGCTTGCTGAAGTCGAGCTTCCTTCCCTGGTATTCGAAGTGCGCCGTGCCGAGCGTCTGTTTCGCGACATGGCGGAAAAGTTCTTCGGTGAAATCCATCAGGTAGCGGTAATCCCGGTAGGCTTCGTAGAATTCGATCATGGTGAATTCCGGGTTGTGCCGGGTCGACATCCCCTCGTTCCTGAAATTGCGGTTGATCTCGAAGACCTTTTCGAATCCGCCCACGACCAGTCTCTTCAGGTAGAGTTCCGGAGCGATCCTGAGATACAGATCCATGTCGAGGGTGTTGTGATGGGTCACGAAGGGACGTGCGGATGCGCCGCCCGGAATCGGGTGCATCATCGGCGTCTCGACTTCCAGATATCCCTTGGAGGCGTAGAATTCCCGCATCGACTGGATGATCTTCGAACGCGCGACGAATACGCGCCTGGCTTCCTCGCTGGTGATGAGATCGAGGTAGCGCTGGCGGTATTTCTGCTCCTGGTCGGTGAGCCCGTGGAATTTTTCGGGAAGGGGCCTGAGCGATTTGGTGAGCAGCCTGAGTTCGGTCACCTCGACTGAAAGCTCTCCGGTCCTGGTCCTGAAAAGCCTGCCTTTTGCGCCCAGGATGTCGCCCAGATCGTGGTGCTTGAATTCCGCGTGCGTCTCTTCTCCCGTCTTGTCGTTGGTGATGTAGAGCTGGATTTTGCCGCTCATGTCCTGCAGCGTGGCGAAGCTCGCCTTACCCATCACCCTTTTGAGCATCATTCTGCCGGCGACCGACACTTCTTTCGGATCGGCCGAGAGTGCATCGTTGTCCAGCGCGCCGAATTCTGCGTGCAGGTCTGCTGCGAGATGTTTTCTCTCGAAATCGTTGGGAAATGCGATTCCCTTTTGCCGAATGGCTGAAAGTTTTGCCCTGCGTTCGGCAACGATCTGGTTTTCGTCTTCTGTCATCATGGTGCATTCACTGCGTCAGGCAGTTCTTTCAAAGGGTTATGTCATCAAAACAAGACAGGGATTATAGCACCGAGGCGGGTGACCCGCCACAGATTGCCTACAATCGTATTGCCCTGCAATGAACCGGGAGGAAAAATGGCAAAAATGGATTTTACGCTTTCGGAAGTGTACGGTCTCCTGGAGACAGGGCCTGTCGTTCTGATCACCACGGAGGCGAATGGAAAAAGGGATGTCATGGCGCAATCCTGGCACACCATGGTGGAATTCGAGCCCGCCATCGTCGCCTGCGTGGTGAGCGACCGCAATTTCAGCCACGAGCTCATCCTGGAAAGCGGCGAGTGCGTCCTCAACATTCCCACCTTCGAAATCGCGGAAAAGGTGGTCGGTTGCGGCAATGCTTCCGGAAGGGATCTCGACAAGTTCGCAAAATTCGGTCTTGCCGTATCTCCGGCTTCGCTGGTGGGTGCGCCGCTCCTCGATGAATGTTATGCGAGCCTGGAATGCAGGGTTTTCGACAGGATTCCTGCCTACGAGCTTTTTCTGCTCCAGGTGGTGAAAGCCTGGGTGGATCCGGATGTTGCCGATCCGAAAACGCTCCACCACCGGGGGTACGGCGCTTTCATGATCGCGGGGGAAACCGAGAGATTTCCATCGGCCATGAAGTGAGGCCGGAGGTTTTTGAAAAAACTGCAGATCCGTGCAATTGTGAAGTGGAATTGATATAATCTGGATAAATTCCAAATTGTACGGGGTTCGAATGGAGGTTAGCAGGGTTCTGGCCGCGTTCCTCCTTTTTCTCCTGTCCCTAGGCCAGGCGGCTGCATCCGTTTATTCCTTTGCCACGGCGGCGAATTCCGTCGACAGCGCAGGAGAGTCGGTGCGCGCGCGTGTCAAATTCAGCATTTCCGCCGGCAGCATGGTCGTGACCGTGGTCAATCTGCAGTCCGGCATCGTGAGCGTGGGGCAGGACATCAGTTCCCTTTTCTTCACGGTGGACAATGGCGGTGCGATCCTGTCGCTCGGTCCGCAGGATCTTTCAACCAGCACGGGCACGCAGGTCAACATCGCTTCCGGCGGCGCGGTGACTTCGACCAGGACCGTCTCCCCCATCCCGCACTGGGCCGCGGGATCTTCGGGGGGGCAATCCTATCTCAACGATCTATCCGGTGGGGGCAGCCCGATCGACACCATCATCGGTCCGCCTTCCTCGAGCGGAAACTACACCACGGTCAATTCCTCGATCGCAGGGAACAAGCCGCACAATCCTTTCATCCAGCAGCAGGCGGTCTTCACCTTCAACCATCCCGGCCTGCTTCAGACTGCGAAGGTTTCGGGCGTTCTGGTCGGATTCGGCACCGCGGCGGGAAACACGATCCACATGATACCCGAGCCCGTAACGCTGCTTCTCGTCGCGCTCGGGCTCGTTTTCTTCATACGCCCTGTTTCAGGCTCGCGGAAATGAAATCCTCCAGGTCTCCATCCAGCACGGCCTGGGTGTTGCCGACTTCATGTCCAGTCCTGAGGTCCTTGATTCTGGACTGGTCGAGGACGTAGGAGCGGATCTGGTGTCCCCAGCCGATGTCGCTCTTGGAGTCTTCCAGCGCCTGCTTCTCCTCGTTCTGTTTCCTGAGTTCCGCCTCGTAAAGCTTCGCCTTCAGCATGCTCATCGCTTCTGCCCGGTTCTTGTGCTGGGAGCGGTCGTTCTGGCATTGCACCACGATGTTGGTCGGAAGATGGGTGATGCGGATCGCAGAATCGGTCTTGTTGATGTGCTGTCCCCCCGCACCTGAAGCCCGGAAGGTGTCGACCCTGAGGTCGGCGGGGTTGATGGTGATCTCGATCGATTCGTCCACTTCCGGATACACGAACACGCTGGCGAAAGAAGTGTGACGCCGGTTTCCCGAATCGAATGGGGATTTCCGCACCAGGCGATGCACGCCGGTCTCGGTCCTCAGATACCCGTAGGCATATTCTCCTTCCACCTTGAGGGTCGCGCTCTTGATTCCGGCGACTTCCCCTTCGGATTCCTCGAGCACCTCCACCCTGAAATCGCTTCTTTCGCAGTATCTCAGGTACATCCTTTCCAGCATGGAAGCCCAGTCCTGCGCTTCGGTTCCTCCGGAACCCGCCTGGATGTCTATGAAGCAGTTGTTAGGGTCCATCGGATTCGAGAACATGCGGCGAAATTCCAGCGCTTCAACGGATTTCCGGATTTTTTCCACGTCCTGCTCGACACCCTCCATCGTTTCGTCGTCCGCTTCTTCCTTCGCCATGGCGAAGAGTTCCCGCGAATCGCGCAGCATGGCGTCGATCTGCTTCAGGTTGTGGACGATCTCCTCGAGGGTTTTCTTTTCCTTGCCGAGTTCCTGCGCCTTTTTGGCGTCTTCCCAGATGGACGGATCCTCCGAGAGCCTCGTGACTTCGATCAGCCTCTCTTCCCTGGCATCGAAGTCAAAGATACCTCCGAAGTTCGGCTTCCCTCGCCCCGAGGTCTTCCAGCCGGTTCCCGATCGAATTGATCCTTTCTGCTTCCATTTTCGTGAATCTCCTTCAAAACAGAATATTATACATGAATCAGGAGCGCAGGATCAGTACTGCGAGCACGACTCCGAAAGCCACTGCAAGCATTCCGGTCGCGCATTTCCTGCCGAGAATGCTCCCGCCGATGGTGAAGACCATGCCGAGCTTGAAGCAGATGTTCGAGACCAGCGCGAGGCTGATCGCGGTCGTGGCTTCAACGGAAAGCAGCTTGCCCTGGGAGAGCAGCCTGAGGCTGGAAAGCGTGATCGCGTCGACATCGGTGAGTCCCGAAATCAGCGCAACGGCATACACTCCGCGGCTTCCGGCGATGTCCGAAAACCACGCTGAGCAGAACAGCACCAGCGCATAAAGCAGACCGAAGCCCACTGCAGCCTTGATTTCCGCAGGATTGCTCACCTGGGGCAGGACGGTCGCCTGTTTTTCCAGAAGCTTCCTGTACCAGTAGGCAGCGCTCGCCAGCCCGAACAGGAGGCCGGATCCGAGTACCGGGGAAATGGTGGGGAGAATCCCGGGGAAGACCACCGCGCATTCGACCGCGAGCCGGGGCAGCACCGTGAGGTTGGCGAGCAGGATCACCACCACGGAAAGCTGCAGGATGCCAGGGTTCATCCTGTGGTGACGCGCATAGGCGAGGCTGGTTGCGGTGCTGGAGACGAGTCCGCCCATCAGTCCGACGAGAGGCGCCCCGTACCGCTCGCCGACCACGCGCAGCGCGATGTAGCCGGAGAGGCTGATTCCGGAGATCAGCACCACCATCAGCCAGATCTGGTGGGGGTTCAGGGTGGAATAGGGGCCGTAGTTCCTGGTCGGCAGGATCGGCAGGACGATGAATGTGAGCACCGAGAACTGCAGGATCGAGATCACGTCCCGCCTGCTCAGGTTTTGCGTCATGCCGTGCAGTTCGGTCTTGTAGTAGAGCAGGATGGTGGTCGTGATCGCGAGCATCACGGCCAGCGTGGAGTAACCGTACCAGATGAGCGCGCCGAGAACGTA
>JAJZTT010000218.1 GCA_021848705.1 Pseudomonadota bacterium
GCGTGGTGTGTTCCGGGCGTTCGATTTCCCACGGACTTCCGTCCCTCAGCCAGTGATCGGGCTCCTCCACCTGGCGGCCGTTGATGATGCGCTGCCTGAACATGCCGTATTCGTAGCGGATCCCGTAGCCCATGACAGGGAGCTGCAGCGTCGCGCAACTGTCGAGAAAACAGGCTGCAAGGCGCCCAAGGCCTCCGTTTCCGAGCCCTGCGTCCTTTTCCTTCTCGGTGAGTTCTTCGAGGACGATGCCGAGATCCAGCATGGCTCGCTCGGTCTCGCCGATGGTGCCAAGGTTCAGCATGGCGTTGCCGAGCGCGCGGCCCATCAGGAACTCGAGCGAAAGATAATAGGTGTGCTTGCAGTTCCTTTCGAGGTATGCGTACTTGGTTTTCTTCCATCTTTCCATCAGCCTGTCCCGCAGGGTGATGGCCAGCGCATTGTAGACGTAATGCGCTGAATTGCTGTGCCTGTCCCGCCCGAGAGTATGGGTGAAATGGCGCCTGAAATCCTCCTCGATCGCATCCTTCGTCATTTCGAGGGGAGGAAGTTCCGTGATGTTGGGGGCTGGGTTGCTCTTGATCAGGGGTTTGTTCGGCATGATTTGCGGCTCGAAACTTGTGAAGATGAAGGGATTCTAACTCAAAATTGTTTTAGAATGATTTCCAGGCCAAATCCAGTGGAGGAAACATGACTGCGCGAATCGTCGCAACCAAGCCTTTTCCGGACCAGCGACCCGGCACTTCCGGGCTGCGCAAGAAGGTCGCAACCTTTCGTGAGGCGCATTATCTCGAGAATTTCGTTCAGTCGATTTTCGACTGCATCGCTGCGCCGCCGGGTTCCGAGCTGGTGCTGGGCGGGGACGGACGTTTCTACAATCGCGAGGCGATCGCGATCATCGTCGGCATGGCTGCGGCGAACGGTTTTTCGCGTGTGATCGTGGGGCGGGACGGCATCCTTTCCACTCCTGCCGCATCCAACCTGATCCGCAAAAGAAGGACCTGCGGTGGCATCATCCTCTCGGCAAGCCACAATCCGGGCGGGCCGGACGGGGATTTCGGCATCAAGTTCAACAGCGGGAACGGCGGCCCCGCACCCGAGAAGCTCACCGAGGCGATCTATGCGAGAAGCCGGGAAATTTCCGAATACAGGATCGCAAACGCAGAGGTGGACATCGGAGCGATGGGCGAAACCAGAGTGGGTGACATGACGGTCGAAGTGATCGACCCGGTTGCCGATTATGCCGAACTCATGGAATCGATCTTCGATTTCGAACTGATCCGCGATCACCTGAAGTCGGGATTCAGGATCCGCTTCGACGCCATGCATGCGGTCACCGGGCCCTATGCGAAGGAAATCCTTGAGAACCGACTGGGGGCTGCGCCCGGATCGGTCATGAATGCGGTTCCGCTTCCCGATTTCGGAGGCGGGCATCCCGATCCCAACCTCACCTATGCGGAAGATCTGGTCAAAATCATGTACGGCGAAGATGCGCCCGATTTCGGCGCGGCTTCCGACGGGGACGGGGACCGCAATATGATATTGGGCCGCCATTTTTTCGTCACGCCTTCCGACAGCCTCGCGGTGCTCGCTGCCAATGCGACCCTGGTTCCTGGATATCGGGGCGGAATCGCGGGCGTGGCGCGTTCGATGCCCACCTCGGCTGCGGCCGACCGGGTGGCGAAAGCGCTCGGGATTCCCTTTTATGAGACCCCGACCGGATGGAAGTTCTTCGGCAACCTGATGGATGCTGGAATGGTCACGCTTTGCGGGGAGGAGAGTTTCGGCACAGGCTCGAATCATGTACGGGAAAAGGACGGGCTGTGGGCGGTCCTGTTCTGGCTCAACCTGGTCGCTGCGAGGAAAGTGTCGGTCGAAAAGATCCTCGCCGATCACTGGGAAAAATTCGGCAGGAATTATTATTCGCGTCACGATTACGAGGAGATTCCCTCGGATGCGGCCAAGGCGGTGATCGAAACGGTGAGGGGAAGTTTCGGCGATCTGCAGGGGGCGGAATTCGGCAAGTACCGGGTTCTTTTCTGCGACGATTTCAGCTACACGGACCCGGTGGACGGAAGCATCAGCACGGGGCAGGGGCTCAGGGTGGTCTTCACCGACGGTTCCCGGATCGTGTTCAGGTTGTCCGGTACCGGCACTTCGGGAGCGACCCTCCGGATCTATCTCGAATCCTTCGAGGCCGACCCTTCGAAGCAGGGAATGGATGCGCAGGAAGCCTTGTCCGAGCTCATCAGTATCTCGCGCGAAATTTCCAACCTCGTTCCGCTCACCGGAAGAACGGAACCCACCGTCATCACCTGATTCCATGGCTCGCCTGCGGACGGCGGCACCGCCCGAAGCTTGATCCTGATGGGTGTCTGGCGCGATTCGTTCGCAGCCAAAGAAATGAAGAAACGGGCGCGATTGGCTTTTGATGCGGGAAATGGAGCAATCCGTTCGGTGCCTGGTCTTGAATTATCAGCAAAGCGATAATTCAAGACCAGGCACCATATATATACATTGAATCCGGTTTTCGAAGTGGAAGGAGAGTCTGTGGTCATGGTGACACAGGGACTTGCCGCGGTACCCTGTCAGATTCTGAAACGTCCGGCCGGATCGCTCGCTGGAAATCGCGCGGAAATCGTATCCGCCCTGGACCTGCTGTTTCAGGGATTCTTACCCGTCCTCCGTGTGCCGCAGAATGTTTGAATGCGAGACCTGGTACCGCTGCTGAGGTTTGCCCTCCTATTTCAGCTGGATGATCTGGTTGAGCCGCTCGCAGACCGTCATGAACAATGCCTCATCGAGCTTTTTCATTTCATGCGGTCTTGCATCGCGAATTCGCCAGTCGAAGGATTTTGGCTGGTGGCAGAGCACATAGCTCGTTTTCCCGGTCTTCCGGATCTTCCCCAGCGATATGGCAAACGGATTGTCGGCATTGTATTCTGCTGTGGTCATGGGAAGGCCGATGACCAGCGAGGTTCTATTGTTGAAGTTCGCCGGGGAAAGCACCAGAAAGGGATGAATGTCGCGCATCTCCCTTCCTGCCTGTGGATTGCAATCGATCCAGATGACGTCTCTTCTGTCCGGGACCCATTTCACCATTTTTCCGCACCGAGCCGCGAAGCTTCCTGCATCGCCTCGCCGCCATGCCTTTGCGGATCGAATTTTTCCAGCCTCTCTTCGAGCGTCATGGCTTCTTCCCGGACAGGGGTGATGATGATCTGCCCTTCCAGAACCGCAATCCTGACCCTCTGATGCGCGTGCAGATGGGCTTCCCTTGCAATCGCTGCGGGCAGACGCACCCCCAGGTTGTTACCCCATTCCTTGATGTCCAGCATCACTTCGGCCATGATTTCCTCCACGTTTAAACAGAAGTATAAACATCACCGAGCAGGAATGAAAGCAGTGCGGAAGGAATATTTTATAAGGGAAGATTGCTTCCGTTCCCGTCGCAGTTTCTACGACGGTATCTTCTGAAAAGTGGTCCGACCACTATTTTCAGCCAGGCAGGGAATGGAAGCGCCCGCAACCACCGGGACTCCGAATTACGTATTGCGTCCACGGAACTCGCTGACCCCGCTTCCCGCTTCTGAAATCA
>JAJZTT010000219.1 GCA_021848705.1 Pseudomonadota bacterium
TCGCAAGGGCTGCGAAATATTATCTTTCGAAGCTGAAGGAAATTCCGGAGTGCCGCTTCGATGCCGTTCTTTTCGAGGAAAAGGGAAAGCCGGAATGGATCCGCGGCGCATTTCCGGAACCGGATGTCAGATCCTCCCGTTTCAGGTAGAATTCGTCCATCGGACAACTCGCTGCAGGCCATGGATCTCATCAACCGAATCACCTCCCATTTTTCCGAAAGCGCGCATCTAAAGCTGGAAATCATGGATCAGCTTGCCGTGCCGATCGCTGCCGCTGCGGAGCGAGTGATGCAGTGCCTGATGGAGGACGGAAAGATCCTTTGTTGCGGAAACGGGGGGTCTGCGGCCGATTCCCAGCATTTCGCAGCCGAACTGCTGAACCGTTTCGAAATGGAACGCCCGGGGCTGGCCGCCTTTTCGCTCACTTCCGACCCATCCACCATCACCTCGATCGCCAACGATTTCGACTATGCACAGATTTTCTCGAAGCAGGTCCATGCCCTCGGCAGGCCGCGCGACATGCTGCTCGCGATCTCGACGAGCGGAAACTCGAGGAACGTGGTGGAAGCCGTCGTCGCAGCCCACGAGCAGCAAATGACCGTCATCGCGCTCACAGGGCGAGGCGGAGGGCTCATTTCAGAGATCCTCTCGCCGGACGACATCCACATTTGCGTCGCATCGAACAGCACCGCGCGAACCCAGGAAGTCCACATCCTCGCGCTGCACTGCCTTTGCGACGCCATCGACTGTCTTTTACTGGGAGTGGAATGATGCGCAAACCTTACTGGGCACTGCTTCTTTTGCCCCTTCTTTCCGGCTGTTTTCCCTTCGTCGCGACCGGTGTCGGCGCAGGCGCCCTGCTCGCTGCAGACCGCAGGACGAGCGGCGCCTATCTCGAAGACGAGGAAATCGAGGTCAAGGCTTCCGGCAGGATCTCGGAGGAATTCAAGGATCAGGCCCACGTCAACGTGACGAGCTACAATCGCACCGTACTGCTCACCGGTGAAGTTCCTTCGGCGGCTGCAAAGCAAAGGGTGGAGCAGATCGCGAGAAGCGTGGAAAACGTGAGGGCGATCGACGACGAAGTCGCCATCATGGCCCCGAGTTCGCTCGCCTCTCGCAGCAGCGACGCCTACATCACTGCCAAAGTCAAGGGAAGATTCCTTGACAGCAAGACTTTCCCCGCCAACGTGGTGAAGGTGATCACGGAGCGAGGCGTGGTCTACCTGATGGGCATCGTCTCCCATCAGGAAGGCAATGCGGCAGCCGACATCGCGAGCCGGACCGATGGCGTGCTGAAAGTGATCACCCTCTTCGAATATACGGACTGACATGCTTTATCCCGATCTTTTCAAATCCCTGGAAAAGGCCCGCTGGAGCCTCACGGACGACATCCCATGGAGCGACTTCCAGGCGGACCTGCTGACCGACGAGCAGGCGCTCACCGTCAAGATGAACGCCATCACCGAGTGGTCTGCGCTTCCCGCCACGGAGATGTTCCTGCGCGACAACCTCGACGACAGCGATTTTTCCGCATTCATTTCGGTGTGGTTCTACGAGGAACAGAAGCATGCCCTGGTGCTGATGGATTATCTGGAAAGATTCAGGCCCGATCTCGTACCGACCGAGGAAGAGCTCCATGCGGTGCGCTTCGAATTCGATCCCGCACCGCCGCTCGAGACCCTGATGCTGCATTTCTGCGGAGAAGTTCGCCTCACCCAGTGGTACCGGCGCGCCGCAGACTGGCACACGGAACCGGTCATCAAGCGAATCTACGACCTCATTTCCAGGGACGAAGCGCGCCACGGCGGCGCCTATCTCAAGTACATGAAGCGCGCCCTGGACAACCACGGCAAGGAGGCGCAGACCGCATTCGCCAAGGTCGGCGTGCTGATGGCGAGTTCTTCAAGGACCAGCCGCGCGCTCCACCCCACCAATCTTCACGTCAACAAATCCCTCTTTCCCATGGACACGGTGCAAAGCAGGCTCCCGGACCCGGAATGGCTCGGCAACTGGCTGGACAACCAGATCGTCTTCGACAGGGAGTGCGAGCAGCGCGTGGTGGGTGGAATCCTGCGGAATCTCTCCAGCCTTTTCGGTGTGGAATTCGAAAAAGTGGCAGACCTCAACCGCTTCAGGAAGGCCATCGGCACATGAAGTTCCCCTTCGAGAGGAAAATCTGCCCCCCCGAAAAAGCCGCAGCGCGGACGGAAGGGATGGAACGACCTCTTGTTTTCACCAACGGCTGTTTCGACATCCTGCACAGGGGACATGTCTCTTATCTCTCCCAGGCGAAGGCGCTCGGAAAAACGCTTCTGGTCGCACTGAACAGCGACGAATCGGTGAAAAGACTCGGAAAGGGCGTGGATCGCCCGATCAATCCCCTCGAAGACAGGATGGCGCTCATTGCATCTCTGGAATGCGTCGATCTCGTCACCTGGTTCGTGGAAGACACTCCGCTTACCCTGATCCTGGCAGTCAGGCCGGACATCCTCGTGAAGGGGGGGGACTGGAAGCTGGAGGACATCGTGGGCGGAAAAGAGGTGGCCGGATGGGGGGGGGCGGTGCATTCCCTTCCCTTCGAATACGAAAGATCGACCACTTCCCTGCTCGAAAGAATCCGCAGCTGATCCCGCGATGAAACGCGGAACGAGGCTCGCATCCTATCTCGCCCTCTCCTGCATCATCGTGGTGGTTTTCGCAAGCCTCTACCCCTTCACTGGATGGAGGGATCCCGGAGTCGGCACCTTCTCCTTCCTCTACGCCTCCTTTCCGAAGCACTTGCTGATGGGGGATGCCCTCATCAACCTGGCTGGGTATGTACCGCTCGGATTCTTCCTTGCACAGGCCAGAATGGACAGGAAGGCCCCTGTCCTTTTTTCACTTTTTTCCTGCTCCCTGCTCAGCCTCGCCATGGAATCCACCCAGATGTACCTCCCGGAAAGGGTGGCCTCCAACCTGGACTGGATGGCCAACACTGCTGGCGGATTCGCCGGCGCCCTGCTCGGGAGAAGGATCTCCGGTCTTCCGATCGTCGACATCCATCTCACCATGCTGAAGGATTCGTGGCTCCGACCCGGCCCACTGGGAGATGCCGGCATCGCGCTGCTCGCCCTCTGGCTTTTCACCCAGGCGAACCCCGCCATTCCACTCATGGGAAGCTGGGTGCCGGAAAGGGGGGATCTGCTGCAGCGCCTTTTCATGCCGCACCAGTTCAGTCTGCCCGAAGCCGTTTCCATCTCGATCAACCTGCTTTCCTTCGGCCTCGTCACCACGCTTTGCGTCCGCGAGGACAAGGCGGGCATTTTCCCGGTCGCCACCGCACTCCTGCTTGCCGTTCTGGTGAAGTCGGCAATGGCGGGGGTGCTCCTCAAGCCAAGCGTCTTTTTCACCTGGGCGAACGCCGAAGCGCTGATCGGAGTAGGCGCCGGTCTTCTGCCGATCCTGTTTCTGCGTTCCCTCGCGCCCAGGATCAGGGCGATCGCGGCAGCGCTAGCCATGGCCGCACAGATCCTTTTCCCTTTCCTGCATCCGGATGCAGCCTCCCCGGTCACCAGCCTTTTCCTTTTCGATTGGAAATACGGCCAGATT
>JAJZTT010000220.1 GCA_021848705.1 Pseudomonadota bacterium
AAAAGAATGTTTCCGGGGGGCTCTTCGAGCGTTTTCAGCAGCGCATTCGCCGCGCTCGCATTCATAGCATCCGCGGGATGGATGAGCACGATCCGGTATCCGCCGGAAGTCATTCCGACGAAGCCGGAAAGCGATCTCACCTGTTCCACGGTGATCTGTCCCTTCGATTCTTCCGCAGGCTCCATCCTCCTGAAATCGGGGTGGCTTCCGGAAGCAAACCAGTTGCAGGAAGAGCATGCGCCGCAGGCCCTTCCTGCCGCATCAGGAGAGAGACAGAGAAGCGCCCTTGAACATTCGGCCGCAAAATCGAGCTTGCCGATCCCCGCCCGCCCCTTCAGCAGCAGCGCATGAGGGAGGCGGCTCGAAAGAAGCTTTCCGAAGAGATCATTCTGCCATGGATAGATATTCATTTACATATAGTTGCAACTGATTCCTCGACCTGTTTCGAGATTTCTTCCGGGCTCCTTGCTGAGTCCAGGACGACGAACCTCCCCGGAAACCTGCTCGCCCGCTCCAGATAGGCATTCCTCACCCGCAGGAAGAAATCCTCCCTCTCCTGCTCGAAGCGGTCGAGAGATTCGTTCCCCATCAATCGCTCTCTCGCCACCTCGACCGGAAGATCGAAAAGAAACGTCCTGTCCGGCTGAAATCCGTCCTGCACCCATGCTTCGAGAACGGCGAGACGGGAATAATCCATTCCCCTACCTCCTCCCTGGTAGGCGAAACTCGCGTCGGTAAATCGGTCCGAAATCACCCATTTTCCCGAAGAGAGGGCGGGAAGAATCACTTCGCGAAGATGCTCCGCGCGAGAGGCAAACATCAAGAGGGCTTCCGTGTCCGGGCTCATCGATTCGTGCAGAAGCAGAGCCCTCAGCTTTTCCCCGAGCGGCGTCCCGCCCGGCTCCCGGGTCAGGATGTATTCGATCCCGCGGTCATCGAGCGCGGATTTCAGCTTCTCCATCTGCGTGCTTTTTCCAGCACCGTCGATTCCTTCCAGGGTGATCAGTTTTCCCTGCTTCATCTTTTCTGGTACCTGTTCACCGCCCGGTTGTGTTCCTCGAGCGTGTTGGAAAAACAGGAGGAACCATCCCCCCTCGCCACGAAATAAAGCGCCTTCGATTTCGCAGGATGCAGCGCAGCATCCAGGGAAAGAATTCCCGGCATCGAAATCGGAGTGGGAGGAAGCCCCGCCCTAGTATAGGTATTGTAAGGCTGATCGGAACGCAGGTCGCGCTTTCGCAGATTGCCTTCGAAACGACTGCCCATTCCGTATATCACGGACGGATCGGTCTGCAGCTTCATTCCCGCTTTCAGCCGATTGACGAAAACCGCTGAAATCATCGGGCGGTCGGCGGATTTTCCGGTTTCCTTTTCGATGATGGATGCGAGGATCAGTGCCTGATAGGGACTGGAAAAGGGAAGTCCCTCCCCCCTGTTTTTCCACTCCCTGGAAACCCTTCTGCCCATGGCCTGATAGGCGCGCTCCAGAACGGAAAAATCGCTCTGCCCTTTTGCAAAAAAATAGGTGTCCGGAAAGAAAAGGCCTTCCGGAGAGGATTCCGCAGCTCCGATCCTGGAAAGAATCGCGGCATCGGAAAGGTCCATGGAATCGTGCCTGAGATCAGGATTCGAATCGATCGCCTTGCGCATTTCGGAAAAAGTCCATCCTTCTACGAAAGTGATCCCGCTCCATGAATTGTCCCCTTTCGTGATCCTGGAGAGCAGTTCAAGCGGCGTGAGTCCGTGCTCGAATTCATAATTGCCCGCCTTGACCATGGAGTCCTTGCCCATGAGTCTCGCAAGCAGTTCGAATGCGCGGGCATTGCCGATCAGGCCGGCTTCCTCGAGTCTTGCTGCGGTATGGCGGAGGCTTCCCTGCTCCAGGGTGAATTCGATCGGGGAATGGGCGAGTTCGCGAGGCGTTTCTAGATACCAGAAGATGCTGCCGAATGAGAACGTGATCGCGAGCAGGAAGGGCAGGAAAAATTTTTTCATTGCAGCCATTCCCTGAATTTCCCGGACATTTCCCCCTTTTTCCAGCATACCCCTTCGAACTGCGTCACCTGCCACAAGCCGATGACGCTGTTGACGAGGAAGATTTCATCCGCATTCCTGAGGAGTTCGATCCCGAAATGGCCGGCCAGGATTTCGATTCCATTGCGCCGTCCGATTTCCAGCACGCGCATCCTCTGCACGCCGCACACCCCGCAGCGGGAAAGATCCGGCGCATGCAGCGAGCCATTCCTGAAGAAGAACAGGCTGCTCATGGTTCCCTCGATCACGTTGCCATCCAGGTCGAGCAGGATTCCTTCGGAGATTGCAGGATCACGCCACTCGCTCCTCGCCAGCACGTTCTCCAGGCGGTTGAGATGCTTGATTCCGGCAAGTCGCGGCTGGTGGGAAAGCCTGAGATCACAAAGACGGGCGACGATTTCGCTTTTCGGATTCTCCGGCAGCGGGGAAGTCATGACGAATCGATTCGCAGCCATGTCTTTTTCCGGAAGGAATCCTCTTGCACCGATGCCGCGTGTGACGATGATCTTGACGACGAAATTTCCCTTTCCGAGCTTCTCCAGGTCTTCCCTGAAACAGGATTCCGGGGGACAGTCGATCGCGAGCGCCTTGCAATCGCCCGAAAGTTTTGCGTACTGAAGTTCCCAGTGGAGGGGGACTCCGTTCTCGAACCTGAAAGTCCTGAAAACCCCATCCCCATAAAGGAAACCCCGATCATGGACGCTGACGGAATCCGCCTCCATTCCGTTGATCAGCACCATGAGCGGGGGTTACAGCCTGTTGAATACGAGCGTGCCGTTCGTTCCGCCGAATCCGAACGAATTCGAAATTGCCACGTCGATCTTCATCTCGCGCGCGACATTCGGAACATAATCCAGATCGCACTTCGGGTCCTGTTCGAACAGGTTGATGGTGGGAGGGGCGACCTGATGATGGACGCTGAGCGCCGAAAACACCGCCTCGACCCCGCCGGCTGCGCCAAGGAGGTGGCCGGTCATCGACTTCGTCGAACTCACCGCAAGTTTCGCTGCATGATCACCGAAGAATCGCTTCAATGCCGTCGTTTCCGCGATGTCTCCGAGCGGCGTGGAGGTGCCGTGCGCATTCACGTAATCGATCTGGTCAGGGTTGATTCCGGCATTCCTGAGCGCATGCATCATGCAGCGCGCAGCGCCTTCGCCGTCCTCGCAGGGAGCGGTCATGTGATAGGCGTCCGCGCTCATGCCGAAACCGGAAAGCTCCGCATAGATCTTCGCTCCCCTCGCCCTGGCATGTTCGAGTTCCTCGAGCACCAGCACGCCCGCTCCTTCTCCCAGAACGAACCCGTCACGCCCGATGTCCCATGGCCTCGATGAAGTTGAGGGATCGTCGTTCCGGGTGCTGAGCGCGCGCGCCGCAGCGAAACCTCCGATCGCGAGCGGACAGACCGTCGATTCGGAGCCACCAGCGATCATCACGTCGGCATCGCCATACTCGATCATCCTCGCAGAATTGCCGATGCAATGGGTCGCCGTGGTGCAGGCGGTGACCATGGCGAGGTTGGGCCCCTTCAGACCGTACAGG
>JAJZTT010000035.1 GCA_021848705.1 Pseudomonadota bacterium
AGCCGCTGTGATGGCATGGAGGGAGGGGAGGGAGAGCGCGCGCAGGATGGGGGCATTTGCAGGAAGGAGCGGGGACACCGAGATCGATCCCGGTTTCTGCCAGGAAAGCTCCTGGTTTTCGAGCCCGGAAGGCTCGCCATTCCAATCGGTCACCCTGAAGAATTGGAGATTCACCGTCGCATGCGGATAATGGAAGATCCTGGAAATCCATGGGTAGAGGGTGACGGGCCCGATGCCGAGTTCCTCTTTCAGTTCCCTGCAAAGCGCTTCCCTTGCAGATTCTCCGGGTTCGATCTTGCCTCCCGGGAATTCCCAGTAGCCTGAATAGGGTTTCCCTTCCGGGCGCCTGCCGAGCAGCACTTCGCCTTTGCTCGAAAGTACGATGCCGACTGCGACCTCAGTCCTTTTCATCCTGCTCCTTATTTGCGGGAATCCGGTATTCCTCGTTGGCCCATTTACCGAGATCCACGAGCTTGCAGCGTTCGGAGCAGAATGGACGCCAGGGGTTTTCCAGGCTCCACTCGGATTCCTTTCCGCATTGGGGACAAATGATTTTCATGCTAGAGATGGTGGAAGCTGAGTCTGAATTCGACATCGTCCTTGCTGACCTTCGGCCTTTGCTGGATTTCGGCGGTGACGAAGCGGATGCTGAGCGCATATTTGTTGGCACTGATTTCAGGAATGCAGGAAAGCCCCTGGTCGACGCTGACGGAAATCATCTGCGCGGTTCTTCCCGCGAGAATCTGCTGGAAGCAGCCATGCTTCGCGACATATTTCAGGGACCTGGCGTTCTTTCTGAGGATTCCGAGAACGAGATCGATGCTATCCGTGATGAGGGAGATCGGTCCGAGCCAGTTTTTCAGATCGGCAAGGCGATTTTCAGGCTTCCTGTGCAGCCAGTAATGATAGGATGGAATATCGAATTCGCAGACCCCTCCCGGTATTCCCGTTCTCTGCCTGATGTTCATCAGCCATTCGTTGTCCCGGAGATGCTGTCCCACTTTCCCCTGCATGGAAATCAGTTCCCCGCTTGCCTTCTCGATCTGGTCCAGCGTCGAGGCATCCCTTTCGGCCGGATCGCTTTGTATCCTCGCGAAGAAGATGTTTTTCTGCCGCTCGAGTTCCTGGATGAGATCCGTCTTCAGATCCGATCGGCAGGCAACGTCGAGGATCTCGAAAAGCGTGGTGAGCGCCGCGTGGTGGGCGAAATCCGCATCCTGGTCGAGGAAGAAATTCAGCCGTGCAGAAAGATCCTCCATCCGCAGCAGGGTGCGGATGCGTTCATTGACGGGATATTCATAGCTGATCACTGGTTGCGGCCCGGCAGCTTGAGAACAAGTCCATGATTTTGACTCATCAGCTCCGGTTTATCAAATCCAGATATTGGCAGTGCAGGCGATAGGCCGCCTTCTCCAGTTCGTCCATTTCTCCCCCGTTTTCTAGAATGTCGTCAGCGTGATCGAGCCGGCAGGTTCTAGATACCTGATTTCCCATGATTGCGTGAATCATGTCTGCGCTCAGGCCGCTTCTGGCGGCGACCCTTTCCACCTGTTTTTCTTCACCACAGTCTACCACAAGTACCCGGTCTGCAAGATCGAAATAATGGCCGGTTTCGAAAAACAGGGGGACGACGAGAAGGTAGTAGGGAGAATCGCATTTTTCGATCCGCCTTTCGACTTCCTCGCGGATCATGGGATGGAGGATGGATTCGAGTCTTTTCTTCGATTCAGGGTCCGAGAAAACTCGTTGACGCATCCTCGTCCGGTCGAGGGAGTCGTCCAGAATGAATTCGGCGCCGAAATTCTCTGCAATCCTGGAAAGAGCTGCGCCGTTTTTGCCGGTGAGGAAGTGGGAGATTTCGTCGGTGTCGATCACGCAGGCGCCGAACCTTGAGAAGATTCTGGCCACGGTGCTCTTGCCGGAGCCGATCCCCCCTGTGAGCACGACGCCAGGGGGCCTAGCCAAGGTAGAATCTCGAGAGTTCCTTTCCCCAGAACATTGCGATCAGCCCCCCTCCTGCGAGATAGGGGCCGAAGGGGATGGCCGTGCTGCGTTCCATTTTTGCGAAAACCATCATCGAGATGCCGACTGCCGCACCGACGATCGAGGAAAGCAGGATGACCAGCGGAAGCTGGTTCCATCCCAGCCATGCGCCGATTGCCGCGAGCAGCTTGAAATCCCCGTATCCCATTCCCTCTTTTTTCATGAGCAGCCTGAAGATCCAGTAGATGCTCCAGAGCGAAAGATAGCCGGCCATCGCGCCGATCACGGCGGACTTCAGGTCGGTGAAGCCGCCGGAGAGATTCAGAAAAATGCCTGCCCAGAGCAGGGGAAGAGTGATCGAGTCCGGCAAGAGCTGCTTGTCGAAATCGATGAACGTGAGTGCGATCATCGCCCAGAGGAAGACCAGCGCGCCGAAGGATTCAGGTCCGAAGCCGAAATGCCAGGCGGTGAAGCCGCTCGCGATTCCCGTGAAGGCCTCGATGATCGCGACCCTTGCGGGGATTCTTGCGCCGCATTGGCTGCATTTTCCCCGCAGCAACAGGTAACTGAATACCGGGATGTTCTGCAGCGGAGAGATTTTCGTGCCGCAACTGTCGCACCTCGATCCCGGGAGCACCAGATTGAAGGATTCCGGTTCCTCGATGGACTTTCCTTCGAGTTCTGCGCACTGGCGTTTCCAGTCGCGCTCCATCATGACGGGAAGCCGTCCGATCACGACATTGAGAAAGCTTCCGACCATCATGCCGACAATGGCGGCGACTGTGACGAAAAATGGAACCGAATCGTGCAGCGCGGAAGTGAGCGCATCCATCTAGGCGACTTGTCCCATTTTGAATATGGGGAGATACATGGCGATCACCAGGCCGCCGATCAGCGTGCCGAGTATGACCATGATGATGGGCTCCATCAGGCTGGAAAGCGCATCGACCGCATCGTCCACTTCTCCTTCATAGAAGTCGGCGACCTTGGCGAGCATCGAGTCGAGCGCACCCGATTCCTCTCCGATGGCCACCATTTGCAGCACCATGCTGGGGAAAACGCCTGTGTTCTGCATGGCCGTGGTGAGGTTCGTTCCGCTGCTCACCTCGATCTGGATTTTCCTCGTGGCTTCGGCATAGATGTAGTTTCCTGAAGCCCCTGCGACCGATTCCAGCGATTCGACCAGCGGAACGCCTGCTGCGAACATGGTGGCGAGCGTCCTGGTCCATCTCGCGATCGAGGACTTGCGGATGAGGGGGCCGAAAACAGGAGGCTTCAGCAGCAGCGCGTCCATGCTGCGCTGCATCTTGATGGAGCGCTTCCAGCTATAGAAAAAGGCGTACAAGCCGCCACCTATCCCGCCGAAGATCGCCCACCAGTAGGCGACGAAGAAATCCGAGATCTTCATCACGAGCAGGGTTGGGGCGGGCAGATCCGCGCCGAAGCTGGAGAACAGGTTCTTGAATGCCGGGATCACGTAGATCATGATGACTGCGGTGATGATGAAGGCTACGACGATGATCGCGGCGGGATAGAACATGGCCGACTTGATCTTGCGCTTGAGGGCCATGATCTTTTCGCGGTAGGTGGCGAGCCTGTCCAGAAGGCTCTCCAGAATGCCTGCCTGCTCGCCGGCGCTGATCAGGTTGCAAAAGAGCTGGTCGAAGTACAGCGGATATTTCCTGAAAGCCTGGTTCAGGCTGCTTCCGGTTTCCACATCCGCCTTGATGCTCATCAGCAGGCGGGTGACCGCCGGGTTGCTGTGGCCCTTGCCAACGATGTCGAATGCCTGCAGCAAGGGAACGCCGGACTTCATCATGGTGGCGAGCTGACGGGTGAAAATCGTGATGTCCTTTTCGGTGATCCTCTTGCTCCGCGCGATCTTCTGCTTCTGGATCTTGGAGACGATGATGCCCTGGCGACGCAAGGTCGTGTTGACGAGCGCCTCTCCTTTTGCGCGCATTTCGCCACGCATCTGCTTGCCTTCCTTGTTGCGCCCTTCCCAGACGAAGGAATATTCCTTTTCCGCAACTTTCTTGACTGTCGCCATGCTTTCCTCTTGCAGCTTACTGGTTTGTGATGGCCTCGATTTCCTCGAGGGAAGTCAGTCCCTGCTTGACTTTCAACAGACCCGACTGGCGCAGGTCGCGTATCCCCTCGCGCTTCGCCTGATCGGAAATGTCCTTCACAGTGCCATGATTCAGGATGATAGTCGACATTTCCTCGGAGATGGGCATCACCTGGTAGATGCCCACCCTTCCCTTGTAGCCTCTTCCCTGGCAGAGGTCGCATCCGACCGGGCCGTAGGTTTTCCAGCTTCCATCCAGATCCGTTTCGGAAAAGCCAGCATCGAGCAGCGCCTGCCTGGGGATTTCCTTCACTTTTTTGCACTTGCACAGGCGTCTGGCAAGCCTTTGTGCGGTGATCAGAATGACCGAACTTGCGATGTTGAAGGGCGCCATTCCCATGTTCTGCAGGCGGATCAGGGTGGAGGGGGCGTCGTTGGTGTGCAGCGTGGAGAGCACAAGGTGGCCGGTCTGGGCTGCCTTCACCGCGATGTCGGCGGTTTCGAGGTCGCGGATTTCACCCACCATCAGCACATCCGGATCCTGGCGCAAAAAAGCCTTCAGGGCCACCGAAAAAGTGAGTCCGACCTTGTCGTTGATGTTGACCTGGTTGACCCCCGGCAGGTTGATTTCCGCAGGATCTTCGGCGGTCGAGATGTTGATGTCCGGCTTGTTGAGAAGGTTGAGGCAGGTATAGAGGGAAACCGTCTTTCCGCTTCCGGTCGGACCGGTGACCAGGATCATGCCGTAGGGACGCTGGATCGCATCCATCAGGACCTGTTTCTGGTCCGGTTCGTACCCCAGCGCATCGATCCCGAGCTTGGCGCTCGAAGGATCCAGAATACGCATCACGATCTTTTCGCCGAAAAGCGTCGGTAGCGTGCTGATACGGAAATCGATCGCGTTGGATTCGCTAAGTGCGAGCTTGAGCCTGCCATCCTGTGGGACGCGCTTTTCCGAAATATCCAGCCTCGAAATCACTTTCAGCCGGCTCGCCAGCTTTTCCTTGACGAAGAGCGGGGGCTGGGCCATTTCGTAGAGCATGCCGTCGATGCGGTAGCGGATCCGGTAATATTTTTCGTAGGGCTCGAAGTGGATGTCGGATGCGCCTGCGCTGATCGCATCCAGCAATGTTTTCTGGATGAACTTGACGATCGGGGCGTCTTCGACCTCCGCCGAAGGTTCGGGCTGGAGGGTTTTGGTAATTTCTTCGATGAATTCGAGGTTGAGGTCGATCTCTTCCTCTGCATACTTGTTGAAAGCTTCGGTCGTGCTTTCGGCAGCTTTCTGGATGAAGGCGGCGAGCTTGTCGTCCTCGACGATGACGGGTTCGATGGCGAGCCCGGTCTTGAACTTGATTTCCTCGAGTCCCTGCAGGTTTTCCGGGTTCGATACTGCGACGAACAGCCGGTTCCCTCTCTTGTAGAGGGCTGCGACCTTGTGCTTTTGCATCAGCTTCACGTCGATCAGGGAGGCGGGGATGGTCTCCAGGGCGACAGCATCGAGGTCGAGCAGCGGGAATCCGAAGGTGAGCGAGGAAAACATCGCGATTTCCTTCGAATCGATCCGCCTGCTCTTGATGAGTTCGGATACGAAATTGCTGCCGCTCGAGGATGCGGCCAGCTCGAATGCCTTTGCATCCGATTCGGTGAGCCTGTTCTGCTGCACGAGCGCCCGGGCCAGGCTGCTATTCAGTTGAATTGCCACTTTCCCTCCCGTGAAATTGATCCGTATTTTCCGTCATTTGTCCATTTTGGGGAAGATTTTTGCCATTTTGACGAAACGCCCCTGGGTTTGCACGATTTCCATCGGGTAGCCGGCGATCTTGAGGCTCGTGCCAGATTCGGGTATGTCCTCGAAATATTCAAGGATCAGGCCGTTCAGCGTCTTCGGGCCTTCGAGCGGCAATGCCAGGCCGAGCTTGCGGTTGAGGTCGCGAAGCAGGCTGCTGCCTTCGACCAGGAAGCTGCCGTCCTCGTACTTCTGGTATCTTCCGCTTTGCAACGGCGTGGCCGGATTGAATTCTCCCAGGATCTCCTCGATGATGTCTTCGAGGCCAGCGAGTCCCTTCAGTTCGCCGTATTCGTCGACCACGATGCCGAGCTTTCTCCGGTTTTCCCTGAAATGCTGGAGCTGGGAAAGGAGCGGGGTTCCTTCCGGGATGAAATAAGGCTCCCTCATGAGCCTGGCGAGGTTTTCCGAATTGATTTCCGCTCCTTCCAGCTGGGCGAGCGTCTTCCTCACGTCGATGATGCCGACCACGTTGTCCAGGTTTTCCCTGTACGCCAGCAGCCTGGAGTGGTGGGAAGTGGCGATCTGCTCGCGCAGCACTTCAGGGGGGGAGGCGATGTCGATCGCTTCGATCTGGTTTCTCGGGATCATGACATCGTCCACGGTCACCGCTTCGAGATCGAAAAGGTTGAGCAGGATGCTCTGATGGCCTTTCGGGATGTAGTGGCTTTCTTCCAGCACCAGCACCCTGAGCTCCTCCATGGTGAGCTTGTGCGCTTCTGCGTCCGTCGGCTTGAAGCGCACCATCCAGAGCAGGGAATGCACGAACAGGTTGATGAACCAGATGACCGGCCTGGAAATCCTGAGCAGCGGCATCAGCGCATAGCTTGCCGGAAATGCGATCATTTCGGGGCGGGATGCGCCGATGATCTTCGGCGTGATTTCGCTGAAGACCAGAAGCAGGAAGGTCAGCACGAGCGCGCCGAGGGTCACCGCCCATTCGCTGTTGCCGAGCAGGCGGATGGTGATGATGGTGACGAGCGATGCCGCCGCGGCATTGACGAGGCTGCTCCCCAGGAGCACCACGCCGAGCAGTTTGTCCACCTGCTGCAGCAGGTGACTGGTGAGCTTCGCGCCGCGGTGGCCGGTGCTGGCCAGATGCTTCAGTCGATAGCGGTTGATCGCCATCATGCTGGTTTCGGAGATGGAGAAAAAAGCGGAAAGGATGATGAAGGCGAAGAGGAAGATCAGCAGCGTCTTCAGCGATATGTCGTCCATTATCGCTTCAGGATCACTTCCAGCACGAATTTGCTGCCCACATACGCGAGAAGCAACATGATGAACCCGGTCATGGTCGATCGGACCGCGATCCTGCCCCTCCACCCGTAAAAGTGCCGTCCGGCGAGCAGCACGGCGAAGATCGCCCAGGAGATGAAAGCGAAAACCGTCTTGTGGTTGAGTTCGAGCGGCTTGCCGAAGATTTCCTCCGAATAGAACGCACCGGAGAGAAGGGTCATGGTGAGCAGGAGGAATCCCGCGCCAATGATCCTGAACAGCAGCTTTTCCATGGTGAGGAGAGGCGGGAGGTTCCTCAGGATCGGCGGCATCGCGGTATGCAGCCGCTTTTCGATGAAATCCATCAGCAGCGCCTGGAGGGCTGCGATCGAGAACAGGCTGTAGGCGAGCAACCCGATGGTGAGGTGCACCTTGAATGCGAGCAGGTTCGCATTGTGCAGGAAATGTTCCGCCGGAAACAGTGCCGGAAGCGGAACCGAGATCGCCGCAATCGCCGCGATCGGCGTCTGCAGTGCCTTGAGATTGTGGAAGAAACTTCCCGCCCAGTGCAGGCCGACGATGAGCCAGACGATGGTGGAAATCGAATTCGCGATGCCGAAATTGAGTCCTTCCCCTCCCTCGATGAACAGGTTGCTGTAGAGCGCATAGCCGTGCAGCAGGAAGGGGGCGGCAATGGCTGCGCGCGTCCAGTTCTTCTCCGATTCGCGGACGCAGAACTGCAGCACGGCGATGAGGGCGTAGAGCAGGGAAGGCAGCAGGTAAATGAAAAAGCCCGGCATTTTGTTGTAGACTATCGAGACAGCTTAAAGTGTACACCATCTCATGCCAGATGGCATTAATCGGGAATTAACGACATGCTAGACAATCTGACCTCCCGTCTCTCCGGCGTCATCAAGACGCTGCGGGGGCAGGCAAGGCTGACGGAATCCAACATCCAGGACGCATTGCGCGAGGTCCGGATGGCGCTGCTGGAAGCCGATGTGGCTTTGCCGGTGGTTCGGGAACTCATCGAATCGATCCGGGAAAAGGCGCTTGGACAGGAGGTGCTGGGAAGCCTTACTCCCGGGCAGACCTTCATCGGGATCGTCCACCAGGAACTTGCCAATCTCATGGGCGGAAGAAATGCTGCGCTCGATCTCGCGGCGGTTCCTCCTGCAGTGATCCTGATGGCGGGCCTGCAGGGCGCAGGAAAGACCACCACGACCGGCAAGCTCGCAAAATGGATCCGTGAGAGCGCGAAGAAGAAAGTGCTCCTGGTGAGTTGCGACGTATATCGACCGGCTGCGATCGAGCAGCTCAAAACCATCGCGGCTCAACTCGGCATCGAATTCTTCGCTTCGGACCCTTCCCAGAAACCGCTCGACATCGCGAAAGCCGCGCTCGATCACGGCAGACGCCACTACTTCGACGTCCTCATCGTCGATACCGCCGGACGCCTCGCCGTCGACGAGGCCATGATGAAGGAGATCGCGGAGCTCCATGCCGGGGTGAATCCGGTCGAGACGCTGTTCGTGGTCGATGCGATGCAGGGCCAGGATGCGGTCAATACCGCCAAGGCGTTTTCCGAGACCCTGCCGCTCACCGGCGTCGTCCTCACCAAGCTCGACGGCGATGCGCGCGGCGGGGCGGCGCTTTCCGTCCGGCACGTGACGGGCAAACCCATCAAATTCGTCGGGGTGGGTGAAAAGCTTTCCGGTCTGGAAGTGTTCCATCCGGAGAGGATGGCGTCCAGGATCCTTGGAATGGGCGACGTTCTTTCGCTCATCGAGGAGGCGACGAAGAACGTAGACCAGGAAGAGGCGAAAAAGCTCGCGCAGAAAGTGAAATCCGGGAAAGGATTCGATCTCGAGGATTTCAAGGCGCAAATGCAGCAGATGAAAAAGATGGGCGGGCTGAATGCGCTCATGGACAAGCTTCCCGCCCAGCTTGCCCAGGCAGGCACCCAGGTGGACGATCGCGCACTCGCCAGGATCGAGGGAATCATCAACTCGATGACGAGGCTGGAGCGTGCGAAGCCGGAAATCATCAAGGCCTCCCGGAAGAGGAGGATCGCAACCGGCGCGGGGGTGACCGTGCAGGAAGTCAATCGCCTGCTCACCCAGTTCGAGCAGATGCAGAAGATGATGAAGATGGTCTCGAAGGGCGGGATGGCAAAAATGTTGCGCGGCATGAAGGGAATGTTGCCGGGAATGCGCTGAAAGGCCTTGCAATGAGGCGCCATCCTGACGTAAAATTCCGCTCTTTTAGTCTTTTCTCGATAGGTTAAGCGATGGTGATCGTACGGCTTGCTCGTGGCGGCGCAAGGAAGCGCCCCTTTTTCAATCTGGTCGTTGCCGATTCGCGCAGCACGCGCGACGGCCGCTTCATCGAACGCGTGGGTTTCTATAATCCCGTGGCGAACGATGGGCAGGAAGCGCTGCGCATCCAGATGGACAGGATCAAGTACTGGCAGGATCGCGGCGCGCAGATGAGCGACGCAGTGGCCAAACTGGTCAAGCGCTTCGGTGCCGCAGCCTGAAGAAATGGTGGTGATGGGGCAGATTTCCGCCCCATACGGCATCAAGGGTTGGGTCAAGATTCGACCGTTCACCGATGCGCTCGACAGCCTCCTCGATTTCCAGTCCTGGTGGATGGGCAGCGAGGGGAGCTGGCGCAGGATCGAGGTGTTCGAGGCTTCCCTGCACGGGAAGAGCATCGTCGCCAGCATTGAAGGCTGTCCGGACCGTAATGTCGCGGAAAGGCTCAAGGGTCAGCAGATCGCGGTTCCCAGGTCGGCTCTTCCCGAGACGGGCGAAGATGAATATTACTGGGCCGATCTCGTCGGGCTGAAAGTGGTGAACCTCGAAGGGGTCGAACTCGGCAGGATCGAGAACATCATCGGCACCGGCGCGAACGACGTGCTGGAGGTGAGGGACGGGAAAATCCGACTCATTCCTTTCGTCAAGCGCCATGTGCTCGAAGTGGATCTCGATGCGAAGCTGGTCCGGGTGGACTGGGGCGTGGATTACTGAGGTGAGGATCGAGGTCGTCACCCTTTTCCCGGAGATGATCGGGGAGTTCGCACGCTTCGGTGTCATCGGCAGGGCGAAAGACAAGGGAATCTACCGCCTCGGGACGAAAAATCCCAGGGAGTATGCTGCGAACCAGTACCGCACGGTCGATGACAGGCCTTACGGGGGTGGCCCGGGCATGGTGATGATGGCCGAACCGCTGGAGCATGCAATCGATGCGGCGCTCGCAGGCGAAGAGGGCAAGGTGGTCTATCTTTCTCCGCAGGGAGCGAAACTCGATCACGGAAAAGTGATGCAGCTTGCAAAAGAGCCGCTGCTGGTTCTGGTTGCAGGAAGGTATGAAGGCGTGGACGAACGCCTCATCCGGAGAAGGGTGCATGAGGAAATCTCGATCGGGGATTACGTCCTTTCCGGAGGGGAACTTGCCGCGCTGGTTCTGATCGATGCGGTGGTCAGGCAGTTGCCGGGTGTACTCGGAGATGCCGGTTCAGCAGAGGAGGATTCCTTTGCGAACGGCTTGCTGGATTGTCCGCACTATACGCGGCCGGAAGTGTACAGGGGTGACGCCGTACCCCAGGTCCTGCTCTCGGGGGATCATGCAAGGATAAGGCGCTGGCGACTCAAGGAGTCGCTGGGAAGGACATGGCTCAGGCGCCCGGATCTTTTGCAAAAAAGGGTGCTGAGCCCGGAGGAAAGGAAGCTGCTTGACGAATTCAGGCAGGAATCGAAATGTGTTTAAGGAGCTGGAAATGAATCTGATCGCCCAACTGGAACAGGAAGAGATCGCCCGTCTGGGCAAAACCATCCCCGAGTTTGCGCCCGGGGATACCGTGATCGTCAACGTGAATGTGGTCGAAGGCGAAAGAAAGCGCGTTCAGGCCTACGAAGGCGTGGTGATCGCCAAGCGCAACCGCGGACTCAATTCCGCTTTCACGGTCCGCAAGATTTCCTCCGGAGAGGGCGTCGAGCGTACTTTCCAGACCTATTCCCCGCTGATCGCCAGCATCGAAGTGAAGCGTCGCGGCGACGTCCGTCGCGCGAAGCTCTACTACCTGCGCGAGCGCTCCGGAAAGTCTGCAAGGATCAAGGAAAAGCTTCCTGCAAGGAAATCTGCCTGATTCTTCCAGGAAAAAAAGGCTGCGAATGCAGCCTTTTTTTTTGTCCGGATGAAGCGAAAGGGAACGATTCCCGTCTCCCCTTTGGGATTGGTAATGAAAACCGTTCCATTTAAAATTCATATCGGAAGTGCGTGCCGGTAAAATAATAGCAATCGACTATAAAACCATTATTATGGAATGGTTTTATATATAAGACTTGCCTTATATTAGCGTTGTGCTATATTTATACCGTGGATTGTCACTTTAAAGGGGTAGATCATGGTCAATATGAGCGAATTGATAATGCCGTTCGGAATCGGTTTCGTCATCGGCATCGTTCTGTTCGTGGTTCTGGAGCGTCTCGGATATATCGACAAGTGGCTTGGTCTCGAGAGCGCGCCTCCCCGTCACAAACAGGTCCACTCCTGATCAGGCATCGAAGCGGCGGTACTGGATGGCTTCGGCGACATTTTCATTCGAAATGCCGAAGCTGCCCTCCAGGTCCGCCATGCTCCGGGCGATCCGGAGCACCTTGTGATAGGCCCTTCCGGATAGGTGGAGCGAGTCTGTGGCCTGCCTGATGAGTTTCTCTCCGGATGAATCCGGCCTGCAGTAGCGCATCGTCTCCTTCACCGTGAGTTCGGCATTCGGCCTTCCCTGCCGATCCATCTGGGTTTTTCTCGCCTTTTCCACCCTCGACCTGATTTGCGCGCTTGTGTCGCCAATGGGCGGCATGCTGAGCTCTTCGTAACGGACGGGCGGCATTTCGACGCGGATGTCGATGCGGTCCAGAAAGGGCCCGGAGATTTTCGCACGGTAACGCGCAACCTGCTCCGAAGTGCAATGGCACTTGCCGCTCGGGTGGCCGAGGAATCCGCAGGGACAGGGATTCATGGCGGCAATGAGTTCGAAACGAGCAGGAAAGTCCACCTGCTGGGCTGCGCGAGAAATGGTGATCCTTCCGGATTCGATCGGTTCCCTGAGAGATTCAAGCACCGACTTTTCGAATTCCGGAAGCTCGTCCAGAAACAGCACCCCGCGATGGGCGAGCGAGATTTCGCCAGGTTTCGGATGAGTTCCTCCTCCCACCATCGCTGCAGTCGAGGAAGTGTGGTGCGGGCTGCGAAAAGGACGCATCCGCCAGCGCCGGGGGTCGAATCCGGAGACGGTGAGGGACTGGATGGCGGCAGACTCCAGCGCTTCCTCCTCGGTCATTTCTGGAAGGATTCCCGGAAAGCAGGAAGCGAGCATCGATTTTCCGGTTCCGGGAGGCCCCACCATGAGCACGCTGTGTCCGCCTGCAGCCGCCACTTCGAGCGCACGCTTGGCGCGCAGTTGCCCCCTGACTTCGGAAAAGTCGGGATACGATGCACGCACTGATTCCGTCATTCCTTCGAATCTGGCGATCGGCGCAAGCCCGGTGAGGTGTGCGCACACTTGGTCGAGATTCGCCGCCGGAAAGATCGAAGCGCCCTTCACCATCGCGGCCTCCCGGGCATTTTCCGTTGGCAGGATGAAGGCGCGATTGTCGCGATGGGCGACGAGCGTCATGGCAAGCGCTCCGCGGATCGGGCGCAGGTCTCCGGAAAGAGCGAGTTCTCCCGCGAATTCATACTGTTTCAGCCTGTCGGGAGGAATCTGCTTCGAAGCGGCTAGAATGCCGACTGCGATCGGCAGGTCGAACCTGCCGCTTTCCTTCGGAAGGTCGGCAGGAGCGAGGTTCACGGTGATTCTGCGGGAGGGGAAATCGAACCTGGCATTGAGAAGTGCGGAGCGGACCCTGTCCCGACTCTCCCGCACTTCAGCCTCCGGCAATCCGACGATGGTGAAGGCGGGAAGGCCCGAACCGAGATGCACTTCGACCGTCACGAGGGGCGCATCGAGTCCGTATAGAGCACGGCTGTAAAGAACCGCGAGGCTCATCTGGACGGGTCATTCCAGAGGTCTTGCGCCCTTTTCCAGATCCGCAATTCTGGCTTCCAGCGCAGAGAGTTTTTCCCGGGTCCGCAGCAGGACTTCCTTCTGTACGTCGAACTCCTCCCGGGTCACCAGATCCATTTTGGCAAAAAGACCGGAAAGCATCGCTCTCACATTTTTTTCGACATCCTTCGCCGGGCTCGCAGCGATCACTTCGTTCACTTTCGAGCCAATTTCGTCCAGCAGTTTCTGATTGAACATGGTTTTTCCACGATTGATTGGAGACGTTCGAAGTGTAGCAAATTCGCAAACACTATTCCGGAAAAGAAGAATGGTCCAAGATGGTGCATGACGCACCATAAAGGTTCTGGATCCCTTCTAAAAATCCCTAAATTGTGGTGTAACATGTTGAAATATAGTCCTGGCACGGTAGATGCTTTGGAATGGGTGAAGTCTTTCATTCACCAAAAAAGGGAGTTGCATTGTGAAAAAACTGACCCAGTCACTCATCCTCGCCGGAATCATGTCCGTTCCGGCGCTTGCCCTGGCTGATGGCAAGATTCCAACCATTTCAGAAATCATGGATGCTTCCGGCGTGAGTCTGACCGGATACTTCGATGTCGCCTACAACAGCATGAACAGCACCGGCCTGTTCACCAGTGCGACGCCTGGCGTGAGCTATCCTGCAGGAGTCGCCCAGAACACGCATATTTTCGACACCCCGGGAGCGATCAGCAGCAAGGATTACAGCGCTTTCAACCTGCAACAGTTTTCCGTCATCATCGCCAAGCAGCCCAAGGAGGGGTTCGGCGGACTGGTCAACCTGACCACCGGACAGGATGCGGTACCAGTGGCTTCCACCGGTCTCGGCGGCGGGAACAACAACCATGTGTTCGACATGACCCAGGCCTATGTCAGCTATGCGACCGGACCGGTCACCGTGATCGGCGGAAAATTCGCGACCCTGGCAGGAGCCGAACTCATCACCAGCCCTTCCAACAAGAACTACACGCATGCCTGGATGTTCGGCTGGGGGCCCTATACCCATACCGGCGTGCGTGCAACCTATGTGGCGAGCGACATGGTCACACTGATTGCAGGTGTGAACAACGGATTCGATCAGGTGACTTCCGGAACCGGCGGGAAAACGGGCGAGTTCGGTCTCGATATCACCCCGAGCAGCCTGTTCTCCCTGGCCACCACCTATTACCAGGGCAAGGGAATGATTTCCGGTACCACGGGCACTGGCAAGTATCTCGACATGGTCGGAACCATCAATGCGACCAGCCAGCTGAATTTCGTCTTCGATTATGCAAATGGCAGCCAGGGGAACGTTCCTCTTCCTTCAGGCGCGATCGGAACGGCGAAATGGGATGCGCTCGCACTTTATGCGAATTATCAGATGAACGACAAGTGGCGCCTCTCCTATCGCAACGAAACCTTCAACGACAAGGACGGCTTCCGCTCCAGCCTGACCTACACGGCGGCGCTTGGCGGAGTTGGCGTGGTCGGAACTCCGGTGGCTCAGAAACTGAAGTCCAATACCCTCACCGTGGGCTACGCGCCTGTCAAGAACTTCGAGCTCAGGGGCGAGATCAGGCAGGATCGATCCGACAGGAATTCCTTCCTGCAGGTCAACGGTACCGGAAAGAACACCCAGATGACCTATGCGCTGGATGCCGTATACCAGTTTTAATCCAAACAAGGAGTGGACATGAAAATCGTCACAGCAATCATCAAGCCTTTCAAGCTTGACGAAGTTCGCGAAGCCTTATCCGCCATCGGCGTACAGGGCATCACGGTCACGGAGGTCAAGGGTTTCGGCCGTCAGAAAGGCCATACGGAACTTTATCGCGGGGCGGAGTATGTCGTCGACTTCCTTCCCAAGGTCAAGATAGAAGCCGCCATCAAGGCGGAACTGCTCGACCAGGTCATCGAGGCGATCGAAAAGGCGGCGAGGACGGGGAAAATCGGGGACGGAAAGATCTTCGTCTCCAACCTCGACCAGGTCATCCGCATCCGCACCGGTGAAACCGGTCCGGACGCACTTTAAGGAGAACATGATGAGAAAATTTTTGATGCTGCTCTCCCTTTTCGGAGCGCTGCTGTTCACTTCGCCGGTTTTCGCCGACGACGCATCCGCGCCAGCTGCTGTAGCGCCTGTAGCGGCGGCTGCGGCTGCCCCAAATCCTGGTGCGTTCGTGAATTCCGGCGACAACGCATGGATGCTGACCTCGACGGCACTGGTGCTGATGATGACCATCCCCGGCCTTGCGCTCTTCTACGGAGGCATGGTGCGCAAGAAGAACGTGCTTGCAACGGTGATGCAGAGTTTCGCCATCACCGGCCTGGTGACGGTGCTCTGGATGGTCGCAGGCTACACCCTGGCGTTCACACAGGGAAATGCCTATTTCGGCGGAATGAGCCGGTTCTTCCTGTCCGGAATGGGGCTGGATTCGGTCAACGCGCTCGCAGGGACCATTCCAGAGTCGACCTACATGACTTTCCAGATGACCTTTGCGATCATCACACCGGCGCTGATCACCGGCGCATTCGCGGACAGGATGAAATTCTCCTCGATGCTGGTGTTCATGACGGCCTGGCTGATCACGGTGTATGCGCCGATCGCACACATGGTGTGGGGTCCTGGCGGCTGGCTCGGCGGTGACGGCGTGCTCGACTTCGCAGGAGGTACCGTCGTTCACATCAACGCAGGTGTGGCTGGCCTCATGGCGGCACTGGTGATGGGCAAGCGGGTCGGATACGGCAAGGAACCCATGCCTCCCCACAACCTGGTACTGACCCTGATCGGCGCATCCCTCCTCTGGGTGGGCTGGTTCGGATTCAACGCAGGTTCCGCAGGGGCTGCAAACGACCGTGCAGGCATGGCGATGGCGGTCACCCAGATCGCAACTGCAGCTGCAGCGCTCGCCTGGATGTTCGCTGAATGGATGGCGAAGGGCAAGCCTTCGGTCCTCGGCATCTGCTCCGGCGCAGTGGCAGGGCTCGTCGCCATCACGCCCGCATCCGGCTTCGTGGGACCCTCGGGGGCTCTCGTGATCGGCCTCGCAGCAGGCGTGATCTGCTTCTGGACCGCAGTCTACATGAAGAACATGTTCGGCTATGACGATTCGCTCGATGCATTCGGTGTACACGGCATCGGCGGTATCGTGGGCGCCCTGCTCACCGGCGTATTCGCCGTGAAGGCGATCGGCGGAACGGCGGGCGTGCTGGAAGGCAATACCGCCCAGTTGATGATCCAGGCGAAGGGCGTAATGGTCACCGTCGTTTACGACGCAGTGGTGAGCTTCATCCTGCTGAAGGCGATCGACATGGTGATGGGACTGCGCGTTTCCGAAGAACAGGAACGCGAAGGGCTCGACGTCACCCTGCACGGAGAGCGCGTCGAATAATCTCAGCGGTCTTGCAGAAGAAAGGGGGCTTAGGCCCCCTTTTTCCTTGGGCTATAATCACTGAATTGTCAAAGGAGAATCCCATGGATGAACCAGCCATGGTGCACATCGCAAGGCTCGCACCGGCCTTCATGACCATCACCTTCCTGATCCTCTACTACCATTTTTTCGTCCACGAGAAAAAGCTGTTGTGGGCGATCGGACTTTTCATTTTCGGCGCACTGATTTCATGGCGCTCGATCACGCTCTTCGGATAGGATGGGCTGGTGGCGCCCCTTTTTCGGCCTGCATCGTCATATGAAACAGTTCGCCTTTTAATTGTAACTTATTGATATAATGTGGCTAATATTGCCCATTATACGAAATGAAATGCTGGATTTCGCGGCGGGCTCTCTGCAGCCGCAGCCAATCGGGCGATCGATCGCCTTTCGGCCGTGAGCGAAACGGTCGCGACCATGATTTCCCGGTCATCGATCCGGGAAGAAACCGGTCTGCGCATCATCAGGGCGATTTCGGAAAACCGCAGATGGCTAAGCAGCGCCGTCTTGGGAAGCGGGTTCAATACATCCTGTTCCTGAAAAGCCATCCGGCGATCGCAAGCGAGACGATCCCGATCGCCGCCATCGGCCACAACTGCCCGATCAGAAGCTGGATGGGGGTTCCCTGCAGGAAAACTCCCCGCAAAAAAACCAGGAAATAGCGCATCGGATTGAGGAGTGTGAGATCCTGGACGAGTTGCGGCATGTTGCGGATCGGTGTGGCGAATCCGGAGAGGATGATCGCCGGCACCATGAAGAAGAAAGCGCCGAGCAGCCCCTGCTGCTGGGTGACGGCGATGGAGGAGATCATCAGGCCGACTCCGACTGCGGAGAGCAGAAAAAGGAAGATCCCGACATAGAGGGTTGCGACGCTGCCCAGAAGCGGCACGTGGAACCAGAATACCGCGAACAGCGTGATCACGGTCGCTTCCACCATCCCGATCAGGAATCCTGGAAGCGCCTTGCCGAGCAGGATTTCAGGGGGGCTCATCGGCGTGACGAGCAACTGGTCGAAGGTTCCCTGTTCGCGCTCCCTTGCAACGGACAGTGCGGTGACGAGCATGGTGACGAGAAGCGTCAACAGCCCAACGATCGCAGGGACGAAGAACCAGCGGCTTTCGAGATTGGGATTGAACCAGGATCTCGTCTCGAAGTGAACCGGGATCCGGCTTCCATGATCCCTGGCCCAGTCCTCGTTGAACTTTCGCAGGATCGATCCGGCATAATTCACGACGAGCAGCGCGGTGTTGGAATTCCTTCCGTCGACGATGATCTGCAGCTTCGCGGGCCTTCCGGAAAGGAGGTCGGCTGAAAAATTCGGCCCGATGCGGATCGCCATCAGCGCCCGCCTCGACTGGATGATCTGCGCGATTTGACGGTCGTCTCCCAGATGCGCCACCCTGGTGAAATTTCCCGAACCGGAGAATGCGGAAAGGAGATCGCGGGAAACCTGTCCCCGATCTTCGGAATACACCACGTAAGGGACATTCTTGAGATCGAAGGTCGCCGCATAGCCGAACACCAGTAGCTGGATCATGGGCGGGACGACGAGCACCAGCCTTCCCTTCCTGTCCTTCAGGAGGGCGAGGAATTCCTTCACCATCAGCGCAAGGATTCTCCTCCAGAGGTTCATTCGAGCCGCTTTCTGGTGTTTTTCCAGGTGAGCCCGAGGAAGATCGCAGCGAGCAGCGCAAGGGATGCGGCATTGGGCAGGATCACGCTCCATTCGTCCCCCACCAGGAAGACAGTCTGCAGGATCGAGACGTAATAGCGTGCCGCGATGGCATGGGTGATGAGCTGCACAACAGGCGGCATGCTGTTGATATCGAATATGAAGCCGGAAAGGATGAAGGCGGGCAGGAAGGTGCCTATGATGGCGACCTGTCCGGCAACGAACTGGTTTTTGGCAACCGAGGAGATGAGCAGTCCCATGCCGAGTGCGGTGACGAGAAACAGGGCGGAGGTCGCGAAAAGCACCCAGAGAGAACCCCGCAAGGGCACCTCGAAGAGGAAGATCGCCATGGCGACGGAAAGGGATAGCCCGCCCATTCCGAGCAGGAAATAGGGGATCAGCTTGCCAAGGATCACTTCCTTCATCGAGATCGGCGTGACGAGCAGGGCTTCCATCGTCCCCCTTTCCCATTCTCGCGCCATCACCAGCGCGGTGAGCAGTGCGCCGATCAGGGTCATGATCACCGCGATGAGTCCGGGAACCAGGAAATTGCGGCTTCTTACTTCGCTGTTGTACCAGATGCGCTGTTCCAGCTGCACGGGCGTTTGAAGCGGCAGTCCTTTCAGCGAGGCGTCGTGCTCCAGCCATTTCTGGAATGCGCCGTCCACATAGCCCGAGATGATTCTCGCAGTGTTTTCGTCGACGCCGTTCAGGATGAGCTCCACAGGCGTGCTTCCCGCCTTGAGCTTTCTGGAGAAA